>NZ_JBNDJH010000033.1:0-67438 GCF_050434865.1 Pseudomonas silensiensis
ACTGGATTCGGCCTCATCAATTCAACGATGGGTTGGCACCAGCGCAGGCCGAGGAAAAACTTAACGTCGTGTCCGGGATTAGTTGACCACTACAGTAGCCGGAAAACATGAGGTTACTTTAACCATCCTTAAGGCGCGCACTCTGAGTAACCCGACTGACATTTGTCCTGCTACGCTTCCGATTTCCTCGAACGGAGTCGAAGCCATGTCCGCCCCTGAATACTCTCTGTCTGACACCCTCGAACGTCTGTAAAACAATCAGCTGGCTTTGGAAGCGGCCATCATGGAGCTGGCGCTGCTAGTCGAGTGCCAAGGCCATGCAGTGACCGGTGAGAACAACCGTGGTGCCCTGCAGGCCATTGGCAAAAACGAGGGGTACATCCGCCAGGGCCTGGCCAAGCTGGTGCTTCAGCACCGCGGCGACGATTGAGAATCCTAATTCCATCATCAGCAGGACGCCTCATGATAGAAACTGATATCCCGGACGACATCGTAGTCAGAAGGTATTTAACTCCCCCTCAAATTCGAGTACCTCATAAAAAATAAGTCTCTTTACATGGCCAGTTACTCCGGCTTTTCAGACCAGCTCGAAGGAGGAATAACCGCTGCGGATTATATTCGTAATTCAAACGAGCCAGACCTGTTAAGTGCTGCAGACGGTGTCTACTGCGCAATAAAAAATCCGACTGAATGGCAGCGTATCGCAATCATCAGGCCTTAGAAATCAGATGCTAACCATCATTTTGCAAGTGTCTCCCAGTACTTCAAGCGGGTCCTGAACTTCAGATATCCAGCGGCTTATCGAAGAAAAATGAACGCTCATTAGAAACACTCAAGCATGGTGGTAACGTCCGTAGTCATTGCTCGAAGTTAACATCTCAGTGCTGAGCCCCGGAGCACGGCACACGAGGAAGCAGCAAAACTTTCCAGATTGAGGGCGAACAACCTTTAGCCCCCCTATGAAGCATTCGCGACACGCCTACTTCATCGCACCACGTTTGACGTTTAATCGTGTGGCATTCCGGCCGGCCTGATTCCCAAATTCATGAGGCGTGACATGCTCCCGAAGATTCGCCGTAAGGTACCTGCTCCACCAGTTCATGATCAACCGACGCTCTTCAATAAACTCTGCCTTGTGAATGTAGGCGGCTCTAACGCTGTTGCGCTCTCTATGACTCATTTGCCTTTCGATGGCCGTCTCAGACCACAGACCTGACTCGATCAGTGCGCTACAGGCCATTGAGCGGAATCCGTGACCACAAATCTCTGTCTTCGTGTCGTATCCCATGGTGCGCAACGCTTTGTTCACGGTGTTTTCTGACATCGGCTTCCAGGCCCTAGCATCACCGGCAAACACCAGGTCGAATGTGCCAGTGAGGGTGTGGATCTGTTCAAGCACGGCCACAACTTGCGGCGATAAAGGCACAAGATGAACATCGCCCGCCATTTTCGTCCCCCGTGTTGAATGGCGTACGTCCTCCAGCTCCGGCCGAGTATCCGGGATCTCCCATACGCAACGCTTAAGGTCGAACTCACACCAACGAGCGAAACGTAACTCACTCGAGCGAACAAACACGTGCAGCGAGAGCATGAGCGTTAGCCGGGTCAACTCTCGGCCCTTGTAGGCATAGATTCGTGCCAGTAATTCAGGCAGGCGTGACAGGGGCAATGCAGGCCGATGGGAGACTCGCGGCGCTTTGATCAAGCCCTGAAGATCGTACGCAGGGTTTATCGGAATAAGACGAAGGCGTTTTGCCTCACGCATAATACTTTGCAGGTATCTTTGTACCCTTAAGGCGACGTCAATCGTTCCACGTTTTCTGATCGCCTCCAAAGGTAGCATCAGATCATAAGTATCGAGATCAGCAATCGCGCGAGCACCGATAAACGGGAAAACATAGTTATTCAGACGGTTGAACACATTTTTGGAATGGTCGGGTGTCCATCTGGCCGACATGTTCTTGTGCCAGTCCAACGCAACGCTTTCAAAGGTACGGCCGTTGACAGCATTTTCCGTTTTGGCTTTACGCTTGTTCTCAACGGGATCAATGCCGTCTGCGAGCATCCGCTTCGCATCTAAACGCTTCTGGCGCGCATCGGCAAGGCCAATCACAGGATAGCTGCCGAGGGAGGTCAACCCCTCCCGGCCGTCAGGCTTTACGTACCTGAGACGCCAGCCTTTACGGCCATTGGGTTGGATTAGGAGATAGAGACCGTCGCCGTCGAAAAGTTTGTAGGGACGGTCTGTTGGCTTGGCTAAACGGCAAGCAGCGTCGGTAAGCGGAGCAGTTGTGCGCGACATAAGGGTACTATCCTTAATCGAACCAAAGACTACCCCTAACTTTACCCTCTAAATGACTGGATTCGAGAAGAATGGGCAAGATTCCGACGGAATGCTAAAACGAAAAAACCCGCCAGAAGGCAGGTTTTTCAAGGCTTCCAAAGAACTCAAAAGCGCTCTGTGGAATGCAAGATGGTGCCCGAAGCCGGAATCGAACCGGCACGCCCTTACGAGCGGGGGATTTTAAGTCCCATGCGTCTACCAGTTTCGCCATTCGGGCGGTAGCGCGGTGAAGCAGTCTGAAGACTGTCAAATAACGATCTGGCAGTTCTGACGCCTGTGCAGCAGAGGGGGAAATATATACATCCCGCTCCGGTGAAGCAAGTTCGCGACTGGCCTTTTCAAGACTAAATCTTGCAGGACAGTACAAATAAAAAAGCTCCGTAAATCATAGATCTACGGAGCTCGTTTAAAGTGGAGGCCGAGGTCGGAATCGAACCGGCGTAGGTGGATTTGCAATCCACTGCATAACCATTTTGCTACTCGGCCTCAAACATTTGATGTCATGTAGCACAACAACAAACGCGTACAAACTTGGAGTAAGATTCGTGATCTAACTCCTTGAAAACATTGAGCTTTTTCAGCGGTCAGTGCTTTCGATGGCGTGAATTATGTACTGATTTCCCGAGGCTGGCAACCCCTTGATTTCAAAAAAAATTCCGTCAGGTGGTTTCTATGTTTCCAGGGGGTTGCTCAGCCCTTCAGGCCGGGATCGTCCGTCACGTCTTCTACCGCGATCAACGGTTCAATGCCCCAGTCGCCATGCAGATACCAATCGTCTCCGATCATTTCGGCTGGATGCATTGTCCTGTCGGAGCCATTGCCGCACGCCAGGGAGTTTGCTGGACAGTACCTGTCGCAGCCCCAGCAAATGCGCTCGGGGTGCTTGGGGCTGATGGGAAAATTCTTGGCCATGTCGATCCCCGGTTTACCACTAGGATGTACCTCCAACCTACATCGCTCGCGCATAGGTGACCTTGATACGGATCAAGGTACGGCTAAGCTTGTCCTGCCGGGAAATCGGGTATGTCATAGCGTTTCCGGCCCTTGGGCAGCCACATAAAAACACCTGGAGAAGCTTCTTATGCCTGGTAAAAAAACACCTGCCGGAGATCAAAGCCCTGTTCGATTGTCGACCTGGGATGATGAAGTCGCGGAAAAATCACTCGACGCCGAAGCATTTTCCTCTCCCCCCGAATTGACCAATGCAGAACTGGTCCACCTTCGTGTCCGGGTGATTGCCCTGGAAAACCTGGTTATCGCGTTACTGACACAAGGTTCGGATCAACAGTTAGCCGTCGCCCGCGAAATGGCCGCCTACATATCACCCCGGCCTGGCTTCACCCAGCATCCTCTGACGATTCACGCGGCGGCGCAGATGAGCGACAGCGTCGACCGCGCCGAGCGGTTTCGCAAGCGTTCCAAGCCGCAGGCTTAATTGCTGAAAACTTGATAACAATCATTATTATTCGCAGGAAAGCTTCCTACACTCGGGCTCTTACTCGTTAGTGCCCAGGAAGACATCATGCGTACGACCTTTTCGCTGTCACTCGCCCTGCTCTTGCTCTCACCGTTGGCTCAGTCCAAGGAATACCCGATCGGGGAACCCCAGTTGTGTCCGGGGCTGGAAGTCGGGGCGGTGTATTTGCAGCCGATCGAGATGGCGCCTGCCGGCATGATGCGGGCCACCGCGGATTCCGATGTGCACCTGGAAGCCGACATCCGCGCCACGGCGGACAATCGACAGGGCTTTCAGGAAGGCAGTTTCGTGCCTTACCTCAATGTCTCGTTCAACCTGAAAAAACAGGGCAATGAGAACGAACTCAAAGGCGATTTCCACGCCATGGTCGCCAATGACGGCCCGCACTATGGCGACAATGTAAAGCTGCTCGGCCCAGGCAAATATCAGCTGACCTTCACCGTCCTGCCACCCGGTGGTCATGGGTCCCTTGGCCGCCATACCGATAAGGAAACCGGCGTAGCCCCCTGGTTTGAACGCTGCGAATTGCACTACGAGTTCATCTATGCCGGCATCGGTAAAAAAGGCGGCTATTGAATGAAGCGCCTGCAGATTGCCTGGCTGATGCTGGCCGGAGCAGTGGCGCCGTTCACGGCGTATGCCGAATTACCGAGCTATGAACTCAGCTTGCGCGATGGCCACTTCTCCCCTGCCTTGCTGGAGGTTCCGGCCGGACAGCGCTTCAAGATCATCCTGAAAAATATCGGCAAAGGGCCTGCCGAGTTCGAGAGCACGCCATTGCGGGTTGAAAAAGTATTGTCGCCGGGAGTGACAACCTTCGTGGTCATTCACCCGCTCAGGCCCGGCCACTACCCCTTCTTCGACGAGTTCAATCCGCAACTGCCCGAGGGCGGCATCCTCGCGAAATAACCCGTTCAAACACGGAGTTTCCATGAATCAATCAATGTTCATTGTCTGGCGCGAAAGCGTCGAGGCGCTGCTGGTGATCGGCATTCTCCAGGCCTGGGTCAGCCAGCAGCATCAAGGTGATCGACTGGCGAAGTACTTGTGGGCCGGCGTCGTGCTGGGGTTGATGCTGTCGGGGCTGCTGGCGGTGTTGATTCTGTTTGCCGGTGAGGCCATGAGCGGCTCGGCCAGTGAATGGTTCCAGGCCGCACTCGCGCTGGTGGCCAGCCTGCTGATCGTGCAAATGGTCGGCTGGATGCACCGTCACGGGCGCACGCTCAAGCACGATTTGCAACGACACGCCGATAGCCACCTGGCCCGGCAAGGTGGCGCAGGTCTGTTACTGCTGGCCATGCTCGCCGTCAGCCGCGAAGGCAGTGAAACGGTGGTCTTTCTCTATGGCGCCGGCGCGCAGTTGCGAGGCCCGCAGCTCGGTTTGTTTGCCATCGGCGGCGCAATGGGACTGGTGCTGTCCGCGCTGACCATTGCCCTGCTGCACAGCAGTCGCCGGTTCATCTCGTGGCAACGATTCTTTGCCATCAGCGAAGCTGTTTTGCTGGTACTCGGCGCGGCATTGCTGGTCAGCGGCACCGAGCGAGTCGGCGGCCAATTACTCGCCCTGGATTTACCGGAGGTGATGTACAGCCTCGTGGGTGATGCGCTTTGGGACAGCAGTGCCTTGCTCAGCGACAGCCATGGGCTGGGTGGTTTTCTCGCAGGGTTTGCCGGTTATCGTGCGACACCCAGTAGCATGACGTTATTGGTGCTGGCCGGTTATTGGCTGGCCGTCGGCGGTTGGCTGCGTCAACGGGCTACGGAAAAAGTCCCATGCCTGAGCTGAGTCGCCGCAATCAATGGTTGCAGTGCCTGGGCGACGGCATGCGTCGCCATGCGCCCGTCATTCGTGCTGTGCAGTGGGTCGTCGTGTTGTTCTACGCGTTGCTGTTGGTGATCCCGGCGGTGTTGCCGCTGCCGGACAGCCAGGCACGGCTGCTCGATAACCTGACCCTGTTCGCGCAGTTTTTGTTCTGGGGCGTTTGGTGGCCATTCGTGCTGCTGTCGATCGTGCTGTTCGGCCGACTCTGGTGTGGCGTTCTCTGCCCGGAAGGCTCACTCAGCGAATGGGCCAGTCATTACGGCAAAGGTTTGGGTGTGCCGCGCTGGTTGCGCTGGGGTGGCTGGCCAACCCTGGCGTTCTGCCTGACAACCCTCTACGGCCAGTTGATCAGCGTCTATGACTACGCCCAGGCGGCGCTGGTGATTCTGGGCGGCTCGACCGTCGCCGCGGTCATCGTCGGGTTACTGTTCGCCCGGGGCAAGCGGGTCTGGTGCCGTTACCTGTGCCCGGTCAGCGGCGTCTTCGCCCTGCTCGCCCGCCTGGCACCCGTGCATTTTCAGGTCGACGAACAACGCTGGATGGAAAACTCCGCACCTCGCCTGCCGCCGCCCAACTGCGCGCCCTTGCTCGATATCCGTCGCATGCAAGGCGCCAGTGACTGTCACGCCTGCGGACGCTGCAGCGGCCAACGCGGCGCCGTTCAACTGATTGCCCGTTCCAGCAACCAAGAGATTCTTCACGCAACGGCGCAAACGCTTTCACCGTGGGACGCGCGCCTATTGCTGTTTGGTGTGATCGGCCTGGCCATGGGCGCCTTTCAGTGGACGGTCAGCCCATGGTTCGTCGCCCTAAAACAAACCCTCGCCCAATGGCTAGTCGAGCACGACCAACTCTGGGCATTGCAGGACAACGCGCCCTGGTGGCTGCTGACCCATTACCCGCAGCTCAACGACAGCTTCAGCTGGCTCGACGGTTTCAGCATCGTCGTCTATCTGGGTTTGAGTTCGATGGTGTTGGGCACTGCGCTGATGATCCTTCTGCGCCTGACGGCTCGACTGGCGCAAGATCCTGCACTGTATTGGCCCCTGGCGCTGACACTCACGCCCTTGGGTGGTGCGGGATTGTTTCTCGGGCTGTCGGCCACAACGGTGAAATTGCTGCGCTACGAAGGTCTGTTGCTGGAGTGGGTACAACCGGCCAGGGCCTGTTTGTTATTGGCCGCGATGGGATGGAGCCTGCTGCTGGGATGGAAACGGCTGGACCGCGAAGGCCTTTCCCAGGTTCGTCGCTGCGCTGGCAGCACTTGCCTGTCACTCGCCATCGGCTTGGTAGGGTTCGGCTGGTGGTTGCTGTTCTGGGGCTGGGCCTGAGCCCCCGACACAACCACCCACCGGATCGACTAGACCTTAAAACGCGCCACCGTCTGGTGCAGCGCCCCGGCCATCTGCGCTAAATCGTGACCCGCCGTGTGAGTATGCTGAGCGCCGAGCAAGACCTGCTCGGACAAGTTTCGAATCCCCATCAGATTGCGATCCACCTCACGCGCCACCAATGCCTGCTCCTCCGTGGCGCTGGCAATCATCAGGTTGCGCTCGTTGATCTGCGAGATCGACCGGGTGATTTCATCCAGTGCATCGCCCGAGCGTTGCGCCACTTCCAGGGTGGCCCGCACCAGGTTGCTGCTGCTTTGCATGGCGGTCACCGCATGGCCGGTATCGAGACGAATGTTGCCAATCATCTGCTCGATCTCCTGGGTGGACTCTTGAGTGCGATGCGCCAGGGCGCGCACTTCATCGGCGACCACGGCAAAACCGCGTCCGGCATCCCCCGCCCGCGCCGCTTCAATCGCCGCGTTGAGGGCCAGCAAATTGGTTTGCTCGGCGATGCTGCGAATCACGTCCAGCACCTTGCTGATGTCCTGCACCCGGCCCGCCAGTTGCTCGATGCGTTGTGAGGTGTCGGTGACGCCATCGGCCAGTGCGCCGATTGAAACCACGGTTTCCTGAACCTGCTCACGCCCGCGCTGCGCGGTTTGTTCGGACTGCCGCGAGGCCTCGGAGGTGCTCACCGCATTGCGCGCCACTTCATCGACTGCTGCGGTCATCTGGTTCACTGCGGTGGCTGCTTGCTCGATCTCCAGCCCCTGCAATTGCAGGTTACTGCTGGTCTGGCTGCTGACCGCGCTCAGTTCTTCGGAGGAGCTGGCCACCTGGTCCACCGAGGTCGCGATGTGCCTGACCATGGCATTCAGACTTTGCTGCATCTGATGCATGTTCATCATCACGCTGCCGCCGACACTTGAGTTCACGGGCACCTGAATCGTCAGGTCGCCTAGAGCAATTTGACTCAAAAACCGTGCGGCATCATCCGGCTCGCCACCCAATGGACGGGTCACACTGCGCGTGACGACTACCGCCGCGGCAATGACCAGCGCCACACAGAACAAAAACAACCCGAACATATTGCGCCGGGCATCGCTGTACAGTGCCTGCGCTGCCTGTTCTCGGTCGGCGAATATTTTGCCTTGCAGCGCCATCAACTGATCCAGGCTGGCATAAACCTCGCGTTCGGCCGGCACGACCTTTTGTTTCAGCTGTGCCATGGCGTCATCGAAGGCCCCTTGCCGGATCAACACCTGCACTTGAGTGAACGCCGCAACGTAGGCTTCGCGATTCTTTTTCAGCGCGGCGTAAGCGGTTTTGCCCTCAGGCAAGTAGAACAGCGGCTCAAGCGTTTCGAGCGCCTGAGTGATCCGCTTCTTGGTGGCATCGATCGACTGCTGCACTTGCTGATTGTCTTTATCGATCAGTAGATCCCGTGTGTTCCTGGCGTTATCGCGCACGCCGGTGGCGATGACCATGATCGGATCGATCTTCGGCCAGTCCTGTTTGACGATCACCACCGCCTGTTCCTTGAGCGTTGCCAGATCGTGCAACGCGTAAAACGCCATGCCCATCAATGCCAACGGCGCGATGGCAAAGCCGATGACGATCCGTTGTGCTGTGGTTAATTTGGCCATATCAAATGCTCCCCGTTTGATACCTGCCGATTGGCAGCGCATTTGAAAACCTAATGATGGATGTCCCTGTTAAACGTTAAAACTCAGCCTCGGTTAC
This sequence comes from Pseudomonas silensiensis, assembly GCF_050434865.1. Lineage (NCBI taxonomy): Bacteria > Pseudomonadati > Pseudomonadota > Gammaproteobacteria > Pseudomonadales > Pseudomonadaceae > Pseudomonas > Pseudomonas silensiensis. The sequence goes on from NZ_JBNDJH010000033.1 coordinate 8,721, forward strand.
CCCCGTAACACGAAGGCTGGAAACAACTCGCGCATGGCCTCCCACAGCTCAGGAAGCAAGGCTTGTGCCGAAATGCTGGGCAACAGCGGATCGAACATCCGCTCGGTGCGAACCAACTGCACGGCGAAGCGTTTGACGCCGAGTTCGCTCAAGCGCTTGGCGAGGATCAGCAGACGCGCCGGCTCGAACAGATGCCAATGCACCGTGGTGCGACATTCGTAGTCGACACCGCTGGCCAGCAGATACTCAAGACTGCGCCAGTTAGCGGTTCCGCTGCCCTCGACCCGAGTGATCGCCTGGCAATCCTCGGGTAACGCCTTGACATCGAAACCGACCCAATCGGCCCCGGTCAGTGCCTTGGCGAACGCGGCGGGCTTGATGCCGGCGCTGTGCAAACCGATGCGAAATCCCATCGCCCGCACCTCATCCATGGCACCGAGCAAACCGTCCTGCAAGGTCGGCTCGCCGCCACTGAACACCACCGCATCGAGCAGGTCCTGACGCCGTTGCAGAAACGCCAACACCCGCCGCCAATCCACTTCGTCTGTGCCACGAGGCGGGATCAACTGCGGGTTATGGCAGTAACGACAACGCCAGGCGCAACCCTGGCAAAACAGCACGCAGGCGAGCTGTCCCGGATAGTCGATAGTGGTCAGGGGCACCATGCCCCCGACCCGAAGCGTTCGACTCATTGGCGCCCGGCCAGCGCCGCGCTTTCAGTGAAGTGCACCCGCTCGCGGTGCTCCGACTGTTTGCCCGGATTGAACGCCGACACAGGGCGGTGATAGCCCATTACCCGAGTCCAGACTTCGCAGCGTTGACGTTGAGCCTGGGGCAATGTTTGCGATGCAGTCATGGTGTAGCTCCTTGCAGTTGAGTGGATCGAAATCAATGAACGGTGCCGAGCTTCTGTTCTTGCAGCAGCAGTGCTTCGTCGCACTTGGGGCAGAACTCATGCTCGCCATCGAGGTAGCCGTGCACCGGGCAGATGGAGAATGTCGGGGTCACGGTCAGGTACGGCAGGCGGAAGCGGCCAAGGGCTTTGCGCACCAGTTGCTTGCAGGCTTCGGTCGAAGAAATCCGCTCGGCCATGTACAGGTGCAAGACCGTGCCGCCGGTGTATTTGCATTGCAGCTCGTCTTGAAGTTCCAGCGCCTCGAAAGGGTCTTCGGTGTAGCCCACGGGCAATTGCGAGGAGTTGGTGTAATACGGCGCTTGCACGCTGCCAGCCTGGAGAATGTCGGGGTAGCGCTTGAGGTCTTCCTTGGCGAAGCGGTAGGTCGTGCCCTCGGCCGGCGTCGCTTCCAGGTTGTACATGTGGCCGGTTTCTTCCTGGAAACGCAGCAACGTGGCGCGCACATGATCGAGCATCTTCAGGGCAAACTGCCGGCCGAGCTCGGTGTGCATGCCCTCCTCGTCTCCGGTGAAATTGCGCAGCATTTCATGCATGCCGTTGAGGCCGATGGTGGAGAAGTGGTTGCGCAGGGTTCCGAGGTAACGCTTGGTGTATGGGTACAAACCGGCATCCATGTGGTGCTGAATGACTTTGCGCTTGACCTCCAGGCTTTCCATCGCCAGTTCCATCAGCGTGTCCAGGCGTTGCAGCAAACCGCTGGTATCCCCCTTGAACACATAGCCGAGCCGCGCGCAGTTGATGGTGACGACGCCGAGCGAACCCGTCTGCTCCGCCGAGCCGAACAAACCACCGCCACGCTTGAGCAACTCGCGGACATCCAGCTGCAAGCGGCAGCACATCGAGCGCACCTGATTGGGTTGCAGGTCCGAATTGAGGAAATTCTGGAAGTACGGCAGGCCGTAACGCGCAGTCATTTCGAACAGGCGGTCGGCGTTTTCACTGTCCCATGGAAAGTCGTGGGTGATGTTGTAGGTCGGGATCGGAAAGGTGAACACCCGCCCTTTTGCATCGCCGGCCTGCATCACCTCGATGTAGGCGCGATTGAGCAGCTCCATTTCGACTTGCAGATCGCCGTAGGCAAACGGCATTTCCTCACCACCGATGACGGGTATCTGCTCACGCAAATCCTGCGGGCACACCCAGTCGAAGGTCAGGTTGGTGAATGGCGTCTGGGTGCCCCAGCGGGAGGGCACGTTGAGGTTGTAGATGAACTCCTGGATAGCCTGGCGCACCTCCTGAAAACTCAGCTGATCCTTGCGCACATAGGGCGCCAGGTAGGTGTCGAACGAGCTGAACGCCTGGGCGCCGGCCCATTCGTTTTGCAGGGTGCCGAGGAAATTCACCATTTGCCCCAGGGCACTGCTCAAGTGCTTCGGCGGACCGGCTTCGACTCGCCCGGGCACACCGTTGAGCCCTTCGTGCAACAGGGTGCGCAGCGACCAGCCGGCGCAGTAACCGGCGAGCATGTCCAGGTCATGCACATGCAAATCCGCCTCGCGGTGAGCCTGGCCGATGGTCTCGCTGTACACCTCGTCCAGCCAGTAGTTGGCGGTGACCTTGCCCGACACGTTCAGCACCAGGCCGCCCAGGGAATAGCCCTGATTGGCGTTGGCCTGGACCCGCCAGTCTTCACGGTCCAGGTATTCGTTCATCGAGGTCGCCACTTCGACCATGGTCCGGCGGTCGCGGCGCAAACGACCGTGCTGTTCGCGGTAGACGATGTAGGCGCGCATGGCGAGGAAAAAACCGGCGTCCATCAACACCCGTTCAACACGGTCCTGGATTTGCTCGACATGCAGCCTCGGCACCCCTTCGAGCCTGGCCAATACCGCGTTAAGCAAGCCTTCAACCTCAACCTCGCCGTACTCCCCTGTCGCCTTGCCGGCGGCGATCAATGCCTGACGGATTTTGTCGGCATCGAAGGCGACCTGACTGCCATCGCGTTTGTGCAAGCGGTTACATCCTACTGCGATCAGCGTGCTCTGCATTTGGCCTCCAGACACTACATATAGACTTAATCAAACTTAAAACCACAACATGCAGTAAAGGCTACGGACAAAGTGCTGATCTGCAATTGATCGATATCAAGATTTGCCGGCGAAAAAAAACCGCCCGGAGACGGCAAAGGGAAACTGTTGGTAAGCCGGGGTAAACACTCTGATCTGAAATCCACCCCTCACCCTAACCCTCTCCCCAAGGGGGCGAGGGGACTGACCGAGTTGTTCTTAGAGTTACATCGACCTGAGAGATCAAGTCGAACTCAGGTATAGAAGCACACGGAGATCTGCTCCCTTTCCCCCTCTCCCCACTAGGGCGGTCCGACGTTTCGGGAGGGCTGGGGTGAGGGGTGGATTTCGGATCAGCACACACCCCCAAAATCAACCACCACTCATATTCATGAACCGCACAATCTGCACCTCCCCGTCGGGGCTGAAATCGTGGCGCAGTGGCTTGCCGCGCAAAGCCTTCTGCACCGCATTGATCACCGGTTGGTCATCCAGCGGATAACGCCGCAGCAATCCTCTTAAATCCAGGGAATCGTCCTGGCCCAGACACAGCAACAACTTCCCTTCAACCGTCATCCGCACCCGATTACAGCTGCCACAAAAGTTGTGGCTGTTGGGTGAAATGAAACCGATCCGGGTCTCGGAATGGCGTTCCAAACGCACATAGCGCGCCGGTCCGCCGCTGTTTTCGGTGCTGTCGAGCAATCGATGCTGGCTGGCAATTAGCGTGCGCACTTCGTCGCTGGAACAGAACGTTTCGCCACGGGAGCGACCGACGTCGCCCAAGGGCATTTCTTCGATGAAACTGATATCGATGCGCTGATCAATCGCGTATTGCACCAATCCCAGGACTTCATCGAAGTTGCGCCCCTTCATCACCACGCAGTTCAGTTTGACTCGCTCGAACCCTGCGTCCCGCGCCGCTTCAATGCCATTGAGCACCTGGTCGAGATCGCCGTTACGGGTGATCGCCCGAAATTTCTGCCCGTCCAGGCTATCGAGGCTGATGTTCATCCGCTTGACCCCGGCGTCGACCAACGGCCGGGCCAGACGGCCCAGTTGCGAGCCGTTGCTGGTCATCACCAGTTCGCGCAAACCGGGCAAGGCGGCGATGTTGCGGCACAGTCCGACAATGCCGGGCCGGATCAGCGGCTCGCCACCGGTCAGACGAATTTTGCGTACGCCCAGGCCAACGAACAGTGTCGCCAAACGCTGCAATTCCTCCAGCGTGAGCACCTGCTGACGCGGCAGGAACGTCATGTTTTTCGCCATGCAATACACACAGCGAAAATCACAGCGGTCCGTCACCGACATCCGCAGATAATCGATCTGCCGCCCAAAACCATCCTGCATCACAGCGTTCATCACTTCTCCCGGTTTGCCCAAGGCTCACTGCACCAGCGGTGAGTCGGCGCCCTGCAAGTGGATACCACGAATATCGGCTGCACCAATCAGGGTTTGCAGGTACTGCACCAGCGCTTTCTGCCACACGCCTTGCTGCAACTGCGTGCGGATCGCCGTCGACACCACTTCATAGGGCAACGGCATACCTTCGATTCGCTGATCGACACTGATCACATGCCAGCCGTAGCGACTTTCCAGCGGTTTGCTGGCCAGGCCCGGTGCCAGGGTGAACAGCTGACGCTCCAGTTCGGGCACGGTCTGGCCCTTGCTGATCTGCCCCAAAGAACCACCCTGAGCCTTCGACGGGCAGGCCGAATATTTCACGGCCAGCTCGGCGAAACTGCCGGGAAATTCATCCAGTTGCGCCAGCAGGACTTCCGCCTGGCCATGCGCAAGCTCGCGGGCCTCGACATCGTCCGGCGCGCACTCGAGCAAGATGTGCCGCACCGCCAGCAACGGCGCGCTGTGGAAGCGCCCGCGATTGTTTTCGTAGTACCGCAGACTCGACTCCTCGTCGCACTGCGGCACTTTCACCTCACGTTCGAGCAGCAAGCGCGTGGCCGCTTCTTCTTCGTTTTCACCGGCGCCGATTTCCAGCGCCACCCCGAGTTCGGTGATGCGCTGCTGCAACAACTCGCGGATCACCAGCGCACGGGCGGCCAGATACACCGCCTCCTCGCGGCTTTCGGCCGGGTGATATTGCAGCTCCTGGGCCATCGCTTCCGGGGTGATCGACACCTCGTTGACGCTGATGATCGGCCACTCCTGCTCACTGCTGGCGATCAACTGCGCCGGGGCGCCATCGGCCGCCGCAGGTTCAACCGGCAGTGCTTCAAACTGCGCCGCTGCGACCGGCGCGATGTCGAGAACAGCCTCCGCTTTTTTTGAAGAACCGCAGCCACCGCTGCCCCCGTTACCGCCACCACATCCACATCCACCTGACATGATTTTCTCCTCAGTACTTCTGACGAACGATTTGATAACGACGCCCCAGGTACCAGATCGGTGCGCTGATCATGTGTACGAGACGGGTGAAGGGGAACAGCACAAACAGGGTCAAACCGAGAAACACATGCATCTTGTAGATCAGCCCGACCGGCGCGATGGCCGCCGCCGCTTCCACTGGCCGCAACAGCACGGTGTTCTGCGCCCAATCGGCGAGCATCACCATTACCGAGCCGTCCATGTGTCCGGTGGACGCGACGATGGTCAGCAGACCGAGCAGCAACTGCGCGAGCAGCACCAGCAGAATCAGGATGTCCGAAGGACTGGAAGTCGCGCGGACCCGAGGGTCGCTGAGCCGCCGGTTAACCAGCATCAGCAGGCCGATCAGGCACAACAGACCGAAGAGCCCGCCCGAGACCATCGCCAGCAACTGCTTGTTCTCAGTGCTGATCACATGGTGATAAATCGATGCTGGAGTGAGCAGGCCGACAAAGTGCCCGGCCAGCACGAACAACACACCGATGTGGAAGAAGTTGCTCGCCACGCGCATGCCGCGCTGATTGAGCATCTGGCTGGAGCCCGCCTTCCAGGTGTACTGCGACAGATCGAAGCGCGCCCAGCTGCCTATCAGGCAAATCGCCAGGGCCACGTAGGGATAGACCCCGAACAACAACAGGTTCCATTTAGACATTGTTTGCCTCCTTGGCTGGCACGGCGGCCAGCCCTTCATGCTGAAAATCCACCCAGTGCAACGGCACCGCGCTTTCCTCACGGGCCTTGCCCGGTGCGCTAGGCAACGAACTGCAACGGTCCTGCTGTTCGGCCTGGAGGAAGTCCACGGCCTCCTCTTCCCAGATCTTGTCGAGGGCTTCGAGAGAGTCGTCGCGAGGTTCCGCCGCGACCTGCGCCCGCAGGTCGGCGACCGCTTGATGCGGCTCGGCCCCGGCAATTTGCAGCAGCGCCCGGAAGCAGCTGGCATAGGCGCTTTCGCGCTCTTCCAGACGTGCCGCGAGCAAGGCCAGCAAGTGCGAAACATCCGCCAGGCCCTCGCGGGCCTCGATGTCTTCGCGGGTGGACAGGAACTCCAGGTACAGCGGGATGTAGTCGGGCAGCTCTTTGACGCCGATGGCAAAACCGGCCTCTTCGTATTGCGCCATCATGTCGACCATCGCCTGGCCACGGTCGCGGGACTCACCGTGCACATGCTCGAACAACAGCAGCGACAGCGAGCGCCCCCGACCGAACAGCGCACCGTAGTGCTCCTGCCCGTCCATCAGGTCATTGCCGCAGATCAGCTCGAGCAATTCGAACAACGCACCGCGCTGCGTCGGGCTGATTTCCCGCGACTGGATGATCGCTTGCTCCAGTTCGTCGCGACCGCCAATCAGTGTCTCGGTCGGGTAATCGAGCAGCAGCGAAATCACTTTGAGAATTTGCATGCTCATTCCTCCCACAACTGGACGGTTTTCAAGATGTCGCGGCGGTTGGCCTTCTTGGCGCCGAACATGTTGGTGTCGGAACTGCCGCTGCAGCCGCTGCCGAAACTGAAGCCACACCCGGAACGTTCGGCGAAGGCGTCGCTCATGGCGTCTTCACGGTGGGCACTCGGCACCACGAAACGGTCTTCGTAGTTGGCAATCGCCAGGTAGCGATACATCTCCTCGACCTGGGCCACGCTCAGGCCGACATCCGCCAGCACTTGCAGGTCCTGAACGCCGTCGACTTGCTCGGAACGTTTGTAGGCGCGCATCGCCAGCAAGCGTTTAAGCGCACGCTTGACCGGTTTTTCATCGCCAGCGGTCAGCAGGTTGGCCAGGTACTTCAGTGGAATACGCAGGCTGTCGACATCCGGGATGACTCCGTTCATACCGACGGTGCCGGCAGTGGCAGCGTTCTGGATCGGCGACAGTGGCGGTACGTACCAAACCATCGGCAAGGTGCGGTATTCCGGGTGCAGCGGCAGTGCGAGTTTCCAGTCCACGGCCATTTTGTAGACCGGCGAACGTTGGGCTGAATCGATCACCGACTGCGGTACGCCATCGGCCAGCGCCTGACGAATCACCGCCGGGTCGTTCGGATCGAGGAAGATCTCCAGTTGTTTCTCGTACAGGTCCTGCTCATTGGCGGTGCTCGCCACTTCGCTGATGCGGTCGGCGTCATACAGCAACACACCGAGGTAGCGGATGCGCCCGACGCAGGTTTCCGCGCAAACGGTCGGCATCCCGGCTTCGATACGTGGGTAGCAGAAAATGCATTTCTCGGACTTGCCGCTCTTCCAGTTGAAATAGATCTTCTTGTACGGGCAGCCGCTGATGCACATCCGCCAGCCACGGCATTTCTCCTGGTCAATCAGGACGATGCCGTCTTCTTCACGCTTGTAGATCGCCCCGCTCGGGCAAGCCGCGGCGCACGTCGGGTTGAGGCAGTGCTCACACAGACGCGGCAAATACATCATGAAGGTGTTTTCGTACTCGCCGTAAATGTCCGCCTGGATCTTGTCGAAGTTCTTGTCCTTGCGACGCTTGGCGAACTCGGTGCCGAGGATTTCTTCCCAGTTTGGGCCCCACTCGATTTTCTCCATGCGTTTGCCGGAGATCAGCGAACGCGGACGCGCGGTGGGCTGATGCTCGCCCAGCGGCGCGGTGTGCAGGTGCTGGTAATCGAAGTCGAACGGCTCGTAGTAGTCGTCGAGGCTCGGCAGGTCCGGGTTGGCGAAAATGTTCGCCAACACGCGGAATTTACCGCCGATGCGCGGGTTGATCGTGCCGTTGGCATTGCGGATCCAGCCACCCTTCCACTTGTCCTGGTTTTCCCATTCTTTCGGGTAGCCGATCCCGGGTTTCGATTCAACGTTGTTGAACCAGGCGTATTCCATGCCTTCGCGGCTGGTCCAGACGTTTTTGCAGGTGATTGAACAGGTGTGGCAACCGATGCATTTGTCCAGGTTCAGAACCATGCCGATTTGTGAGCGAATCTTCATCTCAGTTCTCCTCAATATCGGACGGCAGTGGACGCGGCAGGTCATCACCGGATGAACCATCGAGCCAGTCGACTTTGGACATTTTGCGCACCACGACGAATTCGTCGCGGTTGCAACCGACGGTGCCGTAATAGTTGAAACCGTAGGCCTGCTGGGCATAGCCGCCGATCATGTGGGTCGGCTTGAGCACCACCCGGGTAACCGAGTTGTGATGGCCGCCACGGGTCTTGGTGGTTTCCGAGCCGGGCACGTTCACGATCCGTTCCTGAGCGTGGTACATCATCACCATGCCGTCCTTGACCCGTTGGCTGACCACCGCACGGGCGGTCAGTGCACCGTTGATGTTGAAGCACTCGATCCAGTCGTTGTCCTCGATACCGGCGCGTTTCGCGTCGTTCTCCGAGAGCCACACAATCGGCCCGCCACGGCTGAGGGTGAGCATCAGCAGGTTGTCGCTGTAGGTGCTGTGGATGCCCCATTTCTGGTGCGGGGTGATCCAGTTCAGGACGATTTCAATCTCGCCGTTGCTGCGCTTGCCTTTCACCCCTTCGATGGTGCGGGTGTTGACCGGCGGCCGATAACTCATCAGTTGCTCGCCGAACGCCTGCATCCACGGGTGATCCTGGTAGAACTGCTGGCGACCGGTGATGGTGCGCCATGGAATCCCTTCGTGAACGTTGGTGTAACCGGCGTTGTAGCTGACGTGATCGTCTTCGAGACCCGACCAGGTCGGGCTGGAAATAATCTTGCGCGGCTGTGCCTGAATGTCGCGGAAGCGAATCGCCTCGTGGGCCTTGGACAGCGCCAGGTGGCTGTGGTCGATGCCGGTGAATTCCGACAGCGCGGCCCAGGCCTTGACGGCAACCTGGCCGTTGGTTTCCGGCGCCAGCGACAGAATCACTTCAGCGGCGTCGATCGCCGTGTCGATTTTCGGCCGACCCTGGCTGATACCGGCATCGCCTTCTTTGTGATTGAGTTCACCGAGGAATTTCACTTCGTCTTCGGTGTTCCAGTTGATGCCTTTGCCGCCGTTGCCGTTTTTCTCCAGCAATGGCCCGAGGGACGAGAACTGTTTGTAGATGTTCGGGTAATCACGCTCCACCACATGCAGGTTCGGCGCGTTCTTGCCCGGCTCCGGTGCGACGCCGGCGCTTTTCCAGTCAGTGCCGCCAAACGGTTGAGCCAGTTCGCCGACGCTGTCGTGCATCAACGGGATGGTTACCAGGTCCTTTTCAACGCCCAGGTGCCCTTCGGACATTTTCGAAAATGCCTTGGCGATGCCTTTGTAGATTTCCCAATCGGAACGCGATTCCCATGCCGGGTCGATGGCGGCCGACAACGGGTGAATGAACGGGTGCATGTCCGAGGTGTTCATGTCGTCTTTTTCGTACCAGGTTGCCGTCGGCAACACGATGTCGGAATAGACGCAGGTCGAGGACATGCGGAAGTCCAGCGTGGTGACCAGATCGAGCTTGCCGATGGCGCCCTCGTCCACCCATTCGGCTTCTTCAGGTTTGCAGTCGCCGACTTGGCCGATGTCTTCGTTCATCACCCCGTTTTTGGTGCCCAGCAGGTACTTGAGCATGTACTCGTGGCCCTTGCCCGAGGAGCCCAGCAGGTTGGAACGCCAGATGAACATGTTGCGCGGGAAGTTGACCGGGCTGTCCGGCTGTTCGCAGGAGAAGCGCAGCGAGCCGTCTTGCAACGACTTGACCACGTAGTCTTTCGGGTCCATGCCGGCCGCAGCCGCGTCGCGGCAAATGTGCAGAGGGTTGGTGTTGAGTTGCGGTGCGCTGGGCAACCAGCCGGCGCGTTCGGCGCGGATGTTGTAATCCAGCGCATGCTCAGGGAATTGTGATTTATCGGCCAATGGCGAGAGCACGTCGTGCATGCTCATCTTCTCGTGACGCCATTGCGAACTGTGGGCGTAGAAGAAGCTGGTGCCGTTCATTTGGCGAGGCGGACGGTTCCAGTCCAGGCCGAACGCCAATGGCAGCCAGCCGCATTGCGGACGGAGTTTTTCCTGACCGACGTAATGCGCCCAACCGCCACCGGTCTGACCGACACACCCGCAGAGCATGAGCATGTTGATCAGCCCGCGGTAGTTCATGTCCATGTGGTACCAGTGGTTCATGGCCGCGCCGACGATGATCATCGAGCGACCCTTGGTCTTGTCGGCGTTGTCGGCGAACTCACGGGCAATCTGGATGGCTTTCTCACGGCTGACGCCGGTGATCTGCTCCTGCCACGCCGGGGTGCCAGGCACGGAAGCGTCGTCGTAATCCTTGGCCACGTTTTCGCCGCCGAGACCGCGATCGATCGCCAGGTTGGCGGCCGACAGGTCGAACACGGTCGCCACTTTGGCCACGCTGCCGTCCGCCAGCACCACGTTATGCACCGGCACGCGGCGGTATTGCACGGCATCGCCGGCCACGTGCTGGAAGTGCTCGTGGGACTCGCCGGCAAAATACGGGAACGCCACTTCGGCAACGTCATCACCGATCAGGCTCAGTTTCAGATCGATCTCACGGCCTTCGCCGCCTTCACGGGGCAGGATGTTCCACTTGCCCTTCTCGCCCCAGCGATAACCGATGGAACCCTGAGGGGAGACCAGTTCGCCGCTGACATCGAGGGCGATGGTTTTCCATTCCGGGTTGTTTTCCTGGCCGAGGTTGTCGGTCAGGTCACTGGCACGCAGGAAGCGGTCCGGCTGATACCCGGCGCCCGGGGTCTTGTCGACCATTTGCTTGAGCAGCACCAGCACCGGCAAATCGGTGAAGCGCTTGGCGTAGTCGGTGAAATAGGCGCTCGGTTTGTCCAGGTGGAATTCTTTGAAGATCACATGGTTGAACGCCTGGGCCAGCGCCGCATCGGTGCCTTGTTTAGGGTTCAGCCACAGGTCGGTGAGCTTGGCGACTTCCGAGTAATCCGGGGTGATCGCGACCGTCTTGGTGCCCTTGTAACGGACCTCGGTGAAGAAGTGCGCGTCGGGGGTACGGGTCTGCGGGACGTTGGAGCCCCAGGCAATGATGTAGTTGGAGTTGTACCAGTCGGCCGATTCCGGCACGTCGGTCTGCTCGCCCCAGACCATCGGCGAGGCCGGTGGCAAGTCGCAGTACCAGTCGTAGAAACTCAGGCAGGCGCCGCCGATCAGCGACAGATAACGCGAGCCTGCGGCATAACTGACCATCGACATGGCCGGGATCGGCGAGAAGCCGACGATCCGGTCAGGGCCGTATTGCTTGATCGTATAGACGTTGGCGGCGGCGATGATCTCGTTCACCTCCTCCCAGTTGGAGCGAATGAAGCCGCCCATGCCGCGTTTGCTTTTATAGGAGTCGGCCTTGGCCTTGTCCTCGACGATGCTGGCCCAGGCTTCGACCGGCGCCATGGTCTGCCGCGCATCGCGCCAGAGCTTGAGCAACGGCTTGCGGATTTTCGGGTACTTGAGCCGGTTGGCGCTGTAGATGTACCAGCTGTAACTGGCACCACGCGGGCAGCCACGGGGCTCATGGTTTGGCAGATCGTTACGGGTACGCGGGTAGTCGGTCTGCTGGGTTTCCCAGGTAATCAGGCCGTTCTTGACGTAGATTTTCCACGAGCAGGAACCGGTGCAGTTCACCCCGTGGGTGGACCGCACAATCTTGTCGTACTGCCAGCGCGAACGGTAGACGTTCTCCCAGTCGCGAGACTCTTTGCGGGTCTCTCCATGACCGTCGGAAAACTCGTTTTGCTTACGGTTGAAAAACCGCAATTGATCCAGTAAATGACTCACGGTGTAGTCCTCTCAGGCTTTGTCGCGGAGTCTGTGCCCCGCCCACGCAATGGTTGGATTCGGCTCGATTAGCAGGGTGTCGCGGCGCCTTTGCGCGCGTACCACCACCACGTCACGACGATGCAGCTCAGGTAAAAGCCGACGAACATGTAGAAGGCCATCTCCGGGCCGCCGGTCTGGGCCATCGAAGTGCCGAAGGATTTGGGAATGAAGAACGCACCGAAGGCGCCCATGGCCGAGCTGAAGCCCAGGACCGCGGCGGACTCTTTGCCGGCATTCTTCAGCGCTTGTTCGCGCACGGCGGGTGGTTTGCCGGCCGAGGCTTTTTCGTGCTGGGTGCGGAAGATCACCGGGATCATGCGGAAGGTGGAGCCGTTGCCCACACCAGTAGTGATGAACAGCAACATGAACATGCCGAGGAAGCCGTAGAAGTTGCCGCCGGTACCGTTCTGCGGCAGAAAGTGCAGCACCCCGAAGACCATCACGATCATCAGCACGAAGTTCCACAAGGTCACTTTCGCGCCGCCGAGCTTGTCCGCCAGCCAGCCGCCCAATGGGCGTACCAGCGCGCCAACCAATGGGCCGAGGAAGGCGAATTTCAACGCGATGACATCAGGGAACGAGGTTTTGATCAGCAGCGGAAACGCGGCGGAGAAACCGATGAACGAACCGAAGGTCGCCAGGTACAACCAGCACATCAGCCAGTTGTGTTTGCGTTTGAAGATGACGGCCTGCTCGCTGAAAGAAGCGCGGGCACTGGACAGGTCATTCATGCCGAACCAGGCGAGCACCGTCACCAGGACAATAAAAGGCACCCAGATGAAGCCGGCGTTCTGCAACCACAACTGGCCGCCGTCCGGCAGTGCTTGCGGCGAGCCGCCCATGAAGCCGAACACACCGAAGGTAATCACCAGCGGCACACAGAACTGCATCACCGAGACGCCCAGGTTACCCAGCCCGGCGTTGAGGCCAAGGGCTGTGCCCTGCTGCGACTTGGGATAGAAGAAGCTGATGTTGGACATGCTCGAGGCGAAGTTGCCGCCACCAAAACCGCAGAGCAAGGCAATCAACACGAACACGCTGTAGGAGGTGCTCGGGTCCTGCACGGCGAAGCCCATCCAGATCGAGGGCAACAACAGCGACGCGGTGCTCAGGGCCGTCCAGCGACGGCCACCGAAGATCGGCACCATGAAGGAATAGAAGACGCGCAAGGTTGCCCCGGACAGCCCCGGCAACGCCGCCAGCCAGAACAGCTGGTCGGTGGTGAAGCTGAAACCGATGGCGTTCAAGCGCACGATCACCGTGCTCCAGACCATCCACACCGCAAAGGCCAGCAGCAGCGCAGGAATGGAAATCCACAAGTTGCGCGTGGCGGTCTGTTTGCCGCTACGTCCCCAGAATGCTGGGTCCTCGGGGCGCCAGTCATGAATGACCGGGCCTTTGTCAGGCTTTTGCAGAACGGACATGTTCTTCTCCTAGGGCAATGCTGGAAATCGGGATTGGGGTCAGCAGCGGCGCTTTACCCAGCACCGGGCTTTTGCGTATTTCGCTGAAGTACATCCAGGTGAGGGAGACCCAGACCACGCCGTACATCAACATGAAGCAGGAAGAGCGCACGCCGGTGAGGTCCACCAGGGCGCCGAACAGGATCGGCAACACGAAACCGCCCAGGCCACCGGCGAGGCCGACGATGCCGGACACCGCACCCATGTTTTTCGGGTAGTCGTTGGCGATGTACTTGAAGACCGAGGCCTTGCCGAACGCGAAGGCGATGCCCATGACGAACAGCAGCACGGTGAACAGCGCGGGATTGAGGCCAATGTGGAAATCCACCGGGCCATTGATCGTTTGCACTTGCAGTTGGGTCTGGGGATACGAGAGCAGGAACAGGCAGATCCAGCTGACCCACAACACCCACCAGGTCACGCTTTGCGCACCCCAGCGATCCGACATCCAGCCACCGACCGCACGCAGCACGCCACCGGGCAGGGAGAAACAGGCCGCCAGCAGCGCCGCGCTTTGCAGGCTGAAACCGTATTCCTGCACGTAGTATTTGGTCATCCACAGCGCGAGGGCGACATAACCACCGAAGACGATCGAGTAGTACTGGCAGTAGCGCCACACCGCCGGGTCCTTCAGCGAGCTGAGTTGCTCACGCAACGTGGCGCCGGTGGCACTGCGATGGTTCTTGTTTTCAGCGCTGAGGAACCAGAACAACAGCGCAGTAATAAAGAGGATTGCGCTGAAGACTTTCGGCACCAGCTGCCAGCTGCCGGCAGCAATCAACGCCGGGGCGAGAAACTTGGTCACCGCGGCCCCGGCGTTACCGGCGCCGAAGATGCCCATCGCGAAGCCCTGATTCTCTTTGTCGAACCATTTGGCGACGTAGGCGATCCCGACCGAAAACGAGCCGCCGGCCAGGCCGACGAACAAGCCCAGTACCAGGAACTGCCAGTAGGCGGTGGCGTGACTGATCAGGTAAAGCGGCGTGACGCAGGCCAGCATCAGCAGGAAGAACACGCTGCGCCCGCCAAAGCGGTCGGTCAGCAGGCCCAGCGGCAACCGCACCAGCGAGCCGGTCAGGACCGGGGTCGCGGCCAGCAGGCCGAACTGGGTTTCATTGAGCTGGAGAAGGTCCTTGATCGGTACACCGAGCACGGCAAACATCATCCAGACCATGAAACACACGGTGAAGGCCAGCGTGCTCATGCCCAACACCAAGCCTTGTCGTACACGCGGTGGGTTCACAAATGCTCTCCAATCAATTAGCCATGGCGGCAGACTAGAGAGACGAACCCTTCAAAAACTTGATCCATGTCAACGAAGCCCATGGGGGCATAGGCCTATGCTTGCGCGGTCTACCTCTAAGGAGGTAGTACAGGGAAACCCTAAAACCGTTTGTTTATCAGCGTCTTAAGGTTTTCTGCCAAGTTTTTTGCTGACAAGGATCAGTCGACAACTCTTTAGAGGTAGCGCGCCCGGGATCGGCGGCAAAACCCCTTCCTGGAGCTCCACGTGCTCTGTTTTCCTGAATTCTTCCGGGACCTGCGCTGATGATCCGCTGGTTGCGCAGCTCCCTGCCCGCTCGCGCCGGGCTGGCGGTGATTCTGATCGCCGTGCTCGCCCTCGCCAGTTCGCTGAGTGCCGGACTGATCGCCTGGTTCAGCCAGGGCGATGCGGCCGCCATCAACACCGCAGGCTCGGTGCGCATGGAGACTTACCACCTGAGCTGGAAACTGGCCGCGGGTGCAACCGGCGAAGAAATCATCGCCATCAGCGACAGCCTGCAAACCCGCCTCAACAGCCAGTCACTCAAGGCGGTGCTGGAAGATGGCCCGACCGCCGCCCTGCAAATCAGCTACGGGCAAATCCAGCAGCAATGGAACGAGGATTTGCGCCCGGCACTGGAGCGCGGCGATGCCGCCTACTTTCAGGTCCAGGCCCTGCCCTTCATTGAACAGCTGAACCAGTTCGTCAACCTGTTGCAGCGCCAAAGCGAACAGAAGCAAGGCTGGCAACAGGCGATCCAGGGCCTGGCCTTGTTCACCACTATGATTATCCTGCTGCTGGGGCTCTACGAATTGCAGTACGGGGTCGTCATGCCCTTGAAAGAGTTGGTGGATGCGACCCAGCGCTTTCGTCGCGGCGATTTCAAGGTGCGGGTCAACCATCAGTCCCAGGACGAACTGGGCCAGTTGGCCACGAGTTTCAACGCCATGGCCGAGACGATTGAAGACTCCCATCGCACCCTTGAGAGTCAGGTCCAGCAAAAAACCCTGAACCTGCAACAAGCCAACGCTGCTCTCGAGTTGCTGTATCAAAGCAGTCGAAGCCTGGCCACGCGCCTAGCCAATGCCGAAGGCCTGGATGAGTTGATCCGGCGCTTCCAGCAACGCCTGCCCGGCTTGCGCCTGTCGCTGTGCCTGCAAGGACAAATGCAGGCACCGGCCCAGCAGTTGCTCGCCCTCCACGGCGCGAACATCCGCGAAGTGTGCGCCAGCAGCGATTGCGCCACGTGTCAGAAGCACCATAAAGCCAGCCCGCAAACCTTCAGCATCAGCAATCAGGGCAGTGAACTGGGTGAGCTCAAGGCGCACTTTGTCGACGGACACCCAACCCAAGCCTGGGAAACCCAATTGATCCAAGCCTTGGCCAACCTGATTGGCACCTCGCTCTCGCTCAAGCGTCAACGGGAGCAGGATCATCGCCTGCTGCTGCTCGACGAGCGCACGATCATCGCCCGCGAACTGCACGACTCACTGGCCCAGGCCCTGTCCTATATGAAGCTGCAAGTCAGCCGCCTGCAGACCCTGATGCGCCGTGGCGAACCGGTCGAAACCCTGGAAAACGTCACTGCCGAACTGCGCGAAGGGCTGAACAATGCCTACCGCCAGCTACGCGAGCTGCTGACCACCTTTCGCTTGCAGATTCACGATGCGGGGCTGGTGCAGGAACTCAAGGACACCGCCGAGGAGTTCTCCCGGCGCGGCGAATTCCAGGTGCACCTGCACGTCGACGCGCTGGCCTTTCAGTTATCGGCCAGCGAGCAAATCCACATTCTGCAGATCACCCGCGAAGCGCTCTCCAACTGCCTGCGCCACGCCCATGCGCAGAACGCCTGGCTGCAACTGCGTCAGGACGGTGAAACCGTTCGGCTCATCGTCGAAGACGACGGGCGTGGCTTCAGCGGCAACGTCGACCAACGCGAACACCACGGCCTGAAAATCATGGATGAGCGGGCCCGCAGCTTGCGCGGTCAACTCGAAATAGTCTCCAGGGAGCCGCAAGGCACCCGCGTCCAGCTGGAATTCCAACCGGAGTTTCTCGGGCAGCAAACAGAAGGTAGCGTCACATGAACCCGTCCCTGCAACACACCATTCTGCTGGTCGACGACCACCCGATGATGCGTCACGGCATCCGCCAGATGCTCGAACTCGAAGATGATTTCCTGATCGTCGGTGAAGCCAGCAACGGTGAAGAAGCCCTCGTTCTGATCGAACCGCTGAAACCGGATCTGGTGTTGCTCGACAACAACATGCCGCTGATGAATGGCATTGAAACCCTGCGCCAATTACGGGCGATGCACTACACCGGCAAGGTGCTGCTGTTCACGGTCTCGGACGCCGAAGACGATATTCGCGACGCATTGCGTCTGGATGCTGACGGCTACCTGCTGAAGGACATGGAACCCGAACTGTTGATTCAGTACATCCGCAATGCCTTGAACGGCGAATTGGTGATCAGCCCGGGGCTGACCCAAGTCATGGCCCAGGCACTGCGCTCACCGCAGCGCCAGACCGTGGTGGAACTGACCGAGCGTGAACGCCAGGTGTTGAAAACCATCGCCAGCGGCTTCAGCAACAAGGTCATCGGGCACAAGCTGGGCATCACCGAAGGCACGGTCAAGGTTCACGTGAAAAACCTGCTGCACAAACTCGGCTTGCGCTCGCGGGTCGAGGCGGCGGTGTGGGCCATGGAGCATCTGCGCAATGCGGGCTGACGGGCATCCCTCCTTGGAGGTAGGCCGGCAGAGGCATAGGTCATTCGCCTCTTGCTCTCTACTATGACCGTCAGCGGAGGTACGCCATGCTGACCCACCCTTCCATCGTTTTAACGTTGCGCCGTCATCATCTGTTCAGCCAACTGCCGGAGAAAATCTTCGAGGAAGTCTGCGGCCTGGCCATGCTCAAGCGCCTGGCCTGTCACAGCACACTCATGCATCAAGGGGACCCGGCCAAGCGTTTTTTCCTGCTGGTCAGCGGCCAGATCAAGTTGTATCGACTTACCGGTGAAGGCCAGGAGAACCTGGTGGAGATCATTCAGCCCGGCCAGACCTTTGCCGAAGCCTTGCTGTTCAGCCAGGCCCGTCTCTACCCGGTGAGCGCCACGGCGCTGAAGGACAGCGTGCTGGTGAGTATCGAGGGCAGCCATTACCGCAACGCCCTGGAAGACCAGCCGAAAGTCTGCCTGGCGATCCTGGCGAGCATGAGCGTGCACCTGCACCTGCGTCTACGCGACATCGACACCTTGACCATGGCCAGCGCGAGCCGTCGGGTGATCAATTTCCTGTTCCAGGAACGCAACCCGGTCAGCGGCTTGATTGTCTTGCAGGTGTCCAAACGCCTGGTGGCCTCGAAGCTGGGTATTCAGCCGGAAACCTTTTCGCGGATTTTGCACCGCTTGGTGGACAGCGGCCTGATCGCGATGGAACGACGCAATATCAGCATCCTCGCCGAAGAGGATCTCGCGGCTTTCCAATAGACGGAATTGACCGCAGTCAATGCGCAATGCCACCGGCCTTGCACACTGAAGAAGTCCATCCATGGAGAACGCTCATGTCCCGTTCAACCTTGCCCCTGATTTACTCCTGTTCAGGCTGCTCCAACGTCGCCCAACTGGCCAATACCCTGGCCGTGCGGCTTGATCGCAGCGGCCTGGCTGAAATGTCCTGCATCGTCGGGGTTGGCGGGCATGTGGCGGCGTTGGTCAGCAAGGCGAGCTCGGGACGGCGGATTTTTGCGTTGGATGGTTGCCCGTTGCAATGCGTGGAAAACTGCTTGAAGCAGCATGGTTTGCATGCGGATGTGCATTTGATTCTTAGCCACTATGGGCTGCGTAAGCGTTATGGCGAGGACTGCACGCCAGCAGAGAGTGATGAGTTGTTTGAACAGATCAAAGAGTTGATTAGCAGTGATGCCCGGCAGCATGAAAGCCGGCAGGAAACGATGGCCTGAAGAACACAAAAACCCTGTGGGAGCGGGCTTGCCCGCGATGGCGTAGTGTCAGGCGATGAGGTTTTTGAGGGTGGTGTACATATCCATTCCTGCGGTAACGGCTTCTATTGGTTTCGCTTTTACAGCGAGTCACTTGGAAAAGCCCCAAGTAACCAAGGGCTCTTGCCCCTGTCGTTCGGTGCCTCGCCTAGGCTCGGCATGCCCTCGCTCCGGTCCTGCTCCGTGGGCCCGCCGCCATCGGCCATCCATGGCCGGGGGCGGCTAACCCGGCATCCATGCCGGGTTGCCCACTGCGCAGAACCTCCACTCGGCCTCTCGAGGGGGCGAACACCGCAAAAGCAGCGCGAGGCGGCCTACCGGCCGGCCTGATTCTTCAAGTGCACGCATCCCCCCTGTGGGAGCGGGCTTGCTCGCGAAAGATGTAAACGATATCGCGTGCTGTCTGAATGAACGCGGTGTCCGAGCGTTTTTCGCGAGCAGGCTCGCTCCCACAGGTACAACGCCGGGCTTTTGATCTTGCTTTTGATCTTGATCTGCCCCGTCGGAAGGCCGAGCGCAGGTTGTGCGCAGTGGGCACCGCGGCAAGGATGCCGCGGTAGCCGCCCCCGGCCATGGATGGCCGATGGCGGCGGGCCCACGGAGCAGGACCGGAGCGAGGGCATGCCGAGCCGAAGCGAGGCACCGTACGTCAGGGGCGAAAGCGTTTGGTTACTTGGCGCTCTTCCAAGTGACCCGCCGTAAGGGCGGAACCAATAGCAGCCGTGACCGCAGCAACGGATATGTACCCCAACCAAAAACACAGATCGGCTAACCGGCAGCCAACCCCTTCCCCGCCCGCTCCAGATTGCGCCACAGCCACACAGGCAACACATCAGGATCAAGACTGTCGATCAAGTTCTTCAACGCCAACCCCAACTCCGTATCACCCTCAATCACCAAACGCCGGCGAAAGAACAACGTATCCGGATCTTCCTGACGGCTCGCCAGCAATAAAAACTCTCGCCAGTTACCGCTAATAGTCACATGCGCCGTGGCATGTTCAGCAATTCGCAACCCTTGACGGGTCAGCGTCAAATACCAGGACAACCCCAGATCTGGAATCCGCAAGCACAACCAACGCCCCCGCAACACTTCAAATTCGCCATCGCGCAACGGCTCGGCGAGGCAGCGATTGAGCGCCTGCTGCAACGCCAGGCGCTGCACCGCAAAAGGCACCCGGCGCACCAGCGGCAATAACCGGTCGGCACCTTTCAACAACCACTTTTTACGATTCAACACAGGCCGACCTCCTCGACGCGCAACATGCCGGCCTGGCCATGCCAGTAGCCGTTGCAGCCGTCGACGAACAACGGCGGCGTCTCGCCCAGACGAACCCGTTGATAGGCAGCAATGACCTCGGCCATGCCCTGAGCGCGAGGGCTCAGACGTAACAGATCGGCACCGCAGGCCACCAGCCCGGTGTAATCCGCCAGCAGATTGGTCACCTCCGCCGACATTGTCTGAATACCGTTGATGGTGAACAGCGCCTGCCCTTCCTGACTGGTCAACGGCAGGCCATCGGGGTAGTTGAGGCAGCAAAACCGGCAGTCGTCCTTGGGCAGGTTTTCCGCCCGGGCCGTGAAGCAGCGTGCGGAATAGGCCAACGGCAAATGCCCATAGGCAAAGATCTCGACTTCCGGCACCTCACGGCCCAGTTCGCGCACTTGATCGAGCACATCGCCAATCAGCGCCGCGGAACATTCCACGGGCGGCACCCAACGGGTCATTCCGCAGTCCAGCAGTTGCGCCAGCGTGTGACCGTTGTACAAATTCAGCGCCGGGCCGCCCACGAACGGCAACTTGCGCTCGGCCAGAAACTGCACCGCGCCCATGTCGTTGGCCTCCACCAGCAATTGGCCGTTGTCGCAGAGCCTTCGCAGGCTGGAGAGCTCGGAGGCCGCTTCGATCAGCGTCAGGCTGGAGATCACCAACTGTGCCTGGCTGCACTCCTGCAACTCGCGCCCCAATCCCAGCCATTGATCCAGTGAAAAAGACCGACGTTTCGAACACACGGTTTCCCCCAGATAAATCACATCCAGGGGCAAGGCCGACATCTCGGCGTAAAAGTTGCTGAGTTGCTCTTTGTCCCAATAAAACAGGACCGGTCCAAGACTGAGCTTCATGTGGCCTCCCTCATTGCCATGATCGATGGTAAGCACCCAGGGTGGTCTGGCTGCCTTCGGACAAACCGGCCAGCACCCGGCGCCATTCCTCCTTGACCCGAAAACTGCCCGGCGAACCGCGATGGGCATCCAGTGCCGCACGCCAGACGCGGGTGACTTGTTCGACATAGGCCGGACTGCGTTGCCGGCCTTCGATTTTTACCGCTTCGACGCCGATGGCCGTCAATTCCGGCAACAAGTCCAGGGTGTCGAGGCTGGTGGGTTCTTCCAGCGCATGAAAGCGTTTGCCGCCGACCAGGAAGCGGCCCTTGCACAGGGTTGGGTAACCGGCGGGTTCGTCAGGGGTGTAACGGTCGATCAGCACTTCACTGAGCCGTGCGCTCAAGCCGTCGGCGTCGTCGCTCCAGCGCACCGCTTTGGCCGGCGAACAGACACCGCACAGGTTCGGCGACTCGCCAGTAATGTAGGAAGACAGATGGCAGCGCCCTTCGGCCATGATGCACAAGCTGCCGAAGCCAAACACCTCGATGGGCACCGGGCTGCTCGCAGCGACCTGGCGCACTTGCGCCAACGACAACACCCGAGGCAGTACCGCGCGCCGAATCCCGTAGCGCTGCGCATAAAACTCCAGCGCCGCAGCGTGGGTTGCCGAGCCCTGGACCGACAAGTGCAACGCCAATTGCGGATGGCGCTGGCTGGCGTAGTTGAGCACCCCGGGGTCGGCGGCGATCAGCGCATCCACGCCGAAATCGGCGGCACGATCGACCGCCCGCTGCCAACGTTCCCAGCCCTTGGGTTGTGGGTACGTGTTGACCGCGACATAGAGTTTGCGTTGATGCTGGCGGATGTGGGCGACCGCCGCGTCGAACTGTTTGTCGTCCATGTTCAGCCCCGCGAAATGCCGGGCATTGGTGTCATCGCGAAAACCGACATAAACGGCATCGGCGCCTTCGCGCACCGCCGCTTTCAGCGCAGGCAGGTTCCCTGCCGGGCAGACCAGTTGCATGGGTAATCCTCATGGAAAAACGCAGTCCGGGGCCTAATCAGTCATGGTTGGAATGCACTTGTGGCGAGCGAGCTTGCTCCGGGCGGCGTTCCGACGCTGGACTGCGCAGCAGGCCTGAATAACAGGGCCGCTTCGCGACCCAGCGGGAGCAAGCTCCCTCGCCACAGAGTCTAACGAGACCGGCAGGCGCGGCCTTGACGGCAATCAATTGCCATCAATGCATCAGGTCGGCGAAGGACAGGAACATCACGTTGTCGTGCTTGAGCACTTGCTGCTCGCACTCGATCACCGCCAGCCCGTCGGCCCAACACGCGGCGGTCAACATCGCCGAGCTTTGCTGAGGGTGCAGCTCCACGCTCATCTGGCCGTTAGCGTCAGGAGTGAGTCTTGCCCGCAAGTACTGCCGACGTTTGTTGCGTTGCAACCAGTCGAACCCGGCGGGCACGGCCAATGGCACCGGCAACACGTCTTTGACACCCTGCGCCCTGAGCAGGAACGGACGCACCACCACCAACGCGGTAATCAGCGCCGCCGAAGGATTGCCCGGCATGCCGATCCAGGGTTTTCCGGCCACTTCGCCGAAGGCCAGCGGTTTACCCGGCTGAATGGCCAACCGCCAGAAATCCAGGCTGCCCAGTTCCTCGATGGCCTGCTTGAGGTGATCTTCCTCGCCCACCGAGACGCCACCGGAACTCAACAACAGGTCGCATTCCGAGGACGCCAGGCTCAAGGCATGCCGGCTGGCCGCCAACTCATCGGCCATGACGCCATAGTCATGCACCTCGACGCCCCAGCCACTCAACAACGCCGCGAGGCAGTAGCGATTGCTGTTGTAAATCTGTCCGGGCGCCAATGAATCGCCCGGCTCACGCAGTTCATTGCCGCTGCTGAGCAAGCACACCTGCAACGGTCGATAAACCTCGACCTGCGCGATACCCGCGCCGGCCAGCAACCCCACTTCCTGCGCACGCAGGCGTTTACCGGCCTGGAGTAACAGGTCTCCCCGGCGAACCTCCTCGCCTTCCTTGCGCACGTGATCGCCAGCGCTTACGGGTGGAAACCAGACACGCTCGCCGTCGATCCGGCAGCGCTCCTGCGGCACCACGGTGTCGGCGCCCGGCGGCAATGGCGCGCCGGTAAAAATCTGTACTGCCTGCTGCGCGAGCAAGGGCGAGCACGCCTGATCTCCCGCCGCAATTCGTCCGCCAATCAACAAGCAGCCTCCGTCCGGTGGCAGGTCAGCGGCCCTGAGGGCGTAACCGTCCATGGCACTGTTGTCCCAGGCCGGCAGGTTGACGGGGGAATGTATGTCCGCCGCCAACACCCGCCCCAAGGCTTGATCCAGTCCGATCTTTTGCGCCAGGGGCGGCGGCGGTGCCTGATCCAGTAGACGGCTGATGGCCTCGTCTACCGGCATCAGGTGGCCGAGGTCGCACACCCGGCCGGTCATGAGCGTGTCTCGCAGGCGTCGATGACCCGCTGTGCTTGCGGTTTCAAATGCGGGGCGAAATTGCACGGGCCGGTGCGGCTGTCCAATTGTTCGAGCAGGATCTGATTCCAGGCGGTTCGACACGCGCCCGGCGAACCCGGCACGCAGCACACCAACACGCCGTTGCTCATCCCGGCCAATGCGCGGGATTGCAGACTCGACATGCCGATCTCCGCCAGGGACACCTGACGGAACAGTTCACCGAAGCCTTCCACGTGCTTGTCCAGCAATGGCAAAACCGCTTGCGGAGTGTTGTCGCGCGCGGTGAAGCCGGTGCCGCCGGTCATCAGTATCACTTGAACCTGAGGGTCGGCGATCCAGTGAGAGACCTTGGCGCGGATCTGATAAATATCGTCCTTGACCAGATCACGGTCGATCAATACATGCCCGGCCGTTTGCAGCAAATCCGTCAGGGTCTGCCCCGAGGTGTCGGTGTCAAAGGTGCGCGTATCGCTGATGGTCAGCACGGCAATGTTCAGGGGTTCAAACGTGCGTTGCGCCAGATGGGCCATATCCAAGCCTTCCCGTAAATGAGGGGTATGGGACAAAGCGTGAACCGGAATCCCTGGTGAGCCTATTCCTCCAAGGAGGTACCTCCACAGGTTCTGCGCTAGTTTGATAATGGGGCTCAAGGTGCCAGGCGGTTTCGTTGCCAGGCGCCATCGCGCAACCGGTAATCGAGACGGTCATGCAAGCGGTCGGCGCGCCCCTGCCAGAACTCCAGACGTTCAGGGTGCAGGCAGTAGCCGCCCCAATGCTCGGGCCGCGGCACGGTCTTGCCGGCAAAACGTTGAGTGGTTTGTAGCAACAGCGATTCAAGCTCGGCCCGATTGGCCAACGGCCGGCTTTGCGGTGAAGCCCAGGCGCCCAGGCGACTGTCCTGTGAGCGGGAATCGAAGTACGCATCCGACAGCGTCGGGTCGAGCCTGGAGACCTGGCCTTCGATACGCACCTGGCGCTCCAGGCTCGGCCAGAAAAAGGTCATGGCGGCATGCGGGTTAGCGGCCAGTTGCTGGCCTTTGTCACTCTGGTAATTGCCGAAAAAGGTGAAGCCTTCATCGCTCAAGCCCTTGAGCAGCAGGACCCGGCAGTGTGGACGTCCTTCACTGTCGACCGTCGCCAACACCATGCTGTTGGCTTCGACCGGCACGCGCTCGGTGTCGCGGGCCAGTTGTATCCATTGTCGGAACATGGCCATCGGGTCGTCCAGCGCCGACTCGTCTTGCAGGCCAAAAAGGGTGTAGTTACGGCGCATCTGTGCCAGGGAAAGGGGCATGACGGTGATCTCCAGGAAGGTTCCGCCCAGTGTGCAATGCACGGCGCAACACCACCTTGACCACCATCAACACTGCGCACGCCCAGCCTTATTTAAGGCGCAGACGCCGAGCCAGTTTGTGCAGGTTGCTGGGATCGACTTCCAGAATCCGCGCGGCGCTGGCCCAGTTCTCCCCGGAGAGGCTCAAGGCCTGGAGGATTTTCTTGCGCTGATAATCGTCGACCGCTTCACTCAGGGGCTGGAACGGCTCATCCGCCGTCACGTCCAGGGGACTTTCGACGACCGCGCCCTGCCCGCCCATGGCACTGTCGAGGTCCAGAATTTCGGGCTCCAGCGTCATGATCAGGGTGCGACTGGTGCCGCGACTGAGCTGCTTCAACGCGGCGCGGCTGATCACATGCTCCAGCTCGCGCACGTTGCCCGGCCAGCTGTAAGCCAGCAGCGCCCGCTCGGCCGCCGGCGACAGACGCAAGCCGCGCAAGCCAAGCCGCGCCCGATTGAGCTCAAGGAAATGCCCGGCCAGCATCAACACATCGTTGCCCCGCTCGCGCAGCGGCGGAATCGGCACCGGGTACACCGAGAGCCGGTGATACAGATCGGCCCGAAACAAGCCGTCGCGGATGCTGTCCGGCAAGTGCCGGTTGGTCGCGGCGATGATTCGCACATTGACATGCAACGGCTTGTCGGCACCGAGACGCTGGATCTCGCCGTTCTGCAGAGTGCGCAGCAGCTTCGCTTGCACGGCCAATGGCAATTCACCGACTTCGTCGAGAAACAGCGTGCCACCGTTGGCCGCATCGAAACGTCCGGCACGGTCACTGGTGGCGCCGGAAAACGCGCCTTTGACGTGGCCGAACAACTCACTCTCTGCCAGAGACTCCGGCAAGGCGGCGCAGTTGACCTGCACCAGCGGCTTATGACTGCGGCGCGACAGACGATGCAAGCGCCTTGCGAACAGCTCTTTGCCGACGCCGGTCTCGCCCAGCAGCAACACCGGCAGCTCGGAATCGGCCAGTACGTCCAGTTCATTGAGCAACTGATGCAGCACTTCACTCTGCCCGAGGATTTCGCCTTCATCTGCCGGCCGCCGCACGTCTTGAATATCGCTGCGGGACAAGCGCAGGCTGCGGTTTTCCTGCTCGAGTCGGGTGACTCGCACGGCGGCTTCGATCTGCAAGGTGCAGCGCTTGAGCTCTTCCCGCGCACGGCTGTCGAAGGTCCCGGCGTGTAGCGCATCGAGGGTGATCGCGCCCCAGATCCGCCCCTCCACATACAGACTTACGCCCATGCAGTCATGCACCGGCAGCGGTTCGCCGACGTGGTCGTCGAGCAAGCCGTCATAAGGGTCCGGCAGGCGACTGTCGGGCTCGAACCAGGTGGGTTCGCGCGACGCCATGATCGCCGCCAGCCGCGGATGCTGGGCGATGACAAACCGGCGGCCCAACGCTTCATGCACCAGCCCCACCGTCGCGACCGGCCTCAAACTGTCGTCATCCAGACGCAGTAATCCCACGGCGCCACTGTTGAAGTACTCGCGCAGGGTCTGGACCAGTCGTTGCAACCGCACAGCATTGGGCAACTCGACAATCAGGTCGGCCGCCAGGCTTTCACGCAGCATGGTAGTTATTACCCTCTATGGTTGGATTCACCCTAATGCGTCCGGGTGTCTATCACCACAACTAAAAATAAAGCCCTATTTTTCAATACGTTAGATATGGCATGCCGGGTGCAATGAGTTTGGGGAACCGTTGAAATCCAAACAAGGAACCTCCTGATGAGCCTGAACCTACTGGAACAAAGCCTCGGCCAACTGGCCTGCGACATTCCCGGCGCCACGCGGATTTTTCACACCTTCAAACTGGACTTCTGTTGTGGCGGGCATAAAAGCCTGCGCGAAGCGGCCGCTGGCAAAGACCTCGACCCGGCCTTGATTGCCGACGCGCTGCACCGGCTGCAAGACACCGGCGAAACCCAACACGACTGGCGCAATGAACCGTCGGAGCTGTTGATCGCCTACCTTCTGGCGCGCTACCACGCCCGCCATCGCGAGCAACTGCCGGAACTGATTCGCCTGGCCCGTCGCGTCGAGCAGGTCCACGGTGCGCGCAGCAGCTGCCCCAATGGCCTGGCCGATCTGCTGACCGACATGCAACAAGAACTCGAAGGCCACATGCTCAAGGAAGAACAAGTGCTCTTCCCGATGCTGCAACAGGGCATCGGCCCTCAGGCCGCCCCGCCGATCCAGGTGCTGCGCTTTGAACATGATCAACATGGCGAAGCCCTCGAAAAGCTGCTCGCGCTGACCAACAACATCACCCCGCCGCCCGATGCCTGTAATACCTGGCGGGCCCTTTATCGTGGGCTGGTGGAGTTTCGTGATGACCTGATGCAACACATCCATCTGGAGAACAACGTGTTGTTTGTTAATGCCTTGAACCGTCGTCATTGATCGATTGCCGCTCACACCCGACCCGCGCCAGCCCACCGGTTGACGCGGGTTTTGTCTGTCAGGGAAGGCGAGCGATCAACCGTGCCAATAGAACATCGCCTTGGCCAGGATCACGATCAACACCATGTGCCCGAGGATGCTGCGGCGAATCCAGCTGGCGCGGGTCGTGGTCAGTCGTGCGCTTTTCAGCCAGTACGCCAGCAAAAAGTAATGGCCGATGATGCTCAAGGCCAGGACGATTTTCAGGCTCAGCAACGTGCCAAAACTACTCGCCAGCGGCTGACTCAATACGCCACGGTGTTGCCACGCCAGGCTGATGCCAGCGCCATACAACAGCAACACCACGCCATGCAGCACCTTGCGCGAACGTACTGCAATCGCTTGATCTGCGGTCGTTTGCGCGGTATCCGCCAACTGCTGGCGGGCGCGGTGCCAGATGACCACTTCGAAAAACAGCGTGCCGATGAAGGCAATCGCTGCCAGCAAGTGGGTGACCAGTAAAAAGGGATATAACACTGGCAGCCTCCATCAGTTGACTTGCTTAGCCCGGATGGCCATCCACCCGCGCCCGCAGCAGCATCGGCCCATAGCGCCAGGCGTACAGCGCAAACGCCAGCGCCCAGCACAGACCGGCCAGCCACAACGCTGGCAGCGGAAAGAACAGGATCAACACGACCCGGCTCAGACAGGCCAGGTTGAGCAAAATGAACGCCAGGGTCATGCCCGACGGCGGCTCCAGCGCGCGGCCGGTATGCCCCAGGCTGACCCGCGCAATCATCGCCAGCACCAGGCCGCCCATGGCGCCGATGGTCAGGCAATGCACCGCCAGACTCGCGTTGATCGGCACGCCAAAATGCCACAGCGCCATTGCGAGACAGGCCACCGCCAACCAGGCATACGCCAGGTACAACGACCACAGCAACGGCACGCGCCAGAGAGCGCGATCATGCCAGCGAACCAGACGCACCAGATGCCCGGCGGCCAACACGGCGAACAACAGCCCGACCCAAAGAGTGGGGTCAAGCGCAGGTCCGGCGGCGTACAACAACGCCACCAGCGGTGAACCAATCAGCAGCAGCCAATCCAGCCACGGCCAAGGGGTAACGCCTTCGACCTTGCCGAGACCGCGCTGGATGAAGAACGGAATGACGCGCCCGCCGATCAGCCCCATCATCGCCGCCACCAGCCAGAGGCCGGTCAGCACGCCTTGGCGCTGCCAGCCTTCATGACCTTCGACCAGGCCGTACAGGGACAACCCGTCGGCCGCCGCTAACAACAGCAGCACCACCGCAATCGGGTAGTTACGAGTCTGCCGCACCTTCCACAAGGTGAAACCCATGAGCGCGGCCACCGCCAGCGGGAACGCCAATTCCAGCACCGCAAGCACCGGCCACGGTGCATTGACCAGCCAGGCCACACGCGCCAACAACCACAGCAATGCCAGCGCGGCCAAGGGTCGACCGCTGAGGCCGGGGCGACCGGTCCAGGTCTGCACTGCCGTCAGCAGAAAGCCCGCGATGATCGCCAAGCCGAACCCGAACAACAATTCATGTCGATGCCAGCCCAGCCAGCCACCCGCCGGCTGCCAGCCGGAAAGCGCACCACTGAAGGCGGCCAGCCAGAGCGGAATGACCAGCACTGCCAACAGGCAGCCGGCGAGGAAAAATGGCCGAAAGGCCAAACGTAACAGCGGCGCGATGGCCATCGCTTTACGGCGGTCGAGCACTTGCATAAAGCCACTCCTTTACCTTGCTGCTGACCTGACGCTAACCCGCACGCGTCGAAGTAAGTCCGGGGGCAATGATCGGGTATTGGCGATCAATTGCCTTTGTCGCAGATCAAGTGTGCAAGGGGCGTGCCCTGCAGCTTTCTCGTATTCCTGTGGCGAGGGAGTTTTCCCTTGTAGGAGCGAGCCTGCTCGCGATAGCGGCGGGTCAGCCGACATGGATGCTGAATGTACCGCCATCATCGCGAGCAGGCTCGCTCCTACAAGGGTGATCGGCTCAGGGTAGAAATGACCCTTTAATGGTTAATTAGACCCTAAACATCGCGGTCTTTTTTACCCTCTTTTCCGACAACCCCAATAAACAAGGGCCTCCAGGCATGGCCCGCGTCTTGCTCAAGCTTTCAGCAATCAAAGAAACCTTGATCCCTCTCGATCCCCAGGAGTCGTCATGAAAAAAGTCATCCAGCCACTGGCCTGGTTTGTCGTGTTGACCTCGGTTCTGGCGTTGGCCAGCGGTGTCTCGCTGGGCCTCGTTTGACTTGATTGCCATCCCCTCCTCAATCCTCAGGATGAATTCTTATGGTGCTTCATCGCGTCCATCACCAGATTCTGCGCAGTCATCACTTGTTCGAGCCGTTGAACGAAGAACAGCTGGATGAGTTGATGAGTACCAGCCACTTGCTGAGCATCGACAAAGGCGAACCGCTGTTCCGCCAGGGTGAGCCGGCAGACTCGTTTTATTTCATCATTGCCGGTGCGGTGAAGATCTACCGACTGACACCCGATGGGCAGGAGAAAGTGTTCGAGGTGATCAGCGATCGGCAAACCTTCGCCGAGGCGATGATGCTGATGGATACCCCGAACTACGTGGCCTCGGCCGAAGCGATCTGCCCCACCCAGCTCTATCGGTTATCCAACAACACCTACATGCGCCTGCTGCAAAGCAATAGCCGACTGACCTTTGCGCTGCTGGGCAAACTCTGCGTTCGCCTGCATCAACGGGTCAACGAAATCGAAACCCTGTCCCTGAAAAACGCCACCCACCGGGTCGTGCGTTATCTGCTGACGCAGCTGGTGCGCCAGCAAACCGTTGACAGCCAATTCGAACTGCCGATGGCCAAGCAACTGATTGCCGGGCACCTGTCGATCCAGCCGGAAACCTTTTCGCGGATCATCCGTCGCCTGATCGACGAAAGAATCATCACCCAGGACGGCCGCCAGATCGCCATTCTCGATCGTCTGCGCCTGGAACAGTTCGAGTGAAAGCCATGCCCGTCTGTTTGTATTGCCAACACGTAAACCCTGCGCAAGAAACCGAGTGCCGCCAATGCGGCATGCCCCTGCCGGCATTCGCCGCACAGGCGGGGGAACGCCGGCTGCGCCGATTCATGTGGTTCTGCATCGGTCTGACGATCTTCTGCGTGACGATGTTTTTCTGGTTGCCACGCAGCATCTGATCCCCACACATCCCCCTGTAGCAGCTGCCGAGCCTGCGAGGCTGCGTCCGGCTGCGCAGCAGTCGTAAATCCTGAGCCCACGGTATTTCTGATACACCGCGGTGAATGGTTTTGCGACTGCTTCGCAGCCGAACGCAGCCTCGCAGGCTCGGCAGCTGCTACAGGGATGCAGTTCGCCAAGGAGATCACGGCTGGGTCAGCTGCCGATACAACTGCGGCAAGCGCAGGGGTAATTGCTCGGGCTGGCGGATCAAGGTGTAGCCATTGGCGCCGAACATGTAAGGCAGGTAATCCCCGGCCTCGCGGTCAATCGTGATACAGAACGGCGTCAACCCTTGACGCCGTGCCTCCAGCACCGCCTCGCGGGTGTCTTCAACACCGTAGCGGCCCTCATACAGATCCAGATCATTCGGTTTGCCATCCGTCAGCAGCAGCAACAGTTTGCTGCGGCGTTTGCTCTTGCCCAGCAGTTGGGTGGCGTGGCGAATGGCGGCGCCCATGCGCGTGTAATAACCCGGTTTGAGCCCTTGAATGCGACCGCGGGTGTTGTCGTCATAGCGTTGGGTGAAGGACTTGAGTTCCTGCATCCGCACTTGATGACGACGCAGCGAGGAAAACCCGTACAAGGCGAAATCATCACCCAGCACCGACAGGGTTTCGCCGAACAGCAGCAGGCTGTCGCGGATCACATCAATCACCCGGTGCTCATCGTTTAAATGCGCGTCGGTGGACATCGACACGTCGGCCAGCAACAGGCAAGCGAGGTCGCGGCGCGTCTGCCGTTGTTCCATGAACAGACCCCGCTCCGCACACTGGCCATGCTCGCGTTCGACGTGAAAATCCAGCCAGGCCTGCATGTCCAGTTCAGACCCTTGAGGTTGCTGGCGTAACCATTGGCGATCATTGCGCAGGTGCTCGAACTGGCGGCGCAGGCGGTGCGCCGGGGCCTTCAGCCGTGACGGCAGTGGCTGCGCTTCACAGTCGCGGGGCACCATCATTTGCAGATTGACGAAGGCGTCCTGCATTTGCTGTTTGCGATAGTCCCACTCCGGCAACTTGATGCCTTCGCCCAGGGGAATATCGTCGACATCGGCTGGCGGCAAATCCAGGTGCAGCTTGAGGCCACCGCCCTTGCGCAGACGGGTGCGCGACAAACTCAACTCGTCCAGGTCTTCGGCGACTCTGGCTGCGTCAGGGTTTTCGCTGTCGTCTGACCAGCGATCCAGGTCGACGTGTTCGGTCCAACTGAACAGGTTCTCCAGGCGCACGATCAGCAACCCACCGTCGCGGGTGCCTTCATCGATCCGCTTGGCGCGTTTGCTTCCACCTTTCTGCTCACCGGGTGGGGTCGTCAGCGACTCTTCCGACTCGTCACCGAGGTCGGCCGCCTGCGGGCTCGCGAGGTTTTGCGGCGGGTACAACCACAGCGGCAACGGCCAGGCCGCCCGTTCGCTGCGGGGAAAGTGTTCGACGCTGCCGGGCTCGCGCAACGCCTGACATAACGCTCGTTCCAGCGCTGCTTCGCCGGGGTTCAATGTTGCCGGATCCGGGCGCAATTGCAGATGGGCATCGACCAAACGTTTGTACCGGCTACGCAACGCGGGATAGCGCCGCAACAGCTGTTGCGTCCAGCGTTGATTGTCCCGCCCCCAATGTCGCATCTGGCCGGCCTGAGCCGCCAGCAACGCGAGCCAACGATAGAGTTCCTCGTTCAGCGCGACTTCAGGAAACACCGCGAGGCTCGACGGCAGACGAAGATTCGTCTCGTCACACCACGCCAAGGGCACTTGCTTGCAGGTGCCGGCGATCTGCTGCAGCACGTTGCGTCGCAACAGCAGATCGCGGTCGCTGGCGGCTTCGACACCGACGCCATTGGCGCCACCCATGGCGCGAAACAACAACGCCAGCGGTCGCTGCTGGTGGATCAGTTCGACCCGGGCCTCGGGAAAGTCCGGGCTGGCGCGCCGGGTGATAAAGCGATGCCAGACACTGCCGACCCACTCTTCCAGTTCGACGGTAAAGGCCATGGTTTTTTTCCTCTGAAAACCAATGTGAAACGGCCCGCTGTACCAGCCGGGCCGTCCTCCTTCAGGTGGTTATTGACTCACGAACGAACAGCGGATGCGGCAGTTGCAGTCATCCCCACTGGCACCCGCCGCTTGAAGCTGGACAGGTAGCAGAGCAGCCCTGCGAAGAAACCGAGACCGGCGCCCAGACGGGCCCAGAACAGCACTTGCAGATGTTCGACCGTGGCCATGAACGGTAACGCGACGCCATCCACCGGCCAGCGTTGCAGGTAGATCTGCACGGCACCGGCAGCGGTGAGCAGCAGCGTGATCATGACCATCGACAGGGTCATCAACCAGAAGCCCCAGATCTCGAGTTGCTGCGAACGCTCGTCCGCTGCTTCGCCGAGCCCGCGCAGTTTCGGCATGGCATAGCTGATCAAGGTCATCACGATCATCGCGTAGGCACCGTAGAAGGCCAGGTGACCGTGAGCCGCCGTCAACTGCGAACCATGGGTGTAGAAGTTGACCGGTGCCAGGGTATGCAGGAAGCCCCAGACGCCAGCGCCGAAGAAAGCGGTGACCGTGGTGCCCTTGGCCCACAGCGTGGCCGCGCGGTTCGGGTGGTCCCGCCGACGGTTCTTGACCATGCTGAAGGCGAATATCACCATCGCCAGGAAGGGTAGCGGCTCGAGTGCCGAGAAGATTGAACCCACCCACAACCAGACCTCAGGTGCACCAATCCAGAAGAAGTGGTGACCGGTACCGATGATCCCCGTTATCAGCGCCATGGCGATGATCACGTAGAGCCATTTCTCCACGACCTCCCGGTCCACACCGGTGATCTTGATCAGGACGAAGGCCAGCATCGAACCCATGATCAGTTCCCACACGCCTTCTACCCAAAGATGCACCACCCACCACCAGTAGAACTTGTCGCGGGCGAGGTTGCCGGGGTTGTAGAAGGAGAACAGGAAGAACACCGCAAGCCCGATCAGCCCGGTCATCATGACCATACTGACGGTGGTCTTGCGCCCTTTGAGCAAGGTCATGCCGATGTTGTAGAGAAAGCCCAGGCAGACCACCACAATGCCCATCTTGGAGATGGTCGGCTGCTCCAGGAACTCCCGACCCATGGTCGGCAGCAGCTCGTTGTGGGTCAGCCTGGCCAGGCCGGCATAAGGCACCAGCAGGTAACCGAGGATCGTCAGCACGCCAGCGGCGGCGAATACCCAGAACAGGATGATCGCCAGCTTCGGACTGTGCAGCTCGCGGTCGGCCTCTTCCGGAATCAGGTAGTAGGCAGCCCCCATGAAGCCGAACAATATCCAGACGATCAGCAGGTTGGTGTGCACCATCCGCGCCACGTTGAAGGGGATGATCGGGAACAGAAAGTCTCCGATCACGTATTGCAGGCCCATGATCAAACCGAACACTATCTGACCGAGAAACAGGATCAGAGCAAACACGAAGTACGGTTTGGCCACAGATTGCGAGGCGAATTTCAGATGCGGATTTGCAATGCTCATCTCTTAGCCCTCCTTGTTTGGCGGCCAGCCATTGGTGTTGATTTTCGAGCTCCATTTGAGGAACTCGGCGATGTCATCCACCTCCTGGTCACTCAACTTGAACTGAGGCATCGCGCGCCGACCCGGTACGCCCAGTGGCTGCATTTTCATCCAGGCATGCAGGAAGGGTTTGAAGCCCGCCTCTCCGCCGCGCCGCTGGAACACGTTGCCCAGCTCAGGCGCGAAGTAGGCGCCCTCGCCCAACAGCGTGTGGCAGCCGATGCAATTGTTTTGCTCCCAGACCAACTTGCCGCGCACCACTGATTCGGTTAGCTGCGCTTCATTGCTGCGCTCTGGAAAGGTCTGTTCCGTGTGATAGGTCAAAGCCAGGAATATCAGGAAGAAGAAGATGCTTCCCCCGAAGTAGATGTTCCTGGCCATGCCTTTGGTGAAGGTGTCTGACATGGTCGCTTCCTCTTTGCTAGGCCCGTCCATCATAGGAAGCGAAGGGTCAAAACCTGCTTGATGGCGATCAAGAAAGGCAGATGGTTTGGGTCGGGTATTCCACGTAAGCCAAACTCGGTCCGTGTAGCAGCTGGCAAAGCCTGCGTTCGGCTGCGCAGCAGTCGTGAAGTCAGACGCCGCGGTGTTTCAGATTGACCAAGGTGGCAGGATTTACGACTGCTGCGCCCGAGCGCGGACCGAGCCGAACGCAGGCTTCGCCTGCTGCTACAGGGATCGGTTAACGGAACAAAATCAGCGTCAGCCCCACAACGCTCGCCACCACCAGCGCCCAGCTCAACATCAAGCGGCGCCACAGTCGCGGTGCGTGGCGCATCTCCATGAAGCCATCGGTGATCAGCCAGGCCTTGCCGACTGCCACCAGCAAGATGGCAATCGACAGCAGCGATGTCGCGCCAACGTGGGCCAGCACCACGGTGCAGACGCTTAGCGTCGCAAGCGCTGCCCAACAGACGAGCAAAACCCTGGGAACAGTCATGAGAACCTCGTCAACTCAGCACGTAGACCAGCGGAAACAGCATGACCCAGATCAGATCGACCATGTGCCAATACAACACGCCGGATTCAAACCCGCTGCACGTATTGGCGTCATACAGGCCACGGCGACAGCGCTCGGCCAGCCATCCGAGAATGACCATGCCGAGCACTACGTGGAGAAAATGAAAACCGGTGAGAATCCAGTACAACGTGAAAAACGTGTTGTGCTCCATGCCCAGCCCCGAGGCCAGCAAGTGCCGGTATTCCGTGACTTTCAGCACCACGTAGACACTGGCGGCGAGCAACGCCATCAGCAGGAAGACGGCGCCATGGCGGGACCGTGAGCGCCTGACCTGCTCCTGCGCCAGCGCGGCGAACAGCCCCGCGGTGAGCAGGCTCAGGGTCATCGCCAACCCGGTGGAGGTGTTCAGCAACAGACGGCTTTCGCTGAACATCTGCGGCTTGAGCGCCTGGGTCATGGCGAATGTCAGGATCAGGATGGCGAACACCGACAGCTCGGCCAGAATGAAAAACCACATCGCCAGATCGCCCGGCAAATGACGTTTCGAGACGCCCGGGGACTCAGCCGAAGTGGACATCAACCACGTCCATCAGCGCGGCAACGGTCAGCGGATCGTCGCTCAGCGGTTCGGCCAGGCAGGCCATGCAGGCCTCACGCGGGCTCATGCCGGAGCCGATCATCCGCGCGGTAAAAATCAGCAGTCGCGTTGAGGCGACCTCCTCCAGGTCATGTTGATCGAGCCGGCGCAGCGCCTGCCCCAGCCGCACCACTTGCGCCGCCAGCGCGCTGTCCACCTGAGCCTCCCGGGCAACGATGCGCTCCTCATCGGCCACCGGCGGATAGCCGAAGCGCATCGCCACAAAGCGTTGGCGGGTGCTGGGTTTCATGCCCTTGAGCAGGTTCTGGTAGCCGGGGTTGTAGGACACCACCAGCATGAAGGACGGCGGCGCCTTCAGCACTTCGCCGGTGCGTTCCAGGAACAACTCCCGACGATCATCAGCCAGTGGATGCAACACCACCACTGTGTCCTGACGCGCCTCGACCACTTCGTCGAGGTAACAGATGCCGCCTTCACGCACCGCACGGGTCAGCGGTCCGTCCTGCCACCAGGTGCCCTGGGCACCGATCAGGTGACGGCCGATCAGGTCGGCCGCGCTCAGGTCGTCATGGCAAGCCACGGTGTACAGCGGCAGTTTCAGCCGATGGGCCATGTGCTGGACGAAACGGGTCTTGCCGCACCCCGTCGGGCCTTTGATCAGTACCGGCATGCCGTGTCGCCAGGCTTGTTCGAACAGCGCTTCCTCATTATTCAGCGGTTGGTAGAAGGGTTCGATCGGGTGTTCGCAAGACTGGGTACGGTCCATGGGGTGCCTGTTCCAAAAGCGGATTCAAGGAACACGCTACGGGCCCCTGCGACAACCTGGCAAGTGAGATGGCCGGCAAACTTGATCGTCGTCAAGCGAACATTGGCCTGCTCGGGCATAGCCTTGCACGGCACTAAGAACCTGCGTTCTGCGCTGCCGTTTCAGCACATCGCAAAGGTCTTGCCTGAGGAGAAATGGAATGCTGATCAGCAACAGAAAAACGTTTGCCCTGACCCTCGCCACATTGTGTTCGTCACTGGCCCTGGCGGTGAGTCATGCCGCCAGCGCTGAAGAGCCCGCCGCCGCGGCCATCCCGCCCATGGTCAAAACCGCCGGCGCTCCCGACATGAGCCAGGACGAGTTCGACTCATCCAAGGAAATCTACTTCCAGCGCTGCGCAGGCTGCCACGGTGTTCTGCGCAAAGGCGCGACCGGCAAACCGTTGACACAGGACATCACCCAGAGCCGCGGACAACCGTATCTGGAGGCCTTGATTACCTACGGCTCACCAGCGGGCATGCCGAACTGGGGGACCTCCAATGCGCTGACCAAGGATCAGATCACGTCAATGGCCAAGTTCATTCAGCACACGCCGCCGACGCCACCGGAATGGGGCATGGCCGAGACGCTGAAAACCTGGAAAGTACTGGTCAAACCCGAGGACCGTCCGAAGAAGCAACTGAGCAAACTCAACCTGCCGAACCTGTTTTCGGTGACGTTGCGCGATGACGGCAAGATTGCCCTGATCGACGGTGACAGCAAGAAGATCGTCAAGCTGATCGAGACCGGTTATGCCGTGCACATCTCGCGGATCTCGGCTTCGGGCCGCTATCTGCTGGTGATTGGTCGAGACGCGCGGATCGACATGATCGACCTGTGGCCGGTGGAGCCGACCAAGGTCGCCGAAGTCAAAGTGGGCATCGAGGCGCGCTCGGTCGAGACCTCCAAGTTCAAAGGCTACGAAGACAAATACACCATCGCAGGTTCTTATTGGCCGCCACAATTCACCATCATGGATGGCGAAACCCTGGAGCCGAAGCAGATCGTTTCGACCCGCGGCATGACCGTCGACAAGCAGGAATATCACCCGGAACCACGGGTCGCGGCGATCATCGCCTCCCACGAATGGCCGGAGTTCATCGTCAACGTCAAGGAAACCGGCAAGGTCATGCTGGTCAACTACCAGGACATCAAAAACCTCACTGTCACCTACATCGACGCCGCGCCCTTCCTGCATGACGGCGGTTGGGACAGCACGCACCGCTACTTCATGACCGCCGCCAACAACTCCAACAAGGTCGCCGTGATCGACTCCAAGGAGCGCAAGTTGACCGCGCTGGTGGACGTCGGCAAAACCCCTCACCCAGGTCGCGGCGCCAACTTCAATCACCCGATCTACGGCCCGGTCTGGGCCACCAGCCACCTGGGTGATGACGGCATCTCGCTGATCGGCACCGACCCGACCAAACACCCGCAATACGCCTGGAAGCAGGTCGGCTCGCTCAAGGGCCAGGGCGGCGGTTCGCTGTTTATCAAAACCCATCCCAAGTCTCATCACCTGTACGTCGACACCACCCTCAACCCGGACGCCAAGCTCAGCCAGTCGGTGGCGGTGTTCGACATCGACAAGCTCGACGCCGGCTACACCGTGCTGCCCATCGCTGAATACGCCGGCATCAAGCAAGGCGCCATGCGCGTTGTGCAGCCGGAATACAACAAGGCCGGCGATGAAGTCTGGTTCTCCGTCTGGAGTGGTCAGGCCGACGAATCGGCGCTGGTGGTGATCGACGACAAAACACTGAAGCTCAAGTCAGTCATCAAGGACAAACGACTGATCACACCCACCGGGAAGTTCAATGTCTACAACACCCAACACGACATCTATTGAGCTCCATCAATGCAAGGAAACACCATGAAAAATACTCTGTTCTCACTGTTCGCCCTGACCGCTGCGCTGAGTGTGCAGCCGGCCATGGCCCAAGACGCGCTGGAGCTGTTCAAGAGCAAACCCTGCGCAGCCTGCCACTCCGTCGACACCAAGATTGTCGGCCCGGCGCTCAAGGATGTAGCGGCCAAGAACGCTGGCGTACCTGGGGCCGTGGACACCCTGGCCGGCCACATCAAGAACGGCACACAAGGCAATTGGGGCCCGATGCCAATGCCGGCCAACCCGGTGACTGAAGAAGAAGCGAAAATTCTCGCGACCTGGGTACTGACACTCAAATAACCGACTGGAGGGCGCCATGATGGTTTATCGACACGCTGTGATTCTGGCGGCCCTCCTCCTCATTTGCGCAACTGCGGTTGCGGCACCTGACGCCCCGCGTCAGGTGCAACTCGAACACCTGCTGACCCAGGACTGCGGCGCCTGCCATGGGCTGCACCTGACCGGCGGGCTGGGCCCGGAACTGACGCGCGCAGCGCTGGCCGGCAAGTCACGGGACAGCCTGATTGCCACCGTCACCCAAGGCCGGCCCGGCACCGCGATGCCCGGTTGGGCCCCGTTGCTCAGCCCCGACGACATCCATTGGCTG
Source organism: Pseudomonas silensiensis (assembly GCF_050434865.1). Classification (NCBI taxonomy): domain Bacteria; kingdom Pseudomonadati; phylum Pseudomonadota; class Gammaproteobacteria; order Pseudomonadales; family Pseudomonadaceae; genus Pseudomonas; species Pseudomonas silensiensis. The sequence goes on from NZ_JBNDJH010000033.1 coordinate 47,479, forward strand.
GTCGATCTTCTTCTCCAGGGATATCCCGCACTATGATCCGTTCATTCCTGCTGTCAGCGGCGACCGGGCTGCTGTTGTCCGCTTGCGTTCAGCCACCGTTGCGTGGCACCGGCGACTTGGGCGTGGTCGTGGAGCGCGCCACCGGTAGCGTACAAATCATCGAAAGCGACACCCACACCGCGCTGGCCCGACTCAAGGGTTTAGGCGACCTGTCCCATGCCTCAGTGGTGTTCTCGCGGGATCAGCGCTACGCCTATGTGTTCGGGCGCGACGGCGGGTTGAGCAAAATCGATTTGCTGACCCGGCGTATCGATCATCGCGTCATCCAGGGCGGCAACAGCATTGGTGGCGCCATTAGTCAGGACGGCAAGTTGATCGCGGTGTCGAACTACGTGCCCGGCGGGGTCAAGGTGTTCGATGCCGACACCTTGCAACAGGTGGCCGATATTCCGGCCACATCCCTGGCCGATGGCAGCAAGCGCTCCCGGGTGGTCGGTCTGGTTGACGCGCCGGGGCAACGTTTTGTCTTCAGTCTGTTCGATACCGGCGAGATCTGGACCGCCGATTTCAGTCAGGGCAGCACACCGCAGATCAACCGTTTCACCGGCATCGGTGAGCAACCCTACGACGCCCTGATAACGCCCGATGGGCGCTATTACATGGCCGGCCTGTTTGGTGAAGACGGCATGGCGCAACTCGACCTCTGGCATCCGGAGCGTGGTGTGCAGCGGGTACTCGGCGATTACGGACGCGGCCAGGCGAAACTCCCGGTCTACAAGATGCCGCACCTGGAAGGCTGGGCCGTCGCCGACAACCAGGCCTTCGTGCCCGCTGTCGGCCGTCATCAAGTGCTGGTGATGGACTCGCGCACTTGGCAGCAGACCGCTGTGATCCCGGTGGCCGGTCAACCGGTGTTCGTCACCTCGCGTCCGGACGGTCGGCAGCTATGGGTCAATTTCGCCTACCCGGACAATGATCGGGTTCAGGTCATCGACACCGAAACCCATGCCGTGGTCGCGGATCTGAAGCCGGGGCTGGCGGTGCTGCACATGGAATTCACCGCACGCGGCGACCAGTTGTGGCTGTCGTTACGCGACGGCGATCAGGTTCAAGTCTGGGATCCGTACCGCCTGAAGCTGCTGAGCACCCTGCCAGCCTCCGCGCCGAGCGGCATCTTCTTCAGCAGTCGCGCGCAGAAAATGGGGTATTGAAATGAACCTTGAGCAGCTCAGCCGCCAACTCATCGACCGCTTCCAGCACGGCATGCCGTTGTGCCCGTCACCGTACAAGGAGATGGCGCGGATTCTCGGGTGCCGCGAATCGCAAGTAATGGCCTGCCTGGAAGAAATGGATCAGGCCGGCACCCTCTCACGCATCGGCCCGGTGTTCGAACACAGCCGCGCCGGGGCCAGCACCCTCGCCGCCCTCGCCGTGCCCGCCGACCGCCTGCAACAGGTGGCCGATCGCGTCAGTCAGTACCCGGAGGTTAATCACAATTACGCGCGGGAGCATTTCTACAACCTCTGGTTTGTGCTGACCGCTCCTGATCGCCAACACATCGATCGTGTGCTCAAGGAACTGGAGAACGACACCGGTCTCATGCCGCTGGACCTGCCGATGTTGACCGCCTACCGCATCGACCTCGGTTTTGCCCTGGGAGACAACTCATGACATCTGGATTGAGCCCCCAACAAGCGCTGGCGCTGCGCCGGCACCTCGAAGGCGGATTGCCGCTGGTAGCACGTCCCTATCAGGAACTCGCCGAACGGATAAACACCGACGAAAACCAGGTGCTCGAGCAAATGCGCCAGTGGAGCGAGCAAGGGCTGTTCCGCCGTATCGGCCTGGTGCTGCACCATCGCGCGCTGGGTTTTACCGCCAACGCCATGCTGGTGCTGGATATTCCCGATGCGCTGATCGACGAAGTCGGCCAGCGCCTGGGGCGAGCGCCCGGCATTAACCTCTGCTATCAACGACCCCGGCGATTGCCGCAGTGGCGGTACAACCTGTTTTGCATGGTGCACGGGCGTCAACGTGAACAGGTGGAGGCGCAGATCCAGGCGTTGCTGGAAGAACATCTGCTGAGCGACCTGCCCCATCAATTGCTGTTCAGCACCCAGGTCTTCAAGCAGTGCGGCGGACGCTTTGCGCCCTCGCGCACAGGAGCACCGACCCATGGATGACCTCGACCGTCGCCTGATCAACCGCTTGCAACTGGGCATGCCGCTGGTGCGTCACCCTTGGCGGGTATTGGCGGCCGAACTGGAGACCAGTAGCACTGAACTACTCGGCCGACTGCATACCCTGCTCGATGACGGAATGCTCACGCGCTTCGGCCCGATGTTTGACATCGAACGCCTGGGCGGCGCCTTCACCCTCGCCGCGCTGGCGGTCCCGGAAGACCGTTTTGAAGAGGTCGCCGAGCAACTGCAAGGCATGCCTGAAGTGGCGCACAACTATCGACGCGAGCACGCCTGGAACATGTGGTTCGTACTCGCCTGCGCAACTGAGCATGACCTGAGCGAAGCCCTGCACCGCATCGAAACCCTGACCGGCCTGCCGCTGCTCAACCTGCCCAAAGAGGAGACCTACCATGTCGGTCTGTATTTCCCGGCCTGAAGACACCCTTATCCAGCGCCTGATCGTGTTGACCCAGGCCGGTCTGCCTTTGCTGGACGACCCGTGGGCGTGGCTCGCCGAACAGCTGGGGCTGAACATCGAAGCCACCCTCGATCTGCTCAAGCGCTTGCAAGCCGAGGGCGCGATTCGGCGGATCGCCGCTGTGCCCAATCACTACCGACTGGGCTATCGCCACAACGGCATGACGGTCTGGGATGTGCGCGACACCGACATGCCGCGTCTCGGCGCACTGATCGGCGCGCAACCCTTCGTCAGCCACTGCTATCGCCGCCCGCGCCGAAACGACTGGCGCTACAACCTGTTCGCCATGGTGCATGGCCGCAGCAGCGATGAAATCAACAGCTACCGCGAGCACCTGCGCTACTTGCTGGGCGACGCCTGTGGGGCCGACGAAATGCTGGTGAGCAGCCGCATCCTGAAAAAAACCGGATTGCGTTTAAAGCCGGCCAGTTCAACGCCCCCCTTGTAGCAGCTGTCGAGCTTGCGAGGCTGCGTTCGGCTGCGCAGCAGTCGTAAAACCTGTGTGCGAGATTTATCTGAAACACCGTATCGCCTGATTTCACGACTGCTTCGCAGCCGAACGCAGCCTCGCAAGCTCGACAGCTGCTACGGGCATCAGGCTTGCGTATGCCTATGGCTTCGCGCTGAACACGCTCTGACTGAAGGAGAGTTACATGTTGAGGATCAGCCAATACCTGCGTGCGCTGGCCGGCCAGGCGCCTGCCCCCAGAACCAGTCCTCCGGGCAGCAATCGGGCGCCGGTGGTGATCTGGAACCTGCTCAGGCGCTGCAACCTGACCTGCAAACACTGCTACGCCACCTCGGCCGACAGTGTCTTTCGCGACGAACTGGATACGGCCGCGGCGCTGACCGTGATCGACGATCTGCACGATGCCGGCGTCAAGGTGTTGATTCTCTCCGGTGGCGAACCGCTGTTGCGCGAGGACTTGTTTGTGCTCAGCGCCTACGCCCGGACCAAGGGTTTCTTTGTCGCCTTGTCCACCAACGGCACGCTGATCGATGAGCAGAACATCGCGCAGATCAGCGCAGCGAACTTCGACTACGTCGGGATCAGCATCGATGGCCTGGAAGCCACCCATGACGCCTTCCGCCAACTCAAGGGCAGCTTCGGCCGTTCCATGCAGGCGATCCGGCTCTGTCGCGAACAGGGCATTCGCGTCGGGCTGCGCACCACCCTGACCCAGGAAAACCACCCACAGTTGCCCCAACTGCTGGCGCTGATGCGCGAGTACGACGTGCAAAAGTTTTACCTGTCGCACCTCAACTACAGCGGTCGCGGCAAACGCAGTCGCAAACTCGATGCGCACCAGCAGATGAGCCGGGAGGCCATGACGCTGATCTTCGAGCGCGCCTGGGAAGACATCCAACAAGGCCGCGACAGCGATTTTGTCAGCGGCAACAACGATGCCGACGCCATTCTCTTGCTGCAATGGGCAAGCCTTCGTCTGCCCGAGCATTACCCTCGCCTGGAAAAAATGCTCCGCGCCTGGGGCGGCAACGCATCGGGCAGCGGCATTGCCAACATCGACAACACCGGCGAAGTGCATCCGGACACCTACTGGTGGCAGCACTCGGTGGGCAATGTCCGCCGCACGCCGTTCCGCACGTTGTGGCTGGATCAGCCGGATGCCCTGCTGTTGCGCTTGCGTGAACATCCCCGCGCCGTCGGCGGTCGTTGCGCGCAATGCCGCTGGTTGCCCATCTGCAACGGCAACACCCGCACCCGCGCCTGGGCCGAGGGTGATTTGTGGGGCCAGGACCCCGGCTGCCACCTCAGCGATGACGAAATCGGTGTCGCGCCGTCAACGACCATCCCTTGCATCACCCACTGAATAGTCCGCACGGCCAACCACCTGACAAAGGCTGGGGCCGGTCAACCTGATGAAGCACCAAGGACGTCCCATGCCTCCATCGATTGCTATACCGGCCACACTTGAGTCCCCGTTCCGGCCGGGCGAAGTTGCCTTGGTCGGCGCCGGCCCCGGCGATCCACGCCTGCTGACCCTGCGCGCCTGGAGCCTGTTGATGCAGGCCGACGCCGTGGTGTACGACCGGCTGATCAGCCCCGAACTGCTGACCTTGATCCCCCTCACCTGCGCCCGCCATTACGTCGGCAAGGCCAGCGGCTGCCACAGCCTGCCCCAGGAACAGATCAACGAACTGCTGGCCGACCTCGCCGATCAAGGGCAGCGCGTGGTCCGGCTCAAGGGCGGCGACCCATTCATTTTTGGTCGCGGCGCCGAAGAGCTGGAATACCTGCTGCAACGCGGTGTTGATTGCCAGGTAGTACCGGGGATCACCGCCGCGTCCGGCTGCAGCGCTTACGCGGGCATACCGTTGACCCACCGCGACCTGGTCAATTCCTGCCGGTTTATCACTGGCCATTTGCAACGCGATGGCGAGTTGTCGCTGCCCTGGAGCAGCCTTGCCGACAGTAGCCAGACCTTGGTGTTTTACATGGGCTTGTCGAACCTGGGGATCATCGCTCAGCGCTTGATCGAAGCCGGACTGTCAGCCGATACGCCGGCGGCGCTGATCAGCAACGGCACGCGTCCCGACCAGCACGTCGCCCGCGGCAAGCTGCACCAATTACCAACCCTGGCGCTGGATTGTCCACCGGGCATTCCGACACTGACGGTGATCGGCACGGTGGTCGATCTGTTCGCTGCAGAACAGCTGGAATACCCGGCACGGCTTTACCCGGCGCAAGCACTGCAACGCCACGCCAAGGTGGCGATATGAGGCGCATCGTCCTTGCCCACCTGTTATGGATCAGTGCGGCCCAGGCCGGCGCAGCGGTTCCGGCGCCTGAACACGCCGCGCAAAACTATCAGCAGCATTGCCAGCGCTGCCATGGCGCCAATCGGTTCGGCGGCGCGGGCCCGGCGTTGTTGCCGGAGAGTCTCAGCCGGATCAAACCCAATGAAATCCGCAGCGTGATTCAGAACGGCCGCCCCGCGAGCCAGATGGCCGGCTATGCCAACGTCTTCAGCCCCGCGCAGATCGACGCGCTGGTGGACTACCTTCAGCAACCGCCCGCCACCCCGCCCACCTGGAGCAATGACGACATTCTCGGCAGTCACTCGATGCTCGCGGACCTCAGCAAGCTGCCCACCACGCCCCAGCATGGCGCCGACCCGTTGAACCTGTTCGTGGTGGTGGAAGCCGGCGACCATCACATCGACATCCTCGACGGTGACCGCTTTGAGGTGCTGGCGCGGTTTGCTTCGCACTTTGCCGTGCACGGCGGGCCGAAGTTCTCGCCGGATGGGCGCTTCGTCTACTTCGCCTCCCGTGACGGCTGGATCAGCCTGTATGACTTGCACAACCTGAAACTGATCGCCGAGGTCCGCGCCGGTCTCAACACCCGCAACCTGGCGGTGAGCAAGGATGGACGCTGGGTGCTGGTGGGCAACTATTTGCCCGGCAATGTGGTGGTGCTCGATGCCCGCGATCTGTCGCTGGTCAAAACCATTCCCACGATCGGGCAGGACGGCACCGCGTCACGGGTCAGCGCGGTCTACTCCGCCCCGCCGCGCGACAGCTTCATCGTGGCGCTCAAGGACGTGAAGGAAGTCTGGGAACTGTCCTGGGCCGGCACACCGGATTTCGAACCACGGCGGATTCCTGCCGGGGATGTTCTCGATGACTTCTCTTTTTCACCGGACTACAAACAGCTGCTGGCCACGTCGCGCAAAGCCCAGGGCGGTCAGGTGATCGACCTCGACAGCGGCAAGGTAATCACCGACATACCGCTGCCGGGCATGCCGCATTTAGGTTCGGGGACCTACTGGAAACGCAACGGTGAGTGGGTGTTCGCCACACCGAATATCAGCAAGGGGCTGATCTCGGTCATCGACTTCAAGACCTGGAAACTGATCAAGGAAATCCCGACCCTGGGGCCGGGTTTCTTCATGCGCAGTCACGTCAATTCGCGGTATGCCTGGAGCGACGTGTTCTTCGGGCCCGACAACGATGCGATCCACCTGATCGACAAACAGACGCTGGAGATTGCCCACACCTTGCGTCCGATGCCCGGCAAAACCGCCGCTCATGTTGAGTTCACCCGGGATGGCCGTTACTTGCTGCTGAGCATTTGGGACACCGACGGTGCGCTGATCGTCTACGACAGCAACACCCTCAAGGAGATCAAACGCATTCCGATGAACAAGCCTTCGGGCAAGTACAACGTGGGGAACAAGATTGAGTTTGCCGAGGGGACTTCGCACTAAGTCTCCTGCCCTGACGCACATCCCTGTAGCAGCTGCCGAAGGCTGCGTTCGGCTGCGAAGCAGACGCAAAATCAGACGCTGCGGTGTGTCAGGTTTACCGAGGAGGCAGGATTCACGACTGCTGCGCAGCCGAACGCAGCCTTCGGCAGCGGCTACAGACTGCGTAGTGGCTTCAGCTCAAGGTGTGATGATCGTTCCCGGCGGGACCTGTTGCTTTGCTTTGGCTTTGGCTTTGGCTTGTGATCTCGATCTGCCCCGTCGGAAGGCCGAGCGCAGGTTCTGCGCAGTGGGCAACCCGGCATGGATGCCGGGTTAGCCGCCCCCGGCCATGGATGGCCGATGGCGGCGGGCCCACGGAGCAGGACCGGAGCGAGGGCATGCCGAGCCTGGGCGAGGCACCGTACGTCAGGGGCAAAAGCGTTTGGTTACTTGGCGCTCTTCCAAGTGACCCGCCGTAAGGGCGGAACCAATACCAGCCGTTACCGCAGCAACGGATATGTACTCCAAACGTAAAAATTCAGCCCAACGTGTAACCGTTATCGACCTTCCAGTCCTGACCATAGACACCCCGAGCCCCCTGCGACAACTGAAAAACAATCACATTGGCCACCGCCGCCGCATCGAGAAAATGACCGGGCAACAGACGTTTACCAAGGGTGTCCGCAACGTCGCCGAGCTCCCCCTCGCTCAACCCCAGGTTGTCCCACATCGAAGTCGCTGTCGGTCCCGGAGAAACCAGATTGATCCGCACATCAAAACTCGCAAACTCCACCGCCAGCGTCCGCGCCTGAGCCGCCAGCGCAGCCTTACTGGCAATGCACGCAGCCAACCCGGGGAAGCTCGACCCCGTCAGGAAACTCCCGACAAACACCACCGAAGCAGGGTTCGCCAGTTCACCCCGCAACGCCGCCAGCGTATTCAACGCCCCGGCACCGTTGACCGCCCACTGACGCTGAAAGGCCTGCATATCCAGGCTGTCAGCCATTTCGGCAATCCCCGCATTGGGCACCAGATAATCCACCGGGCCCATCGCCGCCGCGCGCTCGGCCAGCTCGCGCAGGTCTTGCTGACTCGTGACATCCCCGGCAAACCACTGCAATCGCTCGCCGTAGATCTGCTGCAACGCCGGCAGTTCACCCAAGGTCCGTGACATCGCCAGCACCTTGACCCCGCGTGGTAACAACGCGGCGCACAGCGCCAGGCCAATCCCGGAGCTGGCACCCGTGACCACCGCCAAACGATCCTGAAACTCGGTTTTCATCATTCACTCCTGGGCATCACGGATGCCAAGCACTGGGGACATAGCGAGCCCCTATCTTTGAACAGGAGAAGAAAAAACGACTTGACGGCGATCAGATTTTTTCGACGTTGTTAGTGCTGTTGCAACAGCGCCGGAGTGATCTCGCTGAAGCGCAGCAAGCGACCACCCTGTTCAGCGGCAAGCTTTTCAGCAGCCTCGCGACTGGAGAACGACGCCAGCACCACACCCATGGCGCCTTTGAGTTGGGTGCCGACCACATAGAACGCGTCTCTGGCATCGATCAGGTGGGCGTCATCCGGCGCGTTCCAAGGGCTGCGGCCCATGTCGTGGACATACAGTTTTGCATCGCCTTGATGATTTTCCGGCTGCAACCACCAACCGATCATTTCCGCCGTAGAGCAGAATTTCTTGACCCCGGCCCGTTCGACCACTTCGCCCTTGGGCCCGGGAAATCCGTTGATGATCATCCCGCAGACATGGCATTCATCACTGGGATGAAAGGCTGTGGCGGCGCTGCTATAGGTGGCTTGCGCCGGGTTGTCACAGGCCGTCAGCAACAGGCACATCATCAGGCCCGCCACCGCGCGCATCGTCGTCAGATAAAAGGTGTTCATCGTCAACTGCTCCAAAACTATCAAAGTGGAAATTCATGTCGCCCGGCGACGAAACAACAGCCAGGCCGAGCCCAATGGCACCACCACCCACAGCAACAGGCACAGCCAGAGCATCGAACCCGGCATCGGTAAATCGCTGCCCAGCGTCAACACACCCGTGGTACCGGCGCCGGGCTCAAAACCGGAGAGGTTGATCAGGCGGTAGATGTCGGCCGGATTGAGCAGCAGCAACCAGGGCAGCACTTTCGGGTTGAACTGCCCTTCGCTGAGCACCAACAGCGCCAGCAGTGCCAGGTCGAACACCAGCACGAAGAAGAACCACACGCCCAGCGCCAGCCCAGCCGCCGTGGACTTCTCAGCGGACACACTGCTCAGCACATAGGCCAGCCCCAGAAACCCCCAGCCCAGCAGCGTCGACGACGCCATGAACCGGCCAAAAGCCCAGAGCAGCAAGCTCAGTTCGACATCGTCCACCAGCACGGCGATGGCCAGCATCGCGCAGCCGAAACCAATCAGTGTCGCCAGCGCCAGGATCAACCCGTGGCCGACAAACTTGCCGAGCAGAATCTGCCCGCGACCCAACGGGTACGTCAGCAACAACAGCAACGTGCCGCTTTCGTCCTCGCCGACGATGGCGTCATAGGCCAACAGCAACGCAATCAACGGCATCAAAAACGTTGCCAGACTGGCGAGGCTGGCGATGGTGGCCGGCACCGAGGTGAAACCCAACTGCCCGGAGGCCGCGGCGCCCAGCCAGGCGATGCCGATGGCCAACACCGCGAACAGCACACTGATCGCCAACAACCAGCGATTGCGCAAACCGTCGCTGAATTCCTTGCGGGCCATGTTCCAGACAGCGTTCATACGGCCTCCCCGATCGGCGCCGCACCGGCCCGGCTCATGTAGTAGCGGTAAATGTCTTCCAGCGACGGCTGATGGATTTCCACGTCGGCCGGTTCGTCTTCATTGAGCAGTTGGCGCAACAGTCCGAGCTTGCTGCCATTGATCGCGGCCACTTCAAGCCCTTCGACGCCCCAGCGCTCGGTAACGTGCCCGGCGTTGTTCCAGCGTTGCTGCAAGGGCCCGGCGTGCTTGAGGCCGTTGGCGCGAATCAGCGTCGGCAACCCGGCTTCCTCACGCAGACTGTGGAGACTGCCGAGGGCCAGCAGGCGACCTTGGGTCAGAATCGCTGCACGATTGATGTGCGCTTCGACGCCCGGCAATACGTGGGAGCAGAGAATGATGCTGGTGCCCTGGCTGCGCAGGCGATCTAGCAAGCGATAAAGGTCCTGGGTGGCGATGGGATCGAGGCCGACGGTCGGCTCGTCTAGCAGCAACAAACGCGGCTCACCGAGCAGTGCTTGCGCCAGCCCCAATCGTTGACGCATGCCTTTGGAGTAGGTCTTGACCCGCCGATGCGCCACACCGGCCAGGCCGACTTCCTCCAGCAGTGCGTCCACTTGAGCGGACGCGGCGCCTTTGAGTCGTGCGAAATGGCGCAAGGTCTCAACACCGCTCAGTTGCGGGTAAAACGTCACGTTCTCCGGCAGATACCCGAGCAGGCGCCGCACGTGGGGATCGCTGGGCAAACGGCCGAACACCCTGACCTGCCCTTCGCTGGGCTGGAGCAGGCCAAGCACCAGTTTCATGCTGGTGGTCTTGCCCGCACCGTTGTGCCCGAACAAACCCAGCACTTCACCTTCCGCCAGGCTGAGGTTGAGCTGATGCAACACGGTGGTATGCCCATAGCGCTGGCTGACGCCTTCAATGTCGATGACGTTCATGAGGTGGGCTCCTGGGTCAGGGTTTGAGTGGATGACTTCATCAGTGGATGGCTGTCCAGCACCCCCGGCGATTTCATCACCGGAAAGGCCCGTTGCACCCAACGCAGCAACTCGATCCCTGGGCTGTTCATCAACAGCCGCACCTGCGGGTACAGCCACAGCAAACGGTCGACGTTGTCATTGGGTTCATAGGCGATATCGCCGAGGCCATCGTTGTTACGGTCCCAGCCCAGGTAATCGCTCCAGTAATTACCCCGGCCATCCGCCGACCATTCCTGCAGGCGGGTGGCGACGTACTTGACCTGCCGCTGGTTGCCGACAAACGCGTTGTCGGCGATGCGGTTGTCTTCCGAGCCGGCGGTGAGATGGATCCCCACGGCGCTGTGCTCGAAGTGGTTGTGTTCAATGCTGTTGAACAGCGAGTTGTAGATGAACAGCGCCTTGCCCTCGGCGCCGCTGATCATGGTGTCGCCGGTCGAGCCGTCGCGCACGTCAGTGACGAAGTTGTCACGCAAGGTTGAATAGGTGATGTAGTTCATCAGGATCCCGTAGTTCTGATCCTGTTCGGAGCGATTGCCGATCACCGTGAGCTTGCGGCTTTGCATCAAGGCGTATCCGGTACGGGTGCGTCGGGTGGTGTTGCCGATCAACTGGTTATCGTTGGCGAACATGTAATGCACGCCGTAGCGCAGGTCTTCCAGGGTGTTGCCCTGCAGCAGGTTGCCGTTGGAGGTGTCGATGTAGATGCCATCGCGGGTGTCGCGGACCTGGTTGCCAATCACCTTGGCGCCGTGCACCGCATACAGATGAATGCCGTTGCCGCGATCTTGCGAGCGCATCGTCGGATCACCCTGGATGCGGTTGTCGATCAGGCTCACATCCTGCGTACCGTCGACCCAGATTCCGAAGCCCATACCCTGCAGGCGATTGCCTTTAATGACCGCGCCATGGGCCTTGGGCTGGATAAACACCGCTGCATTCATGGCCGTGAGGTCGTGCCCCCAGTCCAGAAAGGTGCAGCCCTCGATGCCGACATCCGGCGCACCGATGATCAAGCCGTTGCCCTGCCCCTCGCCCTGAAATACCGCGCCCGGCTCGCAGACAATTTGCATCGGCTGATCGACGCTGAACGAGCCACGGTATTCCCCCGCCGGCAGGTGCCAGCGTTGCTCGGCGTCCACCGTCAACGGCAACGTGGTGATGGGTTGCACCGCCAGCGCGCTGCCGGACATCAGCAGGAGCGCAAACGCAATGACCTTTACCGGGTTTCCCTTGCTATCAGTCATTGCTTGGCTCCTGTCGATGGGCAACGGTCAGGCCTTCTCGACCTTCATGCGGCCGACCATTTCCATGTGCAGCGCATGGCAGAACCAGCTGCAGTAGTACCAATGCAGGCCAGCCTTGTCGGCGATGAAGGTGATCGATGAGGTCTGCTGCGGGCTGATCTCCATGCTCACGCCATGGTTGGTCATCACGAAGCCGTGGGTCACGTCTTCAATCTGGTCGATGTTGGTGATGGTCACCGTGACCTCGTTGCCCTGTTTGACGGTGAACTCCGGCAGGCCGTAGGCCGGGGCCATCGAGGTCATGTAGACGCGCACTTTGTTGCCGTCGCGGATGACCTTGTTGTCGGTCTCCAGTTTGATCCCGTCCTTGGCGGCGATCGCCACGGTTTCGGCGAAAAACGGGTCGTTGCGGTCCCAGATTTTCTTGGTCTTGATCTGGTCGCGGCGGGCCATGACGCAGTCGTGGGGTTCAGCGAAGGCCGGGCCGTCGTGCACCAGTTTCATTTCCTCGCCGGAGATGTCGATCAACTGATCGTTTTCCGGGTGCAGCGGGCCGGTCGGCAGGAAGCGGTCTTTGGAGAATTTGCTCAGGACCATCAGCCATTGGCCGTCGGCCTCGCGGGTTTCGGTCAGCGATGCATGGTTGTGGCCCGGTTGGTACTGCACATCGAGTTTCTGCTTGATGTAGTTGACCTTCTCGCCGGTGTAAGCGCGAACGGCCTCCTCCACGTTCCATTTCACCACCTGGCTGTCGATAAACAGCGTGGTGTAGGCATTGCCGCGGCCGTCGTAAGTGGTGTGCAGCGGACCCAGACCCAGTTCCGGCTCGCCGACCACCGCGTCACGCGGGTCCTTGAGTTTGTCGTCGAACAGATCATCCAGCTTGGCGGTGGCGATGATCGTGCAGGTAGGCGAGAGTTTGCCGGCGGCAATGAAGTACTTGCCATCGGGCGTCATATTGATCCCGTGGGGGTTCTTCGGCACCGGGATGTAACGGGTGAATGTGCTGTCCTTGCCCTCGGTTTTTCGACCGTCGACCACCGGCACTTTCGAGCCATCCAGGGTGATGAATTTGCCGGCCTTGATCGCCGCTTCGATGCGCTCGATGTTGAACACCACCACCCAGTCGCGCTCATTGCGCATCATGCCGCCCAGGTCGTAGGCCTTCTCCGAGTTGTAGCAGGTCGAAGCGGCATATTTGCCGGTGTAGTCGGCATCGGTGTTGTCCAGGTTACCGTCGACGATGACCTGGAAGGCCATCTCCATTTTCTCGGCATCGATGGCGTTGAACATCGTGTAGCTGTTCTTGTCTTGCAGGTCGAAAGTGCTGCCGTCATTGGGGTGCGGGATGACGAATTCGGCGTTGGCGAATACGTACTTGGTGTGCGGCACTTTTTGCAGGCGCAGCCCGTGAACGGCCTGCACATTGGGCACGGTGAGCATCTTGTCGCACTTCATGATGTCCAGACGGATACGCGCAACCCGGCTGTTGGCCTTGTCATTGATGAACAGGTATTTGCCGTCGTACTTGCCATCAGTCATCGACAAATGCGGGTGGTGGCAGTCGCCATTCCGGAAATGCGCGCTGTCGCCCATGATCCGTTTGCTTTCGTTGGTCAGGCCCCATCCGGTGGCGGAGTCGACGTTGAACACCGGAACACGCAGCAACTCGCGCATCGACGGAATGCCCATGATCCGCACTTCACCCTGATGGCCGCCACTCCAGAAACCGTAGTACTGGTCCAGTTCGCCCGGCCCGACGTGGGTTTTCAGTTGCGCGTCCTTGGCCGCTGCCGCCCAGGTCTCACGGGTGAACACCGCGCCACCAAGGGCCGTGGCGCCAGCCAGTACCGCGCCGGTCACCGCGCTGGTGCCGAGGAAACCGCGGCGGCTGAGGCCGGACGATTCCGGCACTTCAGCTACTTTTTTGGATTCTGTGTCGTTCATCAGGTGTTTTCCTTGAAGGGATAAAAACGGTCACTGCGGACAGGCGCTCGCGGGGTTTATTCCAGAGCGGTCACTTCCACGACAGGTATCAGTTGCACAGCAGCGGGTGCCGCTTTGCCGCGCTTCTTGCGCTTGTTGATCAGCGGCGGGCATTTGTTGTCGTTCTGGTACGTCATCTGGCAATCGAGGCAGTAGTGGCACTCGTTGGCGTTGATCCGGCCATCGGGATGAATCGCCTGAATCTCGCATTCCTTGGCGCACAGTTGGCAAGGCGTGCCGCAGTCCTTGCGGCGTTTGAGCCAGTCGAACAGGCGAAATTTGCTCGGAATCGCCAGCGCCGCACCCAACGGGCAGATGTAGCGGCAATAGACTTTGCGCGTGAAGAGGTTGATGACCAGCAGCGCCACCGCGTAGAGCACGAACCACCACTGGCGGTCGAACCTGAGGGTGATGGCGGTCTTGAACGGCTCCACCTCGGCGAACAGCTCGGCGGTGGACATCGACTCCAGGGAGATGCCGAACAGCAGCAGCAAAATGATGTATTTGATCGCCCACAGCCGTTCATGCACGGCGAACGGCAGTTCGTATTGAGGGATTTTCAACTTGCGCGCGGCCTCGTTGATCAACTCTTGCAAGGCGCCAAACGGGCACAGCCAGCCGCAGAACACACCGCGGCCCCACAGCAGGATGCTGGCGGCGGCGAAGACCCAGAGCATGAAGATCAGCGGATCGGTGAGAAACAGCTCCCAGCGAAAGTGATCGAACAGCGCATGGGCGAAGGTCAGGACATTGACCACTGACAACTGCCCCAGCGCGTACCAGCCGATAAACACCACGGTAAAGACCAGGTAACCGCGACGCAGCCAGTGCAGAAAACGCGGCCGGCGGGTGAACGTGTCTTGCAGGAACAGGATGGCCGTCAGCAGCAGCAACGCGGTGCCGAGTACGGCAATCTGGAAGTGTTTCTGGTACCAGATGTTCAACCACATTGGCCGGTTGGCTTCCTCGGTGGCGGCCAGTTCTTCGGCGCTGGGCAGTGGCCGTTCAAGGTAGGGTTCGGGCAATTGATAGGCCAGTTCGAAGCTGCTGAACGTGCCACTGAGCGGGCCGGTCTGACGACGCACCAGCAACTCGAGGGACCAGGGCGATCCCGGATCAAACTTCGCCGGTTCGCGCACAATGAAAATCGACATCTCAGTGAATTCCGGCATGCCCTTGGCGAATACGTCTGAGAGCCGCTGATGGTCCATGTCGCGAAAACTGATGACGTTGCCGAACTGACGCAATTGCACCCGATCGAAAATCCCGCCGCGCACGTACCCAGAGCCTTTATAGGAAAACAGCCCACGACCCAGCACCGCGATGGCCTGCTCGCCGGGCTTGAGGTCTTGCATGAGGAAGCGATATTGGTTGTCGCCCAACAGCGCGCGGCCGATGGTCGGCGGATTCAGGTCGGCGGTGTACAGCTCGATAAAGGTCTCATCAACCTGATCGGCGCTGGCGTTGTCGACGCCTTCGGCATCGGTGCCCTTGAAGGCTGCGTCGACTTGCCCACGGGTCAGGTTCAAGCGGCGGATGGCGCCGTTGCCGGTCAGTTGTTCCCAGGTGGCGGGCTCGAAAAAGTCCTGGCGCACGGTGGCGGGCTTACGCACCACACCGCCCGTGTCCTCGATCAGCTTCAGCGACACGGCCACATCGTGGGCCGCGCGCATGATGACCTCGTTGACCACCATCGCCGTGACCGTTGCACCGGCGATGGCATCGACGGTGACCGCATTTGGATCACTGGAATGGCCGACGACAACCCGTTGGCTGACCTTGATGCCTTTGTATTTGGCGCTGAAGCCGTGAAGTTTTGCCTCAGGAATGCCAATCAGCAGAATCGGCTCGTGGTGTTCCAGCACATAGGCATCCTGAATCATGCCGGTCGTGTCGAGAATCACCTGGGTGTTGATCGGTTTGCCCGAGTAGGCCGGAATATCCACCACGTCCAGGCTCTGGAACACATAACCGATGACCTTGCCGGCGGCGGACAGCGTGCGCACCTTGAACCGGCCTTCGGGGGCAGAAACGGAATCGGTCTGAGGGAAGGTTTTTTCGATGCGCTGCTGCTCGATGTCACCGTATTGCTTGGCCTGCGCGCCTTCGAAGGTGGCGAGCATCAACATCAGCAGAACCACCAGCCCGACGCCCCAGGCGCGCAGGTTGGCGTGTATCGAAGGCTGATGGATTGTCATGGGCTCGCTGATTTCGAAAGGGCTTTCAGTCATGTTAGGGAGCGTTGCGCCCCCTGCCCTTGATTGAGATCAACTTAAGAACTCAGCCCCGGAAAACAGGCTCCCGCCCTTTCAGCCGCAACGCAAACCTGTTAGCAGCTGGCGAAGCCTGCGTTCGGCTGCGTAGCAGTCGTGAAATCAGAGTTCACGGTGTATCAGGAAAACCGTGCAAGTCGGATTTACGACTGCTGCGCAGCCGAACGCAGGCTTCGCCAGCTGCTACAAAGAGTGTGTTTTGCCTCTCAGACTGTGCGTGAAAACTGGCCTTTTTGTTCACCACCCAGATAGGCGTCAAACGCCATCGCAGCACTGCGCATCATCAAATGCCCTTGTGGCAACAGCACCAGTTCGTCGCGGTGAATCTGCAGCAATCCATCGCGCACATGCTCGCCCAGCTGCGCCAGCGCTTCGGCAAAATACTCGGTGAAGCGAATGCCATGCCGCGTCTCATACTTGTCGAACGCGATACGGCCATGGCACATCAGGTCGCTGATCACCTCGCGGCGCAGCAGGTCGTCGGCGTTCAAGCGGTAACCGCGATGCACCGGCAACAACCCTTGATCGATACGCGCGTAGTACTGCGAAAGCTCCTTGACACTTTGGCTGTAGCTGTCGCCGACCTTGCCGATCGACGACACCCCAAGGCCGATCAAATCGCAATCGGCATGGGTGGAATAGCCCTGAAAGTTACGCTGTAGCGTGCCATTGGCCCGGGCCAGCGCCAGCTCGTCATCCGGCAAAGCGAAATGATCCATGCCGATATAGACGTAACCGGCCTCGGTCAGACGGCGGATGGTCAGCTCGAGCAGTTCCAGCTTGCGCTCCGGTGGCGGCATGTCGGCGGGGCGAATCAGCCGTTGCGCGCGGACCATCTCCGGCAGATGCGCGTAGCTGTAGGCGGCAATCCGGTCCGGGCGCAGCGCGATGATCTTGCTGAGGGTAACGTCGAAACTCTGCACGGTTTGCAGGGGCAGACCGTAGATCAGGTCGACACTGATCGACTTGAATTGCGCCTCGCGCGCCGCCGCCACCAGCGCATAAATCTGCTCTTCACTTTGCTGGCGATTGACCGCTGCCTGTACGTCGGGGTCGAAATCCTGCACGCCGAAGCTCAGGCGATTGAAGCCCAACTGGCGCAACGACTGAATCTGCTCGGTGCTGATGGTGCGCGGGTCGACCTCGATGGAGAACTCATGGTCGTCGCTGTCATCCATGTTGAACGCCTGATGCAGGCAGTCCATCAGGTCCGCCAGTTGTTCGCTGGTCAAATAGGTCGGCGTGCCGCCCCCCAGGTGCAACTGCGTGAGTTTGCGGGTGTTGTCGAACAAGGCCGCCTGCATCGCGATTTCACGCTTGAGGTACTTCAGGTACTCGACGGCGCGATGGGTTTTCTGGGTAATGATTTTGTTGCAGGCGCAGTAGTAACAAAGGCTCTTGCAGAACGGAATGTGGATGTACACCGACAACGGTTTCGGCGCAGCCACCTGATTGCTGTCGCGGGCGGCACGCTGATAATCGTCGACGGCAAACGCCTGGTGAAACTGCGGCGCCGTGGGATAAGAGGTATAGCGCGGCCCCGGGCGGTCATACTTTTCGACCAGGGTGCGATTGAAATCAAATGTCGTGTTCATGATCGATCAACTCGCAATGGGGTTAATGCTTCGCACCGCCCAAATCCTTTTCAAACAGGTTGCAGATGGCATCCACTTCCGGCCGACCGGCGGGAAGGATGCTGATGAAACGGTCTGATAACTCGATCAACCCGTCCCGGCTCAATTGCTCCAGCAATGGCCAGACAGCGCAGAAGTACTTGGAAAAAACCAGCCCATAGCGCCGCTCGATGGCGCGGATATCCAGTTCCTGATCACAGGCCAGACGCTCCATGACCATTTGCCTGATCTGATCCCCCGCCTCGAAGCGCCAGCCTCGACACGTCGGCAATTGCTTCATGTCCAGTTGCTGTTGATAGCGTTCAATCTCGTCGGTGTTTTGCGTGTACAAATCGTCGATCTGGCTGATGGCGCCCAAACCGAATCCAACATGATCGCAATAACCGTGACGGGAGAAACCCTCACAGGTACGGCGCAACCGGCCGCGCTCCTGGGCGATCGCCAGATCATCATCAGGCCGGACAAATTGCCCCAGACCGATGTAGTGATAGCCCGCGCCAAGCAGTTGCTCGAAACAGATCTGGCGCATCGCGCCTTTATCGTCCTGGCTGCACAGCGCTCTGACTTTGTCACCGAGCACCGGCCGATAGCGCCGTGGTGGCCGGGCATAGTCGAACACCATCAGCCGGTCCGGCTCCAGCTCGATAATGGTCGCCAGCTTCAGCGCAAAACTGTCGGGCGTCTGCCAGGCATGGCCAAAACCGAGATCGACGTTGATGGATCGAAAGCCAAAGGTGCGCGCGGCATCCATGAGCGACTGGATCGGCGCCGGGTTCTGGTAGCAGGCCACCGACCTGTCACAGTCGGCATCGATATCCGGAACGCCGATGCTCACATGATTGAATCCCTGGTCGCGCAGCAAACGCATGGTCGACCAGTCGGTATGGTGAAGGTCGACTTCGACGCTGTAGTCGCCGCCTTCATGATTAAGAAAGTTGAACCGGCCACGCAGATGACTCATCAGCCGCTCCAGATGGGCAGGCGCAGGTGTTCCGCCCCCCAGATGAAACTGCTCGACCCGTTGCTCCGCACCCAGGTGACAACCGACGAGGTCGATTTCACGCTCCAGGCGCTGGAGGTACTGCTCGATACCGCTGTGCTCGCCGGCGACATCGCGCGGGGAACAGGAAGACGGCTTGAGGCTGGAAGGCAGCTGCACGTTCAGGGACAGCGGTCGGCACTTCTGGCGGCTGATGCGCAATGCACGAAGCAGGTCCAGTGAGCCAATACCGTCATGAAATTTTTGCGTGTCGGCATGACAGTTAGGGTCAAGCACGCCTTGATCGCACCGAGCGATCACGAACTCGCCGGGGTTGTGAAATAAATCGAGCATGACGGTCTCCGAGACTGGCTGCGGATTTACAGTCTCCGGGTTTAACCATCAATGCTCCTTGATTTGCGTCAAGCGCAAGCGAAGTGTCTGCACAACGGACCACCGGTCAGCCCCGATTACCACGTCAGGTAAAACATGCCCTTGGCCAGCAGCACGATCACGACCATGTGGCAGAACAGGCTGCCATGGATGAAGTGCAGGTATCGCGGGCTCATTCGGCCGCTTTTGAACAAAAACATGGCGCCGAGGAAATGCAGCAGCACGCTCACGGCCACTGCGATTTTCAACGCCAGCAATGTGCCGAACGACGAGGCCAGTGGTGAGGCAAGGGCTGGCAAGTAGCGCAACCAGACCATGCCGAGTCCCGCACCGAACAACACCAGCAGTACCCACGGCATCAGCGAGCGGGCCCGGCGACCGATGCCCTGCTCCACCAGCAGCATCACTCTGGCGGGTAGCTGTTTGCGGATGCTTTCCAGGAACAGGACTTCGAAGAACACCGTGCCGATGAAGATCAGCGCGGCAAACAGGTGCAAGGTCAGAATCAGCGGATAGATCATGGTGTTTTCGCCTTGAGTCAAGGCAACCCGCGCTACGGCGAACATTGGGGGTGAGCGCACTGGCTGTCGGTCTCTGGAGACTACAGAGCCTGCCTGGCTATGCGGTTGACACTGATCAAGAAAGCCGCAAAACACTCAAGCTTGTGTGCATATCCATTTCTGCGGTGATGGCTGCTGGCGGTTTCGCTCTTACAGCGAGTCACTTGGAAAAGCCCCAAGTAACCAAGGGCTCTTGCCCCTGTCGTTCGGTGCCTCGCCCAGGCTCGGCATGCCCTCGCTCCGGTCCTGCTCCGTGGGCCCGCCGCCATCGGCCATCCATGGCCGGGGGCGGCTAAC
>NZ_JBNDJH010000034.1:0-65524 GCF_050434865.1 Pseudomonas silensiensis
GGGGTGGGTGCGCGCCGCCGCTGCGCCGTCGTGCGGCTCAACCAAAAAACAAACCCCCCCCCCCCCCCCCCCCCCCCCCCCCCCCCCCCCCGCCCCGGCCCTTCGGGTTGTGCCTGGAAGCGGGCCAGGCTGCGTTGCAGTCCTTGGCAAGGGAACGACCATTCCCGGCGGACTGCGTCTTGCCTGGCCCGCTTCCAGGCAACAACGCGGCGCAGGCAATAATTGATGGCAGGCCCTAGAATAGCTTCACATTTTTTTCAGGAGGTGGCCGATGCAGGCTCTCGACGCTTTGCTCAACCGTGTTTCCGTTCCACGATTGATAGAACCCGCACCGACCGCAGAACAACGCGAAGTGTTGTTTGGCGCCGCGATGCGAGCGCCAGACCATGGCCACTTGCAGCCTTGGCGCTTCCTGACAGTCGAAGGCGCGGCGCGCGAGCAAATGGGCGAGTTGCTGGCCGAAGCGGCGAAGCTGCAGGACAGTGAAGTGTCCGAGGCGGCGCTGGACAAGGCGCGTAACGGTCCACTGCGTGCACCGCTGGTGGTTGTGGTGATCGCGCGGTTGCAGGATCACGTTAAGTATCCGAAGTCCGAACAACTGCTGGCAGCGGGCTGTGCGGCTCACGGGATTTTGCTGGCGGCTTATGCGCAGGGGATTGGCGCGGTGTGGCGTACCGGTGAACTGGCGTATTCGGCGCATGTGGCCAAGGGGTTGGGCCTGGCTGAAGGGGAAGAGGTGATTGCGTTTCTTTACCTGGGTACGCCGCAGAAGGAACCGCGGGTGGCGGAGAAGGTTGATCTGGCTGAGTTTGTCAGCGCCTGGCCGGGTCAGGCCTGAATCGTGTTGTTCTTGATTGAGGGGTGAATCATTGAGATCCACCCCTCACCCTAACCCTCCCGAAACGTCGGACCGCCCCAGAGGGGCGAGGGGACTGATCGAGGTGTTCTTGGAGCTGCATCGACCTGAAAAATCAGGTTGAACTCAGGATATGAAACGCCCCCGATCTGCTCCCTTTCCCCCTCTCCCCTGTGGGGAGAGGGCTGGGGTGAGGGGTGGATTTCAGAGCTGTACCACGGCCCCCGGCACCAATGGCAATTCGAGGCTGGCAATAAACCCGCCCTCCGGGTGATTGGCCAGCACCAGACTCCCGCCATGCCGCTCCGCCGCACGGCGCGCAATCGCCAATCCCAAACCATGTCCAGCCGCCGTCTGCCCCGGCGCACGATAGAACGGCTCACCCAACTGGCTCAAATGTGAAGCCTCTACGCCCGGCCCATGGTCACGCACACTGACCACAATCCGCTCACCCTGACGCACCGCCTGCATTTCAATCGCTTGCCCTACCGGGTTGAACCGCTGAGCATTGCGCAGCAGGTTGTCGACGGCGCGCTCGATCATGGTCGGCCAGCCTTTAAGGTTCAGCTGCGGCTCGGCCTCAAGGTGCACGTTCTGCTCCGGGGAACCCAATTGAGCATCCTTTTGCAGGGTGTTGAGCAGCGCATTGAGATCAACTTCTTCCGCGCTGGCGTTGTCGGCATCGACCCGCGCCAGAACCAGGATTTCGCTGATCAGCGCTTCCAGTCGGTCGCACTCCCGAGTGAGGCGCGGCCAGAGTTTTTCCCGTTCCTCAGGGTTGGCCCGCTCAGCCAGTGCCAGCGCGATGCGCAGCCGGGCAAGCGGTGAACGCAGTTCATGGGACACATCCCGCAGCAACTGTCGCTGACTGCCAATCAAACTTTGCAGGCGCGCGCCCATGCGGTTGAAGTCATTGGCCAGCACACCGAACTCATCGCGCCGGTTGGCCAGTTTTACCAGGCTGTTTTGTTGGTAGGTGGTTTGCCCCAGATCATGCACGGCACCGCGTAAGCGGCTGAGTGGGCGAGTAATGGACATCGTCACGAACAGGCTGAACAAGGTCAGCACCACCAGCGCGATACCCAGCGCACTCAACGGCCAGAGCAGGCTTTCGCGGTGCCAGGCGTCCAGTTCCGGGTGCGGAATTCGGTAGATCAGCAGGTAGGTGTCACCGGTTTTTTCGCTGGTGTACTCCGCCGTCAAACGACGCCACGGCAGGCGGCGATCATCGTTGTTCTGCCGCGCTTCGAAGGCCGCCGCCCTGCGTGGGAAAGTACCGCGCACCACCGGATCGCCACTCTCGTTGAGTACTTGAACGTCGATGTGATACTGGCGCTTGCGCTGTTCCAGAATGTCCTGGGCCGCGTCTTCACCCTGTGACTCGTAGGTTTGCGTCCACTGCTCGGCCAAGGTGTTGAGGCCCGGGTGGCGACTGAGAATCCACGCGTCCTGGTTGAGCATGTGCCCCAGCAGAATGGAAAGCCCTGCAACCAGAGCGATGGCCAACCAGAAGCTGGCCAGAATACGCCAGAACAATGAGCGCACAGAAAATCCTCAAGCAAAGAAAGCCCAACGGCGATTAACCGTTGGGCTGTGATATGACGCTAGAACATTATTGCGCCTTTTGCGGCTGTTGCGCTTTCCAGGCCTTGAACTCGGCCCATTCGGCGCGACGCTCAGCCTGTTTTTTCTGGATCTCGTCGAATTTCTTCTGTTGATCCGGTTTCAGCAGGGCGCGCACGTCGGCTTCAGCTTTCTTGTGGTTGGCCGCCATTTCATCTTTCATGGCTTTCTGGTCGGCTGGCGAGAGTTTTTCCAGGTACTTGTCGACCACTTGCTGACGCTCATGCATCTGCTCGCCCATGATTTTGCGGATCTGCTCGCGCTGTTCGCGGCTCAGGTCCAGCTGGCTGTACGGGCCTTTGCCGTGCATGCCGTGCATCTGACCGCCATGGCGTGAGCCGTCCATCGGGCCACCCATTGGGCCGGCACCTTCAGGCATGGCCATGGCAACGGTTGGCAGGGCGGCAGCGAACATCAGAGCGATAAGAGTCTTGCGCATGGTGAATCTCCTTGTCTCGTTCCCGGTACGTTCCGGATGAGTACAGATTACGGAGATCAAGGTCAGCGGCAGTCAGCGGAGCGTAAAGCTTAGGTAAAGACGAATCTGGACCTTCCTGACAAATCCAACACTTTCGCCGAACGCAGCCTCGCTGGGGCTCGACAGCTGCTAGAAAAACAGATCGTGTGGACTTTATAGGCTGTAGTAATAGCCGCGGCTACGCAGGGCCACGATGCGTGGGCGGCCGTCGGGGTGCGGGCCGATCTTTTTGCGCAGGTTGCTGACGTGCATGTCCAGGCTGCGGTCGTACAGCGTCAGTTTGCGGCCGAGGGCGATTTGCGCCAGTTCCTGTTTGTCCAGCGGCTCGCCGGGTTGCTTGAGCAGGGCTTCGAGCAAGCGGCTTTCGGAGACGGTGAGGGTGAATTCCTGTTCATCGATGCTGACCACGCCGCGCACCGGGCTGAAACACAGGTCGCCCAGTTCCAGCTGACTGGAGACTGCAGCCGGATGACTGCGGCGCAACACGGCGCGCAGACGGGCTGTCAGTTCCCGTGGGTCGCACGGTTTGGCCAGGTAATCGTCGGCGCCGAGTTCCAGGCCGAGGATACGGTCCAGCGGCTCGCCGCGGGCAGAGAGCATCAGCACCGGCAAGTCCGGGTGATCGCTGCGCAATTGCTTGAGCAGTTCCAGGCCGCTGCCGTCCGGCAGCATCACGTCCAGTACCACGGCTGCCGGCGATGTTTCGACCAGTGCGCGACGGGCGCTCAGACCATCGTGGCAGGCGCGGACGTGGAAGCCTTCCTGGCTCAACCAACTGCTCAGGAGCTCACACAGCTCCTGGTCATCATCAATTAATAACAGCTCGCTCATGACTCACTCAATTTAGCCATTGCCTACGTTTTCTGGTGGCGCCACTGGCGAAGATACCGCAGAGCAGCGCCAATAGCGCTACTGCGGCGCCGATGACGAACCACTGTTGCTGATCGGTCAATAGACGCGGCAGCGGGCTGCTGGCCTGGGCTTCCTTGAGTTGCAGCTTGAGGCGCTGATTCTCTTGGCGCAACCGGCTCAGCTGGGCGCTTTCGCGTTCGGCATCGGTATTTTGCAATTGTTTGCTCAGTATTTCTCGTTGCTGTTCGCTTGCCTTCAAGCGCTGTTGCAACTCGGTGATCTGGCTGCCGGCGCTCAGGGACAGCGGTGTGGAATTACCGCCCTCGGCGCTTTCTTCACCGTGGGCAGGGGCCACAATCGACAACGTCACCAACATCAGACACAACGGACCTTTGCGCATCGCCACTCCTGATTCCAATACGAGTATTGGGCAGGTTGTCGGCCGGTAAACGAGAATAATGAGCGTTGAGAGCGCGATGAACCGATATGGTTCATCGCGCTGGAGGGATATTACGGCAGGACTTGCTTGAACGGCTTGACCGAAACGTTGGCGTAGACGCCTGCGGCGATATACGGATCGGCGTCGGCCCAGGCCTGGGCGGCGCTCAGGGAATCGAATTCGGCGACGATCAGGCTGCCGGTGAAACCCGCAGCGCCCGGATCATTGCTGTCGACCGCCGGGTGTGGACCGGCCAAAACGATGCGACCTTCACCTTTGAGCACTTGCAGGCGCTCAAGGTGTGCAGGCCGTGCGGCCAGGCGAGCTTCCAGGGAGTTGGCGACGTCTGTGGCAATGATTGCGTAAAGCATGTCAGTCCTCGGTTTTTGGCGTTGTGGTATCGGCGTCGTGCAGGTGGCGGGACAGGTAAATGCCCTGGGCGACCAGGAACAGCAGCGTCATGCCCAGGCTGCCGAAGACTTTGAAGTCAACCCAGTAGTCCTGAAAGGTGAACGCGACGAACAGGTTGGCGGCACCGCAAAACAGGAAAAAACCGATCCAGGCGATGTTCAGACGGGTCCAGACCGGCTCCGGCAGGGTCAGCGCGTGGCCCATGATGCGTTTGATCAGCAGTTGTTCACCGATGAAGTGGCTGCCAATGAACGCCAGGGCGAACAGCCAGTTCACCACCGGGGCTTTCCATTTCAGGAAGGTTTCGCTGTGGAACGCCAGGGTCAGGCTGCCGAAGACCAGGCAGGCGATGAGGGTCAGCCACTGGCTCTTCTCGAGCTTGCGCTGCTTGATGAACAGCGTGCCGTAAACCACCAGGGAGCTGATGATCAGCATGGCGGTGGCGCTGTAAATGCCGCCTACAGTTACCTCATGACCGGCAATGTCGACGACCCGTGGATCGAGTTTGAAGACGATGAAGAACAGCAGAAGCGGGATGAAATCGATGAATTGTTTCACAGTGGCAGCCAGAAGCAGGATGTGGCGGCATAATAACAAACATATGGGCGCGCGATAGCGCCAGCTGATTTGAGGTAAAAAAGTCCTGTGAATGTTGATTTGCACTGCCATAGCACGGCCTCCGATGGCGCTCTCGCGCCTGCAGTACTGGTTGCGCGTGCGTTCGAGAAAGGCGTGCGAGTCCTGGCCTTGACCGATCATGACACCCTCGAGGGCCTCGACGAGGCTCGCGGTGCGGCGACCGCGCTGGGGATGCAACTGGTCAATGGCGTCGAATTGTCCTGCACCTGGGGCGGAGCGACCATTCACGTGCTGGGCTATGGTTTCGACGTCAACGCCGCACCGTTGGTCGAGGCCATCGCAAAATTGCACGATGGCCGCTGGCTACGGTCCGAAGAAATCAGCCGCAAGCTGGCCCTTAAAGGCATGCCGGGCGCGCTCGAAGGCGCCCGGGCCATCCAGCAGGAACTGGGCGACAGCGGCAATGCGCCGGCCCGCCCGCATTTCGCCGACTGGATGGTGCGTGAAGGTTACGTCAAGGACCGCGCTGAAGCGTTCCGCAAATGGCTGGGCGCCGGCAAGTTGGGGGACGTCAAGCAACATTGGCCGACCCTGGAAGACACGGTCGAAACCCTGCGCGCCGCGAAAGCCTGGGTCAGCCTGGCGCATCCGTGGCACTACGATTTCACTCGCAGCAAACGTCGCCGCCTGATTGCCGACTATATTCAAGCTGGGGGCCACGCTATCGAAGTGGTCAATGGCCATCAGCCCGCCGAGCAAGTGGGCAGCCTGGCGATTCTCGCCCGTGAGTTCGGTCTGCTGGTCAGCGCCGGCAGTGATTTTCATGGCCCTGGAGGCTGGTCCGAGATCGGTGAGTACCGCCCGCTCCCGGAGGATCTGCCGCCACTGTGGTGTCGATTCAAACATGACCCAATTATTGCCGCCGTCTGAACAGGTAGAGAATGTGAGTCAATTTTTCCAGATTCATCCGGAAAACCCGCAAGCGCGCCTGATCAAACAGGCTGTCGAGATCATCCGCAGCGGCGGGGTGGTGATTTATCCCACAGACTCGTCCTACGCCATTGGTTGCCAGATCGGCGACAAGAATGCCGTGGAACGCGTGCGCCGGTTGAGACAGTTGGACGAAAAGCACAACTTCGCGCTGATTTGCAGCGACCTGTCGCAACTGGGGCTGTTTGCCAAGATCGATACCGGCACCTTCCGCCTGCTTAAAGCTCACCTGCCGGGCCCTTACACCTTTATTCTCAACGCCACCCGCGAAGTCCCGCGGCTGTTGTTGCACCCGAAAAAACGCACCATCGGCCTGCGCGTGCCGAGCCATCCAATCGCCCTGGCGCTGCTGGAAGAACTCGGCGAACCGCTAATGAGCGTGACCCTGATCATGCCCGGCGACACCGATCCGATGACCGATCCTTACGAAATGCGTCAGTTGCTCGAGCATCAGGTCGACCTGATCATCGACGGCGGTTTCGGCGGGATCAAGGCGTCCACCGTGATCAACCTTGCCGATGGCGAGCCGGAAGTGATTCGCGTGGGTTGCGGCGACCCGACGCCGTTCATGGCCGAGGCGTAGATGTCTGCAGTAGAACCCGTTGTCGACAGTCAGGCCGGAGCCCAGCAAGAGCTGCCCTTCGCGATGGTCTATGGCCAGGCGGTCATGGAAATGCCGCTGGACCTGTACATTCCGCCGGATGCGCTTGAGGTCTTTCTCGAAGCCTTCGAAGGCCCTCTCGACCTGCTGCTGTACCTGATCCGCAAACAGAACATCAACATTCTCGACATCCCGGTGGCGGAAATCACCCGTCAGTACATGGGCTATGTCGAGTTGATGCAGTCGGTGCGCCTGGAGTTGGCGGCCGAGTACCTGGTCATGGCCGCGATGCTGGCCGAGATCAAATCGCGGATGCTGCTGCCGCGTGCCGAAACGATCGAGGCCGAAGAAGACGATCCTCGCGCCGAACTGATCCGCCGCTTGCAAGAGTACGAGCGGTTCAAGGCTGCTGCTGAAGGCATCGATGGCCTGACC
Source organism: Pseudomonas silensiensis (assembly GCF_050434865.1). NCBI lineage: Bacteria > Pseudomonadati > Pseudomonadota > Gammaproteobacteria > Pseudomonadales > Pseudomonadaceae > Pseudomonas > Pseudomonas silensiensis. Next base: position 7,265 of record NZ_JBNDJH010000034.1, read on the forward strand.
CGTGTGGGGCGTGACGTGGTAGTCCCCAAACTCGACGCCCCGGAAGCCCGGGCACGCAAGCTGTTGCCCGACGTGCGTCTTTCAGAGCTGTTGTTGTCCATGGCAGAAGTGTTGCGCCGTGGCGACATGTTCGAAAGTCACCAGGTCAGCCGTGAGGCGCTGTCCACGCGCGAACGCATGAGTGATGTGCTGGAGCGCCTCAAGGGTGGCGGTTTTGTGCCCTTTGCCGAGCTGTTCACCGCTGAGGAAGGACGTCTGGGGGTGGTGGTAACCTTTATGGCGATTCTCGAACTGGTCAAGGAATCCTTGGTCGAGCTGGTGCAGAATGAGCCGTTCGCAGCGATCCACGTGCGGGCCCGAGCCGAATAACGAGTTGAATCATGAACCTGACTGAACCCCGCGAGCTGGCGCCACTGCTTGAAGCCTTTCTGTTGGCCTCGGGAAAACCACAATCGCTTGAACGCCTGTTCGAACTCTTCGAAGAGGGCGAGCGGCCGGAGCCGCCGGTCTTCAAGAAAGCCCTGACGATTCTCGCCAAGTCCTGCGACGGCCGCGCCTTCGAGTTGAAGGAAGTGGCCTCCGGGTATCGCTTGCAGATCCGCGAAAAGTTCTCGCCGTGGGTAGGACGTTTGTGGGAAGAGCGGCCGCAGCGTTATTCCCGCGCCATGCTCGAAACCATTGCGCTGATCGCCTATCGCCAGCCGATCACCCGGGGCGAGATCGAAGACGTGCGGGGCGTGGCGGTCAACAGTCACATCGTCAAAACCTTGCTGGAGCGCGAGTGGATCCGCATCGTCGGCTACCGCGACGTGCCGGGTAAACCGGCGATGTTTGCGACCACCAAGGCCTTTCTCGATCACTTCAACCTGAAAAACCTCGACGATTTGCCGCCGCTGGCCGAATTGCGGGAGCTGGAGCCTGATCCAGTGCTCGATTTCGACGACGCGCCTGTGCCTGCCGGATTGCAGGAGTTGGCCGACGCCAGCGCCGAGCCGGAAGAGCCGAAGGAGGAAACCAGTTTCCACACGTTGTTGCTGGAGCTGGACACCATGGAGGAGGGGCTCAAGACCGATTTCGACGACATTCTGCGCGATAGCGTGGTGACCGAGACCGAAGAGATCCTGGATCAGCCCGAGCTTGAGCCTGAAATCGAAGTTGAGCTTCAGGTCGAGCCCGAAGCCACAGTCGAAGAAGAGCAGGAAGAAGAGCTTGAAGAGGACGTGCTTGGCGTCGCCGAAGCTCGCGAAAAACTCCTCGCTGCCGTCGCCGCTCTGGAAAAACCGAAACCCGAGCCCGAGTTGACCGACGAAGAAGCCGAAGCCCGGGCACTTGCCGAAGCAATCGAGGCCGAACGCCGCGAATTCGACGACTGACCCCGGCCCCCTGTGGGAGTGAGCCTGCTCGCGATAGCGGTCTGTCAGTCAGTTAGATGTTGAATGTGCCGCCCTCATCGCGAGCAGGCTCACTCCTACAGTGGATTTGTGTTGTTTCCTGGAGATGGTGATGAGTTCGACAAAAGACCCCTGCATCAGCGTCTGCAAATTCACCGACGACATCTGCCTCGGCTGCGGTCGCAGCAAGCGCGAGATCAGGGCCTGGAAGAAATTCGACAAGGTGGACAAGCTCACGGTTCTTGCCGAAGCCTCGCGGCGGCTAATCAAGCTCGGTGCCACCGGTCGGCGGAAATCCAGGTAACGCCCCATTAATCAACTAGTCTCTGATGCGCGAACGCTCCCATGAGCGTATGATTCGCGACCCTTCGGCAATCCCTTTGCCCAAGCTCTTCAAAAAAGTACCCAGATTTACATCGCTCAGGCAAAAGCCTGAACAGACCACACCGGGAGGTGCCCAGATGAGTATCAAAGACCAGAAAGACGACCAGGAAATCGGCCCAGCAGGCGAGAAGCTGCAGAAAGTCCTCGCCCGTATCGGCGTCGGCTCGCGCCGTGACGTAGAAGCCTGGATCAGTCATGGCCGCATCAAGGTCAATGGCAAAGACGCCACCCTCGGGCAGCGCGTCGACATGCACGACGCCATCACCATTGATGGCAAGGTGATCAAGCGCGAAGAAGCCGCCGAGTCGGTACGCCGCGTGATCATGTACAACAAGCCGGACGGCGAAATCTGCACCCGCCTTGATCCGGAAGGTCGTCCGACCGTTTTCGACAAGATGCCGAAACCAAAAGAAGGTCGCTGGATCAACATCGGTCGTCTGGACATCAACACCACCGGCCTGCTGATGTTCACCACCGACGGTGAGTTGGCCAACCGTCTGATGCACCCTTCCTACGAAATGGACCGTGAATACGCGGTACGTGTGCGTGGTGAAGTCGATGACGAGATGATCGAGCGTCTGAAAGCAGGCGTCGTCCTCGAAGACGGCCCGGCCAAGTTCACCGACATCAAGCAGGCGCCAGGCGGCGAAGGTTTCAACCACTGGTACCACTGCGTGGTGATGGAAGGTCGCAACCGCGAAGTCCGTCGTCTGTGGGAGTCCCAGGGCCTGGTGGTCAGCCGTCTGAAGCGCGTGCGTTTCGGCCCGGTGTTCCTCAATTCCGACCTGCCGATGGGTCGCTGGCGCGAAATGAGCCAGTACGAAGTCGACATTCTGAGTGCTGAAGTTGGCCTTACGCCTGTGGCCATGCCGCAGATGAACGCCAAGAGCAAAGACAAGCTCGACCGCATGCAGCGTAAATCGTCGCGTCCAATGGGCAAGACCGAGCGCGTGCGTTCGTTGCGTCCAGCCATCGGTAACCAGACCGCTGCTACGCCGCGTGACTCCCGTGAACCGCAAATCGAAGGCGAGCGTCCAGCCCGCAAACCAGCAGCACCTCGTGCTGACGGCGAGCGCGGTCCACGCACGCCACGTCCGGCCAATGGTCGCACCGAGCGCGGCGAAGGCCGTGGTGCGCCAAGCGGTGGTCGTAGCGATCGCGGTGCTCCTCGTGGTGAGGCTCGTGGTGATTCGAGTCGCGGTACGCCAGTGGCAGATCGTCCTTCCGACACCAAGCGCCCGGCCAAGGCACCGGCGAAGAAGCGTCCAGGCATCGTCCTGGTCGACAAGGACGCGCCATCGGGCAAACGCCGTGGTGCGCCAGCCGGTTCGGGCCAGCGTCCAGGCTTCGGTCGTCGCAAGCCTGAGTAATCGGTAAGCGCTCCATAAAAAACGCCAACCCTCGGGTTGGCGTTTTTTTTCGTCTGGTTTTAGTTGGCTGATCGTTCCCACGCAGAGCGTGGGAACGATCATACTCAGATGAGAAACGACTTTATTCTGACATAGCACACCGGTTGCGGATTTCATTGATATTGGAAATTTCGTAGTGTTAATTATGATGGCGTCGATTTATACGTCAAATGTGAGGCTGCCAGTGTAGGTGTATGGTCCAGTGAACGTTACGTTTCCGTTAATTTTTCCAGATACATGTTTCTGGATAACAAGTGTTCCACCGTCGGCGTAATAAAATTGTTCATCTTGTCCAACGCCGAAATACACCGTGGCATACGGCCCACCATCAGGGGATACAGGGATGGGGTAGGTCCCACTGGGCGCATCTTTATTGTTATGCAGCTTGATAGTGATGTCGTTATAGACAATATCGACGTATTGCACCGCAAATATGGTCAGGGTTTCATCTGAATCGCTACGGTTCACATCTTGTGTATCAAAAATGACGGGAGGGTAAGTCGATCTCTGGATAAAACCCTTAATCACGCCGGTCTGCTTAGACGGGGATATGATTTTTTTGATCTGTGCTACCTGCTGCTTGAATAGTTCGGTTTTATTGTCGATTGTCATGTTAAGGCTCCTTTGATTAGAGTTTGTTACTGTAAAATATGTCATAAGGTTTTCGCACTTCGTACTGTCATAAATACCAGTTTTTTAGAGCCTTTTACGATATGCGTTATCGCATTCATGCGCGGCCTGATGGGGCTTCTGGTCTGGTGCCTTCGAATTAACTTACTTGTCTTGAACCGCTTGAACCGCTTGAAGCACTTCCCGCGCCCGTTGGATTTTATTCAGAAACTTCTCTCCCTTTACATTCCAAACGTATCGAGTCGGTTGGGTATTGCGTAATGCCATGAACGTTGTAATGGAGCTTTCCAGTTCACGCACAGAGGCGAATCTACCGTCGCGGAGATAGACCGTGATGTACCTGAAAAACCGTTCAACCATGTTCATCCATTCACTGGAAGTCAGGTGAGGCTTCAAATCGTTGGCGGCCCATAATTTATGAACGGTGCTTGGGGAAATGCCCGCAGTCCGCTCCGTGTTCCGACAACTCCATCGAGGCTCACCGATTCGGGGTTAAGTGACTTGTTCCAACACGCGACGGACAGTCTCGACTGGCAGCGACGACTTGCGTTCGCGTCCTGGCTTGTCGACGAGTCCATCCAGTCGAAATGCCTGAAAACGCTTGCACCAGTTGAAGTCGTAGTCGAAATACTCAATAAATTATTTCACGGACCACTCACTATGCCGAAGTGGAAAACAACCGTTACGCTATGTAACGGAAAGCTGACGTATTCGACGGTCTTGACCCCTGTAATCGCATGGTTCTGATTAGTGTAAGGAATTACTTCCATGCGCTGGCTGGGGCGAGCGCTTCGGCTGCTTCAGGCCTCTTGTTTCCCAGCCCCTTGAAGGGTGAGATGCGCCCCATGCCTGTCGTGCAGGTGCATAACAAGAAGGAGGCGCAATGTACGCCGTGACTCATCTCCATCTCTCCCCGTGGGGCGATTTTTCCGTCGCTCCCGTCGATGACCCGCAAAGGTCTGACTCTGATTTTGCAGCCGCCCGAGACCCTCGAGGCGGACACAGGCAATCCCGGCAAATGACACGCTGATCCAGTGGTGTCTGGCAGCAGGGGGTTACAGGTGTACAATGCGCCGCGTTTTAACTGTGACCTCCTGCGCATCTGCGCAAACCTCAAGGCTATCCGCCTTGTTCACTCCGCCGCGCCACAAGCGTGTCGGGTTCGATTTCGTCACAGATAAAAACAAACAGGTGACGCATGACCGTTGTAAAAACGCTGAACTCCTTTTGCCTTCGCTGGGGTTTGATCGGCGCTGCTTGACATCGCAACCGAGCAGCAACGTCTAACGAACATCATCAAACCTTGCGTGAGACCCTTTTCATGAGTGGACAAAACTCGCATTCAGGCGAGCTGAAACGCGGCCTGAAAAATCGCCATATTCAACTGATCGCCCTCGGTGGCGCGATCGGTACCGGGCTGTTCCTAGGCTCGGCCGGCGTGCTGAAATCCGCTGGCCCGTCGATGATCCTCGGCTACGCCATCTGCGGCTTCATTGCTTTCATGATCATGCGCCAGCTCGGCGAAATGATCGTCGAAGAGCCAGTCGCCGGTTCCTTCAGCCACTTCGCCCATAAATACTGGGGCGGTTTCGCCGGCTTCCTGTCGGGCTGGAACTGCTGGATTCTGTACATTCTGGTGGGCATGTCGGAGCTGACCGCGGTCGGCAAATACATCCACTACTGGGCGCCACACATCCCGACCTGGGTCTCGGCAGCCGGCTTCTTTGTCTTGATCAACCTGATCAACCTGGCGAACGTCAAAGTCTTTGGTGAGGCCGAGTTCTGGTTCGCGATCATCAAGGTGGTGGCCATCGTCGGCATGATTGCGCTCGGCAGCTACCTGCTGGTCAGTGGTGACGGCGGCCCGCAAGCGTCGGTGACCAACCTGTGGGTCCACGGCGGCTTCTTCCCGAATGGTGTCAGCGGCCTGGTGATGGCCATGGCGATCATCATGTTCTCCTTCGGCGGCCTGGAAATGCTCGGTTTCACCGCAGCTGAAGCCGACAAGCCGAAAACCGTGATCCCGAAAGCCATCAACCAGGTGATCTACCGGATCCTGATTTTCTACATCGGTGCGTTGGTTATCCTGCTTTCGCTGACGCCATGGGACAGCCTGCTGGCGACCCTGAACGCGTCGGGTGATTCCTACAGCGGCAGCCCGTTCGTACAAGTGTTCTCTATGCTTGGCAGTGACACCGCTGCGCACATCCTCAACTTCGTGGTCTTGACCGCGGCATTGTCGGTGTACAACAGCGGCACCTACTGCAACAGCCGCATGCTGTTGGGCATGGCCGAGCAGGGCGATGCGCCGAAAGCCTTGTCGAAGATCGACAAGCGCGGCGTGCCAGTGCGTTCGATCCTTGCTTCGGCGGCGGTGACGTTGATTGCCGTGTTGCTGAACTACCTGATCCCGCAAAACGCGCTGGAACTGTTGATGTCGCTGGTGGTTGCCACCCTGGTGATCAACTGGGCGATGATCAGCTTCTCGCACTTCAAGTTCCGCCAGCACATGAACAAAACCAAGCAGACGCCGCTGTTCAAGGCCCTGTGGTACCCGTACGGGAACTACATCTGCCTGGCGTTCGTGGTGTTCATTCTGGGCGTGATGTTGTTGATTCCGGGGATTCAGATCTCGGTGTATGCGATTCCGGTGTGGGTCGCGTTCATGTGGATTTGCTACGGCATCAAGAATAAGCGTCGTGACCGGCATGCATTGCAGGCTGCAAACGCGAAGTAAGCGCAGCATGCCGAAACAACAAACCCGGCCAATGTGCCGGGTTTGTCATTTTCAGGCTTCACACAAACCCCCTGTAGGAGTGAGCCTGCTCGCGGTAGCGGTGTGTCAGTCAACCTCTTTGTTGCCTGAAACGACCCCATCGCGAGCAGGCTCACTCCTACAGGGACCGCATTCGTTCAGTCCATTCGCGGTATCCTGCGCGTTCTGAATACGGACGCTTTTCCATGCTGGTGATTTCCAACAATGTGCATCTGCCGGATGCCGAGATCGAGTTGACCGCCATTCGTGCCCAGGGCGCCGGTGGGCAGAACGTCAACAAGGTCTCCAGCGCGATGCACCTGCGCTTCGACATTCCGGCCTCGTCCTTGCCCGAGTTCTACAAGGAGCGCTTGCTGGCGCTGCGCGACAGTCGCATCACCAGCGAAGGGGTGTTGATCATCAAGGCCCAGCAATACCGCACGCAGGAAGCCAATCGCGCGGATGCGCTGGAGCGGCTGACCGAGTTGATCCTCAGTGCCACCAAGGTCGAAAAGAAGCGTCGTCCGACCAAACCGACCCTCGGTTCGAAGAAGCGTCGGTTGGAGTCCAAGAACAAGCGTGGCAGCATCAAGGCCGGGCGTGGCAAGGTGGATTTCTGAGTCGATAGCGAGTCAAAGCGATGATTCGACTGGTCGCCGTCTTATTCCTTATTTCCATTTCATTGGATGGGTATTGCGAAACACTTTGGTTTGATAACGTTATAAGGCCGTGAGTCCGTTGGGTACTGTCATGTTTGACAGGTTACGTGATCTTTTTGATGGCGTTTAATGTTCTCGGGAACTTCCCCTGATTTTACGGATTAAGTAGAAATGAATCATTCCAGCGATGAGCAGCGCCTCACGTCTACGCGTGGCAGTGTGGATTATAGTTTTGGTGTGGCGGGCAAGGTTTATTTATATGACGGCCCGGAAAACACATTCCTGCAGCCCCGCGCGATCCATGTATTTCCTGACGGTAAAATGCTGTGTGCCGCGAGCTCTGAATCGCTGCAAATGACTTACCTGATCATGCTGGACGAACGAGGTGTTATTGATGAGGCATTTGGAACCGCGGGAAAGTGCCGAATTAAAGTGCCTGATTACTTCCCAAGTTTAAAATTTGGGCAGCCTTTTGCGTTGCAGTACGACGACGAGCGTAAAAAAATTGTAATGGGGTTTTATGCTAAGGGTGAAGTCTATACGCCATGGTTGGGGGCTGTGAGATTCGACTTGAATGGCCATCTGGATACAACTTTTGGTGTTGGCGGTGTGATGGTGTGTGAGTATGATCTGAAAAACCAGGAGCTCGATGCGCTGTCCTCTGGCAATGCGAACATTGAAGGTCCAAATGCCCTGGGTTACTCGCCTTCAATGGTGGTGTTGGGGGACGGCAGTATTATGTTTTCATCCCTCATCGAACTCGTTTTTACATATACGGTTTTAACGAAAGTGACTTTTGATGGTGTGCTGGATGAATCATTCGGGAGGAAGGGGTTCGTAATGATCTCCCATAAAAACCGACACGCAAAAACCGAAGATCTTATTCGACAAGGTGAAAAAGTTTTGCTGGCTGCCAATTCCAGTCTGCAGTGGGAAGGCGAATGGTTCGTTGGGCGATACAATGCTGACGGTAGTCTGGATGAAAGTTTTGCAACGGATGGGTATTACGACTCTCGCTCAGGAGTCAAATCACGTCTGTTGTGGAGAGAGGATGAGAAAGAGCTCTACATTATTGGTACGAGTGCCAACACGGCCGGGCAGCATTTATTTGTTAAAGTTCAGCGCATAGGCGTTGATGGCCTGGAGGATCCGCATTACGGCGATCGAGGTTGGTCTGACGCCTTGGATAATTCATTCATCGGTCAAACCGTCGTCTGGCAGGCTAAGCTGTACAACTCAGGATCGACCATTGTGTTGGCAGGCCATGTTGAACTCAATTCGAACGACAGGCGAACAGTCATCGCGAGTATCGAACAGGATATGGGGTGGGATGGCGCGTTCGGTAACGAAGGGCGGGTCATGTTGGGCGCAGAAGTCGTGGTGCATGCGCTGGCTGTACAGGCTGATCGCAAGGTCGTTTATATTTCAAGTGTGAACAACGCTCTCGAAACTTTTGCAATCAATCGATTGCACGGTTGAGTGCTTGGGTCATCTGCCGCCGTAGGAGCAGCGAAGCATCTCAAGATTAGAGAGCGTGGGCGTATACCATTGGCCGTTCAGCCCTGTGCGACTGAGCGGTCAGTTTTTATTGACGACTTTTTTGTTCAATAATGACGCGTTTTTTGCCGTTGCAAGTAAATGCTCAAGATCAAGCCACCCAAGGCGGCAAGGGCAGCGAACAGGAAGATCGAGGCAAAACCAAAGCCTGCCGCAATCGCACCGGCCAGCGGCCCGGTAATCCCCAGCGACAAATCGATGAACAGCGAATAAGCCCCGACTGCCGCGCCACGACTTGAGGCCGGCACCAGATTGACCGCTTCCACCCCCAGTGCGGGGAACACCAGCGAGAAACCGAACCCGCTTAGCGCCGCACCGGCCAGTGCCCAATGAGCGTCCGGCGCCAGCCACAGCAGCAACAGCCCCAGTGTTTCCACCGACAGGCAGACAATCGCCACGCGAAAGCCGCCGAGACGGTTGATCAGGTTGCCGAACAGCAGCCGTGCACCGATGAAACTGGCACCGAACAAACTCAAGCACAGCACCGCGTTGTCCCAATGCTGCGTGGCGTAATACAACGTGATGAACGTCGCGATAGTGCCGAAACCGATGGAGCCCAGCGCCAGGCCGCAACCATGTGGCAGCACGCGCCCCAGCACATGCATGAACGGCAAACGCTCACCGACCACAATCGGCGCAGCGGTCTTCGGCCAGGCCAGCACCAGACCTAGGACGGCCAGCAACATGATGCTCACGCCCATGCTCCACAAACCTAATTGACTGACTAGCAGCACGCCCAGCGGTGCGCCGACCGCCAGTGCGCCATAACTGGCGATGCCGTTCCAGGAGATGACCTTGGCAGTGTTCGCCGCGCCGACCCGACCGATGCCCCAGCCGATCGAACCGGAGCCCACCAGGCTTTCCGCGCTGCCGAGCACCAGGCGGCCGATCAACAGGCTGATCAGGCTCAAGGTCGGCAGGCTCTGGGTCCAGGCCGACATCAACATGAACACACCGCTCAAACCGCAGCCGGCGAGGCCGTACATCACGGCGAGTTTGCTGCCCTTGTTGTCGATGATTTTCCCGGCATAAGGGCGGCTGAGCAGGGTGGCCAGGTATTGCACGCTGATCACCAGGCCGGCGATGACCGCGCCGAAGCCCAGGTCGCTGTGGACGTAGCCCGGCAATACGGCCAGGGGAATGCCGATATTCAGGTAGCCGATGAAGGTGAACAGGACGATGGAAACGACTTGCAGCGTGACCGCCAGGGGGCGCTGGTTTTCAGACATGGGTAAAGATCCACGGGAAAGCAGGATAGATAGGCTGCTTATGATAGCGGCGCAAGCGGCTGCGGGTCGTGGAAAAAGTAAAACTATTTACCGGGCGGGGATGAATCAGGGTTTGGCGGGAGCGACCAGGTGCGTGGTGACCAGGGCGGCCAGGGCGTTTTCTTCGCTGCCGAAACGGGCGAGCAGCGCGGCGCGTTTCTCGGGGGAAAGGCGATTCCAGATCTCGATCATCTTCTCGGTGGTACCGATCAAGACGCTGGCCTGCAGCTCTTCATCAAAAGGAGGGGAGAAGTCGTCGGTCATGGTGTGGGGCTCAAGGGTTCAGGCGGTGTGGAAAGCGCATGTTAGCGCTTTCCACACGGTCTGGCATTGCAGGTGAATCAGTCTTCGCTGTCGGCCTTGCGGCGTTCAGTGGCTTCTTTTGGCTCGGGCTGTTGGGCGCCGGCTTGTTGCGTGGGTGTCTGCTCAGTTTCGTGCAGGCTTGGGAAGGGGAGATTAGGGATCTCGTGCATGTTTCGCGCTCCTCGCAAAGTCTGTTGATAGATCTGGTAGATCCGCGCTTTTAAAAAGCTTGGGGAGGATACAGCAGAAGAAATGACAAAAAGACTTTTATATCTAATTGTTGCGACGGATGGGATTGTCTAGACAGGTTAGTAGCAGCACCACAAAACAATTGTGGGAGTGAGCCTGCTCGCGATAGCGGTGTGTCAGTCAACAGATGTATCGACTGACTTTCCGCTATCGCGAGCAGGCTCACTCCCACAGGGGGAGGGGCTTTGCAGGGCTTGAGTTATTTGCAGACTTCGGCGATCGCCTCGGCCAGCAGGTCCAGCCGGGTTGCGTCGATTCCGGCGACGTTGGCCCGGCCAGTGCCCACCATGTAAACGCTGTGATGATCGCGCAGTTGTTTGACCTGGTCCGGCGTCAAACCGGTGTAGGAAAACATCCCGCGCTGCACGCCGATGTGCGCAAAGCGTTCGCGCAAACCATGAGGTTCAAGCGCTTCAACCAAACCGCTACGCAGTTGGGCGATACGCAAACGCATGGCTTCCACTTCGTCGGTCCAAAGGCTTTTCAGCTCGGGGTCACCGAGGATGGTCGCTACCACCGCAGCGCCGTGATCCGGTGGTGTCGACCACAGGTTGCGGGCGATGTTGGCCAGTTGGCTGCGGATATCCACCAGCTTGTCAGCGGTTTTCGCGCAGACAATCAGCGCGCCGGTGCGGTCGCGGTAGAGGCCGAAGTTCTTCGAGCAGGAACTGGTGATCAGCACTTCCGGTAACGCGGCAGCGAACAACCGGGTCGACCAGGCGTCCTGTTCCAGGCCATCGCCGAAGCCCTGGTAGGCGAAGTCGATCAGCGGCACCAAATCGCGACTGCGCATCACGTCCAGCACCCGGCGCCAATCGTCGTGGGACAGATCGAACCCGGTCGGGTTATGGCAGCAGGCGTGCAGCAGCACCACATCGCCCTTCGGCGCTTCATTGAGCACTGCAAGCATCGCTTCGACGTCGAGACGGTTATCGCTGCCAACATACGGGTAATGACTGACCTTGACTCCGGCTGCCGCGAAGATGGTTTCGTGGATCGGCCAGGTCGGGTTGCTCAGCCACACGCCACGCCCCGGCAGACACTGGGCGATAAAGTCGGCACTCAAGCGTAGCGCGCCAGTGCCACCCGGTGTTTGGGTCGCGCCGGCCCGTTGTTCGGCGATCAGCGGGGAATCGGCACCCAGCACCAATTCAACGATGGCTTTGCCGAACGCCGGTTCACCGTGGCCACCGATGTAGGTCTTGGTGGTCTGACGATCTACCAGACGTTGCTCGGCGAGCTTCACGGACTGGGGGATCGGTGTCAGGCCCTGGGCATCTTTATAGACGCCCACGCCGAGGTCGAATTTGCGCGGGTTGGGGTCCTGCGCATAGGCCTCCATCAGGCCGAGAATCGGGTCGCCGGGTACTCGTCCGATGGCGTCGAAATGCATTATTTGCGGCCCTCGGCGTCCTTGGCCACTTCGTCAGTGCGCGCGGCCATGATGAAATCGTTGCGATGCAGGCCTTTGATGGAGTGGCTCCACCAGGTCACGGTGACTTTGCCCCACTCGGTCAGCAGACCTGGGTGGTGACCTTCAGCCTCGGAGATTTCACCGACGGCGTTGGTGAACGCCAGTGCGTGTTTGAAGTTCTTGAACAGGAAAACTTTTTCCAGCTGCATCACGCTGTCGCGCACTTCAATGTTCCAGTCAGGAATCTGCTTGATCAGTACCGGCAGTTCTTCGTCGCTGACCTGAGGGGCATCGGCGCGGCAGGCTTCGCAATGGGCTTGGTTCAATGTGGACATGATGGGTTCCTGAAATCGAATTATTGGAATTCGGCCGTCAATTCACCACGCTAAACCAAAGCGTCGGTTCCTGACAGGCTCACTTGATTCTAAAAGCTGCGGATCACGCAGCCTTTGGCGGAAATTTTGGTGTGTGCAAGCCCAGCTGCATGCCTTGCTTGACCATGCCCATGATGTCTTCGTGGGCGAGGTCGAACAGGCGCTTGAGGTTCGGCAGGACAAAGTACAGCGGTTGCAGGATGTCGATGCGGTACGGCGTGCGCATGCATTCCAGCGGGTCGAAGGCCTGATGCTCAGGTTCGTTCGACAGGCAGTAAACGGTTTCTTTTGGAGAGGAAAGAATGCCGCCGCCGTAAATGCGCAGGCCTTCAGCTGTATCGACCAGGCCGAACTCGATGGTCATCCAGTACAAACGCGCCAGGTACACGCGTTCTTCCTTGGAAGCCTGTAGGCCAAGTTTGCCGTAGGTGTGGGTAAATTCAGCGAACCAAGGGTTGGTCAGCAGCGGACAGTGGCCAAAAATCTCGTGGAAAATGTCCGGCTCTTGCAGGTAATCCAGCTCTTCGCGGGTACGAATAAACGTCGCTACCGGGAACTGCTTGTTGGCGAGCAATTCGAAAAAGGTCTGGAAGGGGATCAGCGCGGGTACCCGGGCAACCTGCCACCCGGTGGTTTCACCGAGGACCTTGTTGATCTCACCGAGTTGCGGAATGCGGTCGTGGGGCAGACCGAGTTTTTCGATACCGTCCAGGTATTCCTGGCACGCACGACCCTCGATCACTTTCAGTTGGCGAGTAATCAGCGTGTTCCACACCGCGTGTTCTTCGGCGGGGTAGTCGATAAAACCTTGCGCATCGGGCTCACGAGCCACGTATTGCGTCTGCTTCATGCTGCTCTCCTGCTAGGGGATTTCGTTCTTGTTATGTCCTGCTATGGACTTAGAAATACCTCAAGAAATGCGGCTTTGCAGCACGCGAGTAGCGCAGCTCGTAGGAAAAATCGTCGATTTTTGTAAAGTATTCGTTACGGATCGGCCGCTGTGGCGTAGGGATTGCGATTTCAGGGTTTGAAATGGTGTGCAGGTGTCACATAATCTTGACGACTAAGTTGTTGCCTGTGCAGAAAAATCCCTGTTCAGGCCCACGATCACCTCTGTTTCGGGCCTTTATATGCGTATCAAAGTCCACTGCCAGAACCGCATCGGCATCCTGCGCGACATTCTCAACCTGCTGGTTGAGTACGGGATCAACGTCGCTCGCGGCGAGGTTGGCGGAGAGCATGGCAACGCGATCTACCTGCATTGCCCCAACCTGATCAACATTCAGTTTCAGGCGTTGCGCCCCAAGTTCGAGTCGATTGCCGGGGTTTTTGGCGTCAAGCGCGTAGGGCTGATGCCCAGCGAGCGTCGGCACATGGAACTCAATGCGTTGCTCGGCGCCCTGGAGTTCCCGGTGCTGTCGATCGACATGGGCGGTTCGATCGTCGCGGCCAACCGCGCGGCGGCGCAGTTGCTCGGCGTGCGGGTGGATGAGGTGCCAGGGATTCCGCTGTCGCGTTACGCCGAGGATTTTGACTTGCCGGAACTGGTGCGCGCCAACAAGTCGCGGATCAACGGCTTGCGGGTGAAGGTCAAGGGTGACGTGTTTCTCGCCGACATCGCGCCGCTGCAATCGGAGCATGACGACAGCGAAGCCATGGCCGGCGCGGTACTCACGCTGCACCGCGCCGACCGGGTCGGTGAGCGCATCTATAACGTACGCAAGCAGGAGTTGCGCGGCTTCGACAGCATTTTTCAAAGCTCGAAGGTGATGGCTGCCGTCGTGCGCGAAGCCCGACGCATGGCGCCGCTGGATGCGCCGCTATTAATAGAAGGCGAAACCGGTACGGGTAAAGAGTTGTTGGCGCGAGCCTGCCACCTGGCGAGTCCGCGGGGGCAGTCACCGTTGATGGCGCTTAACTGCGCGGGTTTGCCGGAGTCCATGGCCGAGACGGAGCTGTTCGGCTACGGCCCCGGCGCTTTCGAAGGGGCGCGGGCCGAAGGCAAGCTCGGGCTGCTGGAGCTGACGGCAGGCGGTACGCTGTTTCTCGATGGCGTCGGGGAAATGAGCCCGCGTTTACAGGTGAAATTGCTGCGTTTCCTGCAGGACGGTTGCTTCCGTCGTGTGGGCAGCGATGAAGAGGTTTATCTGGATGTACGGGTGATCTGCGCGACGCAGGTCGACCTGTCCGAGCTGTGCGCACGGGGTGAGTTTCGCCAGGATTTGTATCACCGTTTGAACGTGCTTTCGCTGCACATCCCGCCACTGCGCGAATGCCTCGATGGTTTGACGCCGTTGGTGGAACACTTCCTCGATCAGGCCAGTCGGCAGATCGGTTGCCCGCTGCCGAAACTGGCGCCGGCGGCGATGGAGCGGCTCAGTCACTACCATTGGCCGGGCAATGTTCGGCAATTGGAAAACGTGTTGTTCCAGGCGGTTTCGTTGTGTGAGGGTGGGACCGTCAAAGCCGAACATATTCGCCTGCCGGACTACGGCGTGCGTCAGCCACTTGGCGATTTCTCGCTCGAGGGCGGGCTTGACGAGATTGTCGGGCGTTTCGAGAAAGCGGTGCTGGAGCGTTTGTATTCCGAGCACCCGAGCAGTCGGCAACTGGGTAAGCGGTTGGGGGTTTCGCATACGACCATTGCCAACAAGTTGCGTGAGTACGAAGTCGGCAAAGAACCCGGCGCTTAAGCTGAGGCAATGACTACTTTGTGGCGAGGGAGCTTGCTCCCGCTCGGGCGCGAAGCGGCCGCAAAACCATCCGACGCGACTTCCCTGTCAGGCCTCGGCCAATCTTTTGGGGCGGCTTCGCAGCCCAGCGGGAGCAAGCTCCCTCGCCACAGGGGGATCTTTTGACTGCAAAGGTCAGTGCTTGCCACTAACCGGCATAACACCGCCGGTTTTTCGTCTCTGACTCAATCCTCAATTCCCCTCTGAACCCCTCAAGTCCTTTGTTTGCCGGTCCCCGCGCCGCCAGAAAAAAGTTGGTCTGCAAATTGCTTATGGCTCATCAGTACAGCAGTGGGCGGCAAACGTCCGGCATGCAGAGGAAAGAGTGTGGACAAGTACCTTTATGTGGCAATGACCGGCGCCAGCCAGAATGCACTGGCGCAAAAGGCTCATGCGAACAACCTGGCGAACATCTCCACTAACGGCTTCCAGAAAGACCTGGAGCAGGCGCGTTCGATGCCGGTGTTCGGTGACAGCTTTCCGGCGCGTGCGTTTGCCCTGTCCGAACGTCCGGCCACCGACTTCTCCCCTGGCGCGCTGGTGGAAACCGGTCGCGACCTCGATGTCGCGGTGCAAGGCAAT
Organism: Pseudomonas silensiensis; assembly: GCF_050434865.1. Lineage (NCBI taxonomy): Bacteria > Pseudomonadati > Pseudomonadota > Gammaproteobacteria > Pseudomonadales > Pseudomonadaceae > Pseudomonas > Pseudomonas silensiensis. The sequence continues at coordinate 22,972 of NZ_JBNDJH010000034.1, forward strand.
GGCTGGATCGCCGTGCAGAACCCTGACGGCGGCGAAAGCTACGTGCGCACCGGCAGCTTGAACGTCGACGCCCTGGGCGTGCTGCGGGCCGGCAACGGTATGCCGGTGATGGGCAATGGCGGGCCGATTGCCGTGCCGCCCGAGCAGCAAATCGAAGTGGGCGAGGACGGCACCATCAGCATTCGCGCGATGGGCGAAGGTCCGCGCGTGATGGCGGAAGTCGACCGCATCAAGCTGGTTAATCCTGATTTCAAGAACATGACCAAAGGCCTGGACGGTTCGATCCACACCAAGGACGGTAAGCCGGCGCAAGCCGATGCCAACGTCAAACTGGTGTCCGGTTTCCTTGAGTCGAGCAACGTCAACGCCGTGGAAGAGATGACTTCGGTGCTGGCCCTGGCCAAGCAGTTCGAGCTGCACATCAAGATGATGAACACCGCCAAAGAAGACGACCAGGCCATGGCTCGGGTCTTGCAGATCAGCTAATTATCAGAACGTCGCGCCGTAAAACAGGCGCACGAGGAGAATCGAATGCTTCCGGCTCTATGGGTTGCCAAAACAGGTCTGTCCGCCCAGGACACCAACCTGACGACCATTTCCAACAACCTGGCCAACGTGTCGACCACGGGTTTCAAACGTGACCGCGCCGAATTCCAGGACTTGCTCTACCAGATCAAACGCCAGCCAGGCGCCCAGTCGACCCAGGACAGTGAACTGCCGTCGGGCCTGCAATTGGGTACCGGTGTGCGCATTGTCGGCACCCAGAAAAACTTCACCGCCGGTAGCCTGCAAACCACCGAGCAACCGTTGGACATGGCCATCGACGGTCGCGGTTTCTTCCAGATTCTGCAGCCGGACGGCACGACTTCCTACACCCGTGACGGTACGTTCCACCTGGACTCCAATGGTCAGATCGTGAACTCCAGTGGCTTCGCTCTGGAACCGGCCATTGTCATCCCGAACGATGCACAGACCTTCACTGTCGGTCGCGACGGCACCGTGTCCATCACCGTTGCCGGCAACCCGGCATCTCAGGTGATCGGCAACCTGCAAACCGCCGACTTCATCAACCCGGCCGGTCTGCAGGCTGTGGGCAACAACCTGTTCCTGGAAACCGCTGCCAGCGGCGCGCCGCAAGTCGGCACCCCGGGCCTGGCCGGTTTCGGCACCACCCTGCAGAACACCCTGGAAACCTCGAACGTCAGCACCGTTGAAGAGATGGTCAACATGATCACCACTCAGCGCGCTTACGAGATGAACTCCAAGGTGATCTCCACCGCCGACCAGATGCTCTCGTTCGTAACGCAGAATCTGTAATCAAGTCTATGAGGCGACCATGAGGTCGCCTGCAACACCGTGAGGTAGGGTCATGAATCGCTTCGTATCTGTTCTGGCACTGAGTGGGATCGCCGCGCTTTCGGGCTGCGTCGGTCCGACGCCCAAGCCCAATGACCCTTACTACGCTCCGGTGTTGCCGCGCACACCGCTGCCGGCTGCCGCCAATAACGGCTCGATCTACCAGGCCGGTTTCGAACAGAACCTGTACAGCGACCGCAAGGCGTTCCGGGTCGGCGACATCATCACCATTACCTTGAACGAGAAGACCCAAGCCAGCAAAAACGCCAATTCCCAGGTCGGCAAGAACAGTAAGACCAGCATTGGCCTGTCCTCATTGTTCGGCAGTACGCCCAACACGAATAACCCGCTCGGCAGCGGCGACCTGAGTCTGGATGCCAGCTACAGCGGCGACCGCGCGACCAAAGGTGACAGCAAGGCCGGGCAGGGCAACAGCCTGACTGGCTCGATCACGGTGACCGTCGCTGACGTGTTGCCCAACGGCATCATCGCCGTACGCGGCGAGAAGTGGATGACCCTCAATACCGGTGATGAACTGGTGCGGATTGCAGGGCTTGTTCGTGCCGATGACATCGCGACTGACAACACCGTTTCGTCGACCCGTATCGCCGATGCGCGCATCACCTATTCGGGCACCGGTTCGTTTGCCGATGCGAGTCAGCCAGGCTGGTTCGACCGTTTCTTCCTCAGCCCGCTGTTCCCTTTCTAGGTGGGGGGCGTGTCATCTCTTATTTCCTGGGTTGCGCCGGGTCTGCTTTTACGCAGGGCAAGGCGCGAGGAGTGTGGTTTGGTTGTTCCAAATAAACGACGAGTAACGCTGCCCTGCGTAAAAGCAGGCCCGGCCCTTCGGGTTGTGCCTGAGCGCGCGCCATGCTGCGTTGCAGGCCTTGCCAAGGGAGCGACCATTGGCGGCGGCCTGCGCCTTGCCTGGCCCGCGCTCAGGCCTCAACGCAACCCAGGAAATAAGAGATGACCCGCCCCATGTTGAATCTCAAACACCTGATGGTGGCCGCCCTGATGCTGTCCGCAGCGTTCAACGCGCAAGCCGAGCGGCTGAAGGATATCGCCAGTATTTCCGGCGTGCGTTCCAACCAATTGATCGGCTACGGCCTGGTGGTCGGGCTTAACGGTACCGGCGACCAGACGACTCAAACCCCGTTCACCCTGCAGACCTTCAACAACATGCTCTCGCAGTTCGGCATCAAGGTGCCGCCGGGTTCGGGCAACGTGCAGTTGAAGAACGTTGCGGCGGTGTCGATCAGTGCTGATTTGCCAGCGTTCGCCAAGCCGGGTCAGCAGGTCGACATCACTGTATCGTCCATCGGTAACTCCAAGAGCCTGCGCGGCGGCACCTTGCTGCTGACGCCGCTCAAGGGTATCGACGGCAACGTCTATGCGATCGCTCAGGGCAACCTGGTGGTCGGCGGTTTTGACGCCGAAGGTCGTGACGGTTCGAAGATCACCGTCAACGTTCCGTCGGCCGGTCGTATCCCGGGCGGTGCGTCGGTTGAGCGTTCGGTGCCGAGCGGTTTCAACCAGGGCAACAGCCTGACGCTGAACCTCAATCGTTCGGACTTCACCACGGCCAAGCGCATCGTCGACAAGATCAACAATATGCTCGGCCCTGGCGTTGCCCAGGCCATCGACGGCGGTTCGATTCGTGTCAGCGCGCCACTTGATCCAAGCCAGCGCGTCGACTATTTGTCGATCATCGAGAACCTTGAAGTCGACCCGGGCCAGGCAGTGGCGAAGGTCATCATCAACTCGCGGACCGGCACCATCGTGATTGGCCAGAACGTCAAGGTTTCCCCGGCCGCCGTGACCCACGGCAGCCTGACCGTGACCATCACCGAAGACCCGATCGTCAGCCAGCCCGGCCCTCTGTCCAATGGTCAGACTGCTGTAGTGCCGCGCTCGCGGGTTAACGCTCAACAGGAAGCCAAGCCGATGTTCAAGTTCGGCCCGGGTACCACCCTCGACGAAATCGTGCGTGCGGTGAACCAGGTCGGCGCGGCGCCGGGTGACTTGATGGCGATCCTCGAAGCACTGAAACAGGCCGGCGCGTTGCAAGCCGACCTGATCGTGATCTGAGGACGGCGACCATGGATATGCGCAAGGGCGGATTGGGGGTTGGCAGCAACGATTCGGGTTCCTATTCGGACCTCAATCGCTTGAACCAGCTCAAAGTCGGCGACAAGGACAGTGACGCGAACATGCGCAAGGTTGCGCAGGAATTCGAGTCGCTGTTCCTCGGTGAAATGCTCAAGTCCATGCGCTCGGCCACTGAGACGCTGGGCCAGGACAATCCGCTCAACACGCCGGCCGCCAAGCAATACCAGGAAATGTACGACCAGCAGTTGGCCGTTTCCATGTCTCGTGAGGGTGGTGGTATCGGTCTGGCTGACGTGTTGATGCGTCAGATGTCGAAGAACAAACCGCTGGCCCCGGGCGAGGCCGCTGCCGCGTCAGCCGCCAAGCAAGCTGCCGCGAAAGCTGCCGTGGAAACCCCGATTGCCGCCGGCACGGTCGCCACCCACGGGCCGCTGTCGCGCCTCAATGGCGAGCGTCCGTTGTGGGCTTCGCGCTCAGTGAAGTCGCCAGCCAGCGTGGGCGAGGGCGCTCATCGCAATGACATGGCGCTGATCAATCAACGACGTCTGGCGCTGCCGCCGAAACTGGCCGACCGCTTGCTCGCAGGGCTGGTGCCGTCGGCATCGACCCCTGCCGTGACCGCCACGACGGTGCAGAACAACCTCCAAATGCCGCAGAGCACCAAGACCGGTGCCGGTCCCCTGTACAACGGCGATTGGCTGGCTTCGCAAACGGATGCGACATCCAGCGGGCGCCTGCAGGTTTATGGCCGTGCCATGGCGCAAATACCGCTGGCACCGGCGAAGAAAGCGTTCAGCTCCGCCGACGAGTTCGTCAACACCATGCTGCCGATGGCCAAAGAGGCCGCCGAGCGCATTGGTGTCGATCCGCGTTACCTGGTAGCGCAGGCGGCCCTGGAAACCGGTTGGGGCAAATCGGTCATGCGCGCCCAGGATGGCAGCAGCAGTCACAACCTGTTCGGCATCAAGGCCGGCAACAGTTGGAAAGGCGATTCGGCGCGGGCGATCACCAGCGAATTCAGGAACGGCGAGATGGTCAAGGAGACGGCTCAGTTCCGTTCCTATGACTCTTACAAGGACAGCTTCCATGACCTTGTGACGCTGCTGCAAACCAACAATCGCTATCAAGATGTTGTGAAGTCGGCCGATAACCCAGAACAGTTTGTGCGCGAGTTGCAAAAGGCCGGTTACGCAACCGACCCGGACTACGCAAGCAAGATTTCGCAGATAGCCAAGCAGATGACGAGTTACCAGAACTACGCTGCGGCGGGCGCTACCACCACGCCTCTATAGGCATAAGCTATAAGGTCTGAACCATGAGTTTGCTCAATATCGGGATGTCGGGGCTGGCTGCTGGCCATTCCTCATTGCTGACTACCGGCAATAACATCGCCAACGTCGACACCGCCGGGTACTCGCGGCAGCAGACCGTGCAGGGCACCAAAGCCTCGCAGCAGTTCGGCAATGTCTACATCGGCACCGGTACGACGCTGGCCGATGTACGTCGGGTGTACAACAGCTACCTCGATGCTCAGTTGCAGACCACCACTTCACTCAATAGCGATGCGCAAGCGTATCTGGGGCAAGCCACGCAAGTGGACAAGCTGTTGTCCGACAGCGGCACCGGTATTTCGAAAACGTTGCAATCGTTTTTCTCGTCGTTGCAAACGCTGTCCGCCAACTCCAATGACAGCGCTGCACGTCAAGCATTGTTGACCAATGCCCAGGGGTTGAGCAGTCGCTTCAATGCCATCTCCCAGCAATTGAATCAGCAAGGCACGTACATCAACGATCAGCTGGGCTCGATGGCTGAGCAGGTCAATAAGCTGGCGGCGACTGTTGCGGCCTACAACAAGAAAATCAGCGAGGCCGGTAGTTCGGGCGGCATGCCCAACGACCTGCTGGACCAGCGCAACGAGACCGTTCGCCAGCTCTCCGAGCTGGTAGGCACGCAGGTCACAGAAACCAACGGCAGGCTGGATATTTATCTGGGCAGCGGTCAGCCGCTGGTCATCGGTGATACGGTCAATACGTTGCGCGTGGCGGCCGACAAGAATGACCCTACCCGGTCCTCGATCATCATGGATCGCGGCAGTTCGACGATTGATATCACTTCGCGAGTCAGCGGCGGCGAGATGGGCGGTCTGTTGCGTTACCGCGACGACGTACTGACGCCAGCCGTCAACGGCCTGGGTCGCATCGCCATGGTGGTGGCCGATCAGGTCAACAAGCAGTTGGGGCAGGGGCTGGATCAGAACGGCAATTTCGGCTCGGCGTTGTTTAACGACATCAATAGCCTAAAGGCCATCAGCCAGCGCAGCATCGCCAATGGCAACAACGACCCGACCTCCGGCAACCTTGACGTCACCATCAAGGACACCAGCAAGCTGACGGCCAGCGATTACCAGGTGACCTTCACTAGTGCCACCGGCTACAGCGTGCGTCGTCTGTCGGATAATACCGACATGGGCAGTTTCACCCTGCCTGTGCCCCCGGCCGCAGCCCCGGTCATCGACGGCTTCAGCCTGAGCCTCAATGCTGGACCGGTGAAGGCCGGCGACACTTTCAAGATTACCCCGACGCGCAGTTCTGCGGCAGACATGACCACCGTCATGACTGACGCCAAGACCCTGGCCACAGCCGCTCCGCTGACGTCCACCAAGGCCTCGGGCAATGACGGCACCGGTGCTGTCAGCCAGCCAGCGTTGAGTACTGCACTGGATATCTACGATCCGGTGCAGCGCCTGGAAGTACAGACGGCGGTCAAGGCGGCGATGCCGGTTCGTCTGCTCATGACCAGCAGCACCGCTTATGAGGTGTTCGACGCCAAGGGCACCAGCATCGGGACCGGCAGCATCGTGCCTGGTCAGAACAATGATCTGAGTATTTCGGTGCCTTACACGGACGCCGGGGGCGCTGCGAAAACCTTCAAGGTCGCGATGACTGTCAGTGGCAGTCCCGCCAAGGACGACAGTTTCAATATCTCGATGACGGCGCCGGATAGTACCGACAACCGCAATTCGCAAGCGTTGCTCGGTCTGCAAACCAAGGCCACGATCGGTGCCAACGCTACCAGCCCGGGCGTGAGCTTCACTGAGGCCTACGGTGGTCTTGTCTCCTCGGTCGGCTCCATGACCAAACAGGGTCAAATGGATGCCACCGCGACTGACTCCATCCTGACCCAGGCCAGGAACGCTCGAGACTCGCTGTCGGGCGTTGATCTCGATGAAGAGACCGGCAACCTGATCAAATACCAGCAGTACTATTCGGCCTCTTCGCAGATCATCAAGACTGCGCAGGAAATCTTCAGCACTCTGATTAATGCCCTTTAAGGAGCCGTAGAACATGCGTATTTCTACTGCACAGTACTACTCGACGACGGCTGCCAACTATCAGCGCAACTTCAATAACCTGCTGAAGTCGGCCGAGCAGGCCAGTAGTGGTGTGAAGCTTGAGACAGCGGCGGATGATCCGGTCGGTGCGGCCCGCCTGCTGCAACTCGATCAGCAAAAAGCCATGCTGGGTCAGTACACCACGAACATCAGCTCGTTGAACACCGCTCAGGCGCAGGAAGAAAGCGTGCTCGACAGCATCAACAACGTGCTGCAGAAAGTCAGCGAGTTGACGGTGCGTGCCGGTGGCGGTTCGTTGAACGACGATGACCGCAAATCCATTGCGTCGGAGCTCGGCGCGGCCGAAGACCAATTGCTGAGCCTGATGAACAGCAAGGATGCCAACGGCAAGTACATCTTTTCCGGCGCCAGCAACAACACTCAGCCGTTTGCGCGCAATAGCGACGGCACCTACAGCTATCAGGGTGACCAGACCCAGCTGGAGCTGAAAATCGGTGACTCGATGTCGCTGGGGCTCAATGACACCGGTTGGGACGTGTTTCAGCAGGCCATCAACGCCGCTCGAAGCTCGACCACCATGACTGCGCCGGCGGTCAATGACGGGCGTGTGGCCCTGTCGCCGGGCCTGGTGAGTTCCGGCCCGGCTTTCGATGCGAATTTCCGTAGCGGTCAGCCGTATACCCTGGCGTTCACCAGCAGCACCCAGTTTTCGATCACGGATGCCTTGGGCAATGACGTGACCGCCGAGGCAAGTCAGGGCGGTGTGTTTGATCCGAACACCAAGGGCGGCTCCGACGTCAACTTCCGTGGCGTGACCTTTAAACTGGATATCACTTTCCAGGCCGGTGACAACGCCACCAACGCCGACGCGGTGATCGCCGGTCACAGTTTCCAGTTGACGGCCAAGCCGGACAGCTTTGTCAGCAATCGTGCGCCGAACAACGGATCGACAGCTTTGGTGGGCCAGACTTCGGTGACCAATGCTGCGGATTATCAAAGCTTTTTCCCTGAAGGCGGGGCGGTTCTGAAATTCACCAGCCCTACAACCTTCGACCTTTTCGCTCGTCCATTGACCAGCAGCAGCACACCGGTCACCTCGGGGACTGTGGCGGCTGGCGTGGCGACGGCGGCCGGCGTCAGCTTTACCCTCAGCGGGGGGGCGCCCGCTGCGGGCGATCAGTTCGACATCGCGGTCAATACGCACCAGACCCAGAACGTGCTGGATACCATCAGCCAGTTGCGTCAGGCGCTTAACACACCGACCCAAGGCAACCCGACCGCGCAGCGCTTTATGGAAGATACCGTGGCTTCGGCAATTGCCAACCTGGGCAATGCCAAGAACCAGGTCGACCTGGCCCGTGGCGCCATCGGTGCCCGGGGTAACGTGATGGACATGCAAGCCGAACAGAACCAGAGCACAGGGCTGATCAACGAGGCGACGGGTAACTCGATCAAGAACACCGATCCTGCGGAAGTGCTGACACGTCTGACCTTGCAGCAAACCATGCTGCAAGCGGCACAACTGGCGTTCTCGAAGATTTCCCAGCTGGGCCTGTTCAACAAGCTTTGAGTCGGTCTTGACGGCTCGCGGCCAGTCCCTGTCATCAGGGGCTGGCTTTTTTTTTGCGTTTTTTTTGAGAAGATCGAGGCAGGTCCGGACTGCGCTGGGGTCACAAAATGAAATAAAGCACTGATCTCTGAGTGACCCGCCAGTCAAAACGCGCATCTTCACTGTATCCTGTCCGCGGGCGGTGAAGGTGGTGGGCCTGATCAAGGCGATCCTTGAGGCCCGACGTTGCCACCTCTAGGGGTTGAGCCCTGACTGTAGACGCCCTCGATTCAGCGAGCGGTGATATTCAGCTGTTTATTATTGGGAAGCCATAATGATTGGCATAAAAAACATAGCGAGTTACGTGCCGGCAGCCGGGGTTGACAATTACGCCCAGGGTGCAAAGTTCGACAAGGACGAAACCTTCATCCTTGGCAAGATCGGCTCGGCGTTTTTGCCGCGCAAGGGTGCCGATCAGGAAACTTCGGATCTGTGCGTTGAAGCAGTCAATGCCCTGTTCGCCTCCAGTCCCGAACTCAAACGTGAATCCATCGATTGCCTGATCGTCGTCACCCAGAACGGTGACGAAGAAGGCTTGCCGCATACCGCTGCGATCGTGCAGGACAAGCTGGGGCTGCCAACCCATGTTGCCGCGTTCGATATCTCCCTGGGCTGTTCTGGCTACGTGTACGGCATCTATGCCCTCAAGGGGTTCATGGAAGCGACGGGGTTGAAAAATGGCCTGCTAGTGACGGCTGATCCGTACTCGAAGATTGTCGACCCGGAAGACCGCAACACCACCATGCTGTTCGGCGATGCCGCCACTGCGACCTGGATGGGCGAAAACGCTGTCTGGCAGCTGGGCAAGTCGAAGTTTGGCACTGACGGTTCCGGTGCGCCGCACCTCAAGGTCACCGATGGCGTGTTCTTCATGAACGGCCGCCAGGTCTTCAACTTTGCTTTGCTGAAAGTCCCGGCCCATTTGCATGAGCTGCTGGATGAGTCCAACTTGCAGGCGCACGATATCGACGCCTTCTGCATTCACCAGGGCAGTGCGGCGATTGTCGATGCCGTTGCACGTCGCTTCGAAGAAGGCGAGCCGGAGAAGTTCATCAAGGACATGCTCGAAACCGGTAACACGGTGTCTTCGAGTATTCCATTGCTGTTGCAGAATCACGTGTTCGATTCCAAGTGGACCCGTGTGGCCATCAGTGGTTTCGGCGTAGGCCTGTCGTGGGGCTCGGCGATTCTCTTTCGCGGTTGATCGGCTGCGTAGCAATGAAGCTATAAAAAAACGCCCGGGAGCGAAAGTTTCCGGGCGTTTTGCGTTTTACTGGCGCCGAATTTCTGGCTCTAAAGCCTTGAAACTAAAGGGCTGGCAAGCTGCCACTAAAAATTTGCAAAAAACCCCTCAAGCAAAGCCTCTTCACGACGATAACTATTACGTAGGTTCTCTAGGCCACACCCGACGGATGTCAGGGCCGGAAGCCGCAGTATCCATCCAACGAGGATTTCGTCATGGCTTTAACAGTAAACACCAACCTTGCATCGTTGACTGTTCAGAACAACCTGAACAAAGCTTCCAGCAACCTGCAAAACTCGATGCAACGTCTGTCTTCCGGCCTGCGAATCAACAGCGCTAAAGACGATGCGGCCGGCCTGCAAATCTCCAACCGTCTGACCAGCCAGATCAACGGCCTGGGCACTGCCATCAAGAACGCCGGTGACGGCATCTCCATCGCGCAAACTGCTGAAGGCGCGATGCAGGAATCCACCAACATCCTGCAAAAAATGCGTACCCTGGCCCTGGCTTCCGCGAACGGTTCGCCAAGCGCCGATGACCGTAAGTCGAACAACGCCGAGTACTCGGCTCTGACTTCCGAGCTGTCGCGTATCGCCAGCACCACTACCTTCGGTGGTCGTAACCTGCTGGACGGTTCTTTCGGTACTACCGCTTTCCAGGTAGGCGCTAACGCCAACCAGACCATCAACATGACTCTGGGCGACGTATCCGCTAACAACATCGGCTCCCAGCAGCTGAAAAGTGTGGCCATCCCGCCAAGCCTGGCCGGTGTGACCGGTGGTGCCATCGCTGTTACCGGTGGCGGCCAAACCGCTAACATCACCACCGTTACTGGACAGTCTGCAAAAACGACCGCTGCCCAGCTGAACGGCGTTATCGGCGGCCTGTCGGCTACTGCTAGCACTGAAGCCAAGTTCACTGTAAACACCGCGGCGATCACTGGTGCTCTGCCAGGTACTGCAAACTTCACCATCAAGGTAGGCGCTGGCGCAGCCGTCAACATGGTCGGCGTAACCGACACTGCTGGCCTGGCTGACCAACTGAAGTCCAACGCTGCCAAACTGGGCATCAGCGTTAACTTCAACGCCACCACCAACAGCCTGGAAGTCAAATCCGATTCCGGCGAGAACATCATCCTGAACGCTGGTGACGCCAGTGCCATCGCCGGTATCTCGGTTCAGGCCAAAGACGGTTCCGGTGCTTACGGCGCTGGTGTTGCTGCCGCTGCCACTGCAGTTCAGGTAACTGGCGCAGTTTCGCTGAACTCCACCAACAGCTACTCGATGAACGGCGCTGGTGCAACTGGCCTGTTCGTTGCTGCCGGTACTACCGTCAGCTCGGCCAAAACCGTGGTCAGCAACACTGACGTGACCACTGCTGCCAACGCACAAAACGCTGTTGACGTGATCTCGCAAGCGATCGCCAACATCGACTCCCAGCGTGCTGACCTCGGTGCCGTACAAAACCGTTTCGACAGCACCGTGTCGAACCTGCGCAGCATCTCGGACAACTCCACTGCTGCTCGTGGCGTGATCCAGGACGTCGACTTCGCGTCGGAAACTGCTCAGCTGACTAAGCAACAAACCCTGCAACAGGCTTCCACCGCGATCCTGTCTCAGGCTAACCAGCTGCCATCCGCTGTACTGAAACTGCTTCAGTAATATCAGCGCTTGGTGACTGACGGAAGGGCGCGTTTACGTGCCCTTTCGTCTTTTCCGTGATGAGGAGATTTAGCATGGACATGAGCGTCAAGTTGAACCTGTCTTATCCAGCCGTTGCCCCTCAGGGTACAACGCCGACCGTTGCTGCCAAACAGGAACAGCCCAAGGCTGAGCCCGTCGCCAAATCGGGCTCCGAGCCCAAGCGTGACGACCTGGAAAAAGCCGTGACCGATATTAGGGAATTCGTCCAGGCTGCCCAGCGCAAGCTGGATTTTACCATTGATGATTCCACCGGCCGGGTCGTGGTCAAGGTCATCGCCACCGAAACCGGTGACGTGATTCGCCAGATCCCTTCGGAAACTGCATTGAAGCTTGCACAGAGCCTGACGGACGCCAGCAGCTTGCTGTTTAACGCCAAGGCTTGAGCTGGCATGAATTTTGTTGCTGTCGCTGACTAGACGCTCTAAGTCAAGAAAACGACAGCCACTGGATAAGGAGAGAGATGATGGCGGGTACAACGGTTAGCGGTATTGGTTCGAACATCGATACCCAGGCGATCGTGAAATCTTTGGTGGATTCCGAAAGGGCACCGAAGCAGACACAGATCAACAGCCAGACGCTGAAAGCGACTACCTCGCTATCGTCGATCGGTAAGATCCAGGCAGCGCTGGATGCGTTCCGTGGTGCGCTGGACAACATGAAGACTGCCTCCAGCTTCAATGGGCTGACCGGTTCGACCTCCGATGAAAAAGTAGCCACTGTCACCACCGGCAATGGCGCGGCGGCCGGCAGTTTCTCGCTGGTGGTCACTCAGTTGGCCACGGCGTCCAAGATTTCGTCCAAGGTCTACGCGGCTGGCGCTTCGACGGTCATCAACGCAGGCGCGGTGCCAACCACGCTGAGCATCAAGCAGGGCAGCAACACTTACGACGTAAGCATTCCGGTCGGCGCAACGCTGCAGCAGGTTCGAGACTCGATCAACTCGCAGTATGCCAACCAGGGCTTGAGCGCCAACATTCTGACCGACGCCAGTGGCTCTCGACTCGTGATGACGTCGACCACCACCGGTGTCGGTACGGACCTGACCTTGTCGGGCAACTCGGGCCTGGAAACCGGCACCTCGGTCCTCGCTCCGCCGCAGAACGCCAAGTACACCCTTGACGGGCTGGTCATGGAATCCAAGACCAACACCATCGCCGACGCCGTGAGTGGGGTGACCGTCAAGCTGACAGGAATTTCTCCCACCGCAGCCGGTGCTTCCGCGCCGACAGCGAGCACCATTACCGTGGCCGCCAGCAGCACGACGCTGAAGTCTTCGGTCAAAGGCTTTGTCGACACCTACAACGCTTTGATCAAGGCTGCCAATGCCGAAACCCAGGTCACCACAAACGCCGATGGTTCGATAACGTCCGGTGCCCTGACCGGCGATGCCTCGTTGCGCTCACTGGTGTCTGCCGTACGCACCGAGCTGAACGCAATGTCGGGCACGGGCCAGATGAAAGCGTTATCCCAGTTTGGCGTGCAGACGGACCAGAAAACCGGCACCCTGACGATCGACGACAAGCAGTGGGATACTGCGGTGCTGACCAATGCCGCCGACATCAACGCGATCTTTACTGGCGATACCGGTTTGCTGGCGCGTATGAAAACCGCGACCGACAGCTTCGCCCTGAGCAAGACCGGCGTGTTCGCCGCGCGATCGGCAAGCCTGAGCGACAGCCTGACCGACTTGAAGAAGCAGCAGGACACCCTCGATTCGCGGATGTCCAGCCTGCAGTTGAGCCTGACCGCCAAGTACACCGCGATGGACTCTTTGGTGGCCAAGCTGCGGGCGCAAAGCGATAGCATCATGACCACGCTCAACGCACTGAACAATCCGAAGTCCGACTGATCCGGATCAGGCATAAAAAAACCCAGGCCGGCTGTCATTACAGCGCCTGGGTTTTTTCTTGGGTAGCGGGTTGGCGTTAAAGTTTTGTGTCGACCAGTCGACATAATGATCAGAGCAAACCTATTTTCATTTGTTGTCTGTCACGAGGTAGAAACATGAATCCCATGAGAGCCCTTCGCCAGTATCAGAAGGTCAATTCCCATGCTCAGATCTCTGAAGCCAATCCCCATCGCCTGGTTCAGTTGCTGATGGAGGGTGGGCTGGACCGCATGGCTCAAGCCAAGGGCGCAATGGAACGGGGTGACATCGCACTCAAGGGATTGATGCTCGGCAAGGCCGTAGACATCATCATTGGCCTACGTGACGGCCTGAACCCGGAGAAGACCGAAGATCCGGCTTCGTTGCAGCAGCTCGACAATTTGTACGCCTACATGATGACGCGGCTGATGGAAGCCAATCGCAACAACGATGCAGCGATCATCGACGAAGTATCGGGTCTGCTCGATACCCTGAAAAGCGGCTGGGATGCAATTGCAAACCAATAGGCCTGCGGGTCTGAGGATAGCGCCATGAGTCAAGCACTGCAGCGGATTGAAGAAACCCGGGAAGCCTTGGTTGACGCCTTGGCGGCGCGTAATTGGGATGCGATCAGCGAACTGGATACGGCCTGTCGCGAGTGCGTCGATGAGGTGCTGAGCGAGGCGCCGATCGACGAAGAAGCGTTGCGGAGCAATCTGGAAGGGCTGTTGGCGGTGTACAAGGATTTGCTGAGTGCGACGATGGGAGAGCGCCAAGCGATAGTTGACGAGATGTCGCAGATCACCCATGCGCAGAGCGCGGCAAAGGTTTACCATCTGTTTGGTTAATTAATTCCCGGTTAATCCAAACATAGTGCGCCATAAATTTGACTGTGCACGGTTTTTTGACTTAACTAGTGGCTGATTCCAGATTTCAGGCGTCTACAGGCATAACGTGCCTGCAAGCGTCTAGCTTGCCCCATCATTTTGGGCATTGAGTTGACTAGGGAAGTTGCTATTGCATGTGGCGTGAAACCAAAATTCTGCTGATTGATGACGATAGCGTCCGCCGCCGCGACCTGGCGGTGATTTTAAATTTTCTTGGCGAAGAAAATTTACCCTGCGGTAGCCATGACTGGCAGCAGGCGGTCGGCTCATTGTCATCAAGTCGCGAAGTAATCTGTGTCCTCATCGGGACGGTCAATGCTCCTGGCGCACTTACGGGCCTGTTAAAGACACTCTCAACCTGGGATGAGTTCCTTCCGGTTTTGTTAATGGGTGATAATTCTTCCGTTGACTTGCCAGACGACCAGCGTCGCCGAGTGCTTTCGACCCTCGAAATGCCGCCCAGCTACAGCAAGTTGCTCGACTCCCTGCACCGTGCCCAGGTCTATCGCGAGATGTACGACCAGGCCCGCGAGCGCGGTCGTCACCGTGAACCCAATCTTTTCCGCAGTCTTGTCGGCACCAGCCGGGCGATTCAACACGTCCGCCAGATGATGCAGCAAGTCGCCGACACCGATGCCAGTGTGCTGATCCTCGGTGAGTCCGGGACCGGCAAGGAAGTGGTCGCGCGCAACCTGCACTATCACTCCAAGCGTCGTGACGCGCCGTTCGTACCGGTCAACTGTGGGGCTATCCCGGCCGAGTTGCTGGAAAGCGAACTGTTTGGCCACGAGAAGGGCGCCTTCACCGGGGCAATCACCAGCCGCGCCGGGCGTTTCGAACTGGCCAATGGCGGCACGCTGTTCCTCGATGAAATCGGTGACATGCCGTTGCCGATGCAGGTCAAGTTGCTGCGCGTATTGCAGGAACGCACCTTCGAGCGCGTGGGCAGCAACAAGACCCAGAGCGCCGATGTGCGGATCATCGCGGCGACCCACAAGAATCTCGAAAGCATGATCGAGGTCGGCGCCTTCCGCGAAGACTTGTACTACCGCCTGAACGTGTTCCCGATCGAAATGGCGCCACTGCGCGAGCGTGTCGAAGACATTCCGCTGCTGATGAACGAGTTGATCTCGCGCATGGAGCACGAGAAGCGTGGCTCGATCCGTTTCAATTCCGCGGCGATCATGTCGCTGTGCCGCCACGGCTGGCCGGGCAACGTCCGCGAGCTCGCCAACCTGGTGGAACGCATGGCGATCATGCATCCGTACGGGGTGATCGGCGTGGTCGAGCTACCGAAGAAATTCCGTTACGTCGATGACGAAGACGAGCAACTGGTCGACAGCTTGCGCAGCGATCTTGAAGAACGCGTGGCCATCAACGGTCATGCTCCGGACTTCTCTGCTGGCGCCCTGTTGCCGCCGGAAGGTCTGGACCTGAAGGACTACCTCGGTGGTCTGGAACAAGGGCTGATTCAGCAGGCGCTGGATGATGCCAATGGCATCGTTGCGCGCGCCGCCGAACGCCTGCGCATTCGTCGCACCACACTGGTGGAAAAGATGCGCAAGTACGGCATGAGCCGTCGTGATGGAGATGAACAGGCGGATGATTGACGCCTGTTTTTCAAGTCCTTCATTTATAGGCGGTTTTTTTTAGGCACGGGTATTGCTACATCCCTCGCAACGTTCCGTTTAACTGACGGTCAGCCAAGCGAGAGAGCACAATGCCCCAAGCCGCCCAGATGTCTCCTGTCCCTGACGCTTCGGGACAACCGTCGTCCGTAGAGCAGGCGAGCCGGCTTGGCCTTGAGCAGGCGTTTGCACTGTTCAGCCAGATGTCGAGTCAATTGACCGATTCCTACAGCATGCTCGAAGCCCGGGTCACCGAGCTCAAGGGTGAGCTGGCGGTGGTCAGTGCTCAGCGCATGCAGGAACTGGCGGAAAAAGAACGCCTGGCCAACCGTCTGCAAAACCTCCTCGATCTGTTGCCCGGCGGCGTCATCGTCATCGACGCCCAAGGCATCGTGCGCGAAGCCAACCCCGCTGCTTGTGAGCTGCTCGGTCTGCCCCTCGAAGGCGAGCTGTGGCGTCATGTCATTGCCCGCTGCTTTGCGCCCCGTGAAGACGATGGTCACGAAATCTCGCTCAAGGACGGTCGGCGTTTGTCGATCTCTACTCGCTCGCTGGATGCAGAGCCCGGTCAGTTGGTGTTGCTCAACGACCTGACTGAAACCCGTCATCTGCAAGATCAACTGGCCCGCCACGAACGACTCTCGTCCCTCGGCCGAATGGTCGCCTCGCTGGCTCATCAGATCCGTACCCCCTTGTCCGCCGCCTTGCTCTACGCCAGTCATTTGACTGAGCAAGCGTTGCCGGTCGAGACCCAGCAGCGTTTTGCCGGGCGCCTGAAAGAGCGTCTGCATGAGTTGGAGCATCAAGTTCGCGACATGCTGGTGTTTGCGCGTGGCGAGCTGCCGCTGACTGATCGCGTCACGCCAAAAATGCTGATGCAGTCGCTGCAGGCGGCCGCGCTGACCCATGTGCAGGACCTGCCGATTCGTTGGCAGTGCGACAGTCATTCGGGCGAGTTGCTGTGCAATCGCGACACGCTGGTCGGGGCGATCCTGAACCTGATCGAGAACGCCATCCAGGCCAGCGCCGGCGATGTGCGTTTGAAAGTCCATTTCTATACCCGTGACAACAACCTGCGCGTATCTGTCAGTGACAGTGGCAGTGGTATCGACGCGAAAGTACTGGCACGACTCGGTGAGCCGTTTTTTACCACTAAAACCACTGGAACCGGCCTCGGCCTGACCGTGGTCAAGGCAGTGACGCGCGCTCATCAAGGAGAATTGCAGCTGCGCTCGCGGCTCGGTCGCGGCACGTGTGCGCAGGTGATCCTGCCGCTTTTTTCGGGTGAAAAGCCCAGCGCTCAGGGAGCGGAGTGAAGGACATGGCAATCAAGGTTTTGCTGGTCGAGGACGACCGCGCGTTACGCGAAGCACTGGCGGATACGCTGCTGCTCGCGGGGCACGACTACACGGCGGTCGGCTCGGCAGAAGAAGCGCTGGCGGCAGTTGGTAATGAGGCGTTCAACCTGGTGCTGAGTGACGTCAACATGCCGGGAATGGACGGCCATCAACTGCTCGGATTGCTGCGCACTCGTCAGCCGCAGCTGCCGGTGCTGCTGATGACGGCTCACGGCGCTGTCGAGCGGGCAGTCGATGCGATGCGCCAGGGCGCGGCGGATTACCTGGTCAAACCGTTCGAGCCCAAGGCATTGCTCGATCTGGTGGCGCGTCATGCGCTGGGCAGTCTCGGTGCGACCGAGGGTGAGGGGCCTGTAGCGTTTGAGCCGGCCAGTGCGCAATTGCTGGAATTGGCCGCACGGGTGGCGCGCAGTGATTCCACGGTGTTGATCTCCGGTGAGTCCGGGACCGGCAAGGAAGTGCTGGCGCGTTACATTCATCAGCACTCCCATCGCGCCAGTCAGCCGTTCATTGCGATCAACTGCGCAGCCATCCCCGACAACATGCTCGAAGCCACGCTGTTCGGTCACGAAAAGGGCTCGTTCACCGGCGCCATCGCGGCGCAGGCCGGCAAGTTCGAACAGGCTGATGGCGGGACTATCCTGCTCGACGAAATTTCCGAGATGCCCCTCGGGCTCCAGGCCAAGTTGTTGCGGGTTTTGCAGGAGCGTGAAGTCGAGCGAGTTGGCGCACGCAAGCCGATCACCTTGGATATTCGGGTCGTGGCAACCACCAATCGTGACCTTGCGGGTGAAGTGGCGGCGGGGCGTTTTCGTGAAGACCTCTACTATCGCCTGTCGGTGTTTCCGCTGGCCTGGCGTCCGTTGCGCGAACGTACCGCCGACATCCTGCCATTGGCCGAGCGCCTTCTGGCCAAGTACGTCAATAAAATGAAGCATGCCGCGGCGAAGCTCTCGCCTGAGGCACAGGCGTGCCTGATTGGTTATCCGTGGCCGGGCAACGTGCGTGAACTGGATAACGCGATCCAGCGTGCCTTGATTCTGCAGCAGGGCGGTTTGATCCAGCCGCAGGATTTCTGCCTGGCCGGGCCTGTGGCGTGTGCGCCGTTGCCGGCATTGGCGCCGACGACTGTGCGCGCAGTAGAAGTCGACGCCGAATCGGCCGGGGCGCTGGGCGATGACCTGCGTCGCCGTGAATTCCAGATGATCATCGACACCTTGCGCTCCGAACGCGGTCGTCGCAAAGAGGCCGCCGAGCGACTGGGCATCAGTCCGCGCACCCTGCGTTACAAGCTGGCGCAGATGCGTGACGCCGGAATGGACGTGGAAGCTTATTTGTTCGCCACCTGATTCGTTAGCCATGCAAAACCGGGGACGGCTTTTGTTTAGAGCAGCCACGGAGCTGGCACCCTTGTTGCTAACACCTCACTACCCGCCGAGTGAGTGTCAAAAAATTGCGGGTCGCCAAAGACGTAGCTCGTCAAAGAGAGAAGCCATGAGCCAAGGTATTGAATTCAATCGATTGATGCTGGACATGCGTTCCATGCAAATGGATGCCATGTCTGCGTCAAAATCGACGGCTGCTGTTCCTGAAGTGGGTGGCAGCAGCTTTTCCGACATGCTCGGTCAGGCCGTCAATAAAGTGAACGACACCCAGCAGGCGTCCAATCAGTTGGCCAGTGCCTTCGAGATCGGCAAAAGTGGCGTCGACCTGACGGACGTGATGATTTCCTCGCAGAAGGCCAGCGTGTCTTTCCAAGCGTTGACCCAAGTACGCAACAAGCTGGTTCAGGCATACCAAGACATCATGCAGATGCCGGTTTAAGGACGATTTGAGTCATGGCAGAAGCAGTCGCCGATAATGTTCCGGCCAAGGCCACTCCAATAGACGGCAAGCCGCCGCTGTTCGGGTTGTCCTTCCTGGAAAACCTCTCCGAGATGACCATGTTGCGTCAGGTGGGCCTGTTGGTCGGCCTGGCTGCGAGCGTGGCGATTGGCTTTGCCGTGGTGTTGTGGTCCCAGCAGCCGGACTACCGGCCTCTGTACGGCAGCCTTGCCGGTATGGACGCCAAACAGGTCATGGATACCCTGGCCGCAGCCGACATTCCCTATACCGTTGAACCGAACTCCGGTGCCTTGCTGGTCAAGGCCGATGACCTGTCCCGTGCGCGAATCAAACTCGCGGGCGCTGGTGTCACTCCCAGCGACGGCAACATCGGTTTTGAAATTCTCGACAAGGACCAGGGCCTGGGCACCAGCCAGTTCATGGAAGCGACCCGTTATCGTCGTGGTCTCGAAGGCGAACTGGCCCGCACCATTTCCAGCCTGAACAACGTCAAGGGTGCCCGTGTGCACCTGGCGATCCCGAAAAGTTCGGTGTTCGTGCGCGACGAGCGCAAGCCGAGCGCTTCGATTCTGGTGGAACTGTACGCCGGCCGCTCGCTGGAGCCTGGCCAGGTACTGGCAATCATCAACCTGGTGGCCACCAGCGTTCCCGAACTCAGCAAATCCCAGATCACTGTCGTCGACCAGAAGGGCAACCTGCTGTCGGATCAGGCGGAAAATTCCGAACTGACCATGGCCGGCAAGCAATTCGATTACAGCCGTCGCATGGAAAGCATGCTGACTCAGCGCGTGCATAACATTCTGCAACCGGTGCTGGGCAACGATCGCTATAAAGCCGAAGTCTCGGCCGATGTGGATTTCAGTGCCGTTGAGTCGACCTCCGAGCAATTCAACCCGGACCAACCGGCGTTGCGCAGCGAGCAGTCGGTCAACGAGCAGCGTACCGCCAGCAATGGCCCACAAGGTGTGCCGGGAGCCCTGAGCAACCAGCCGCCGTCGCCTGCCTCCGCACCGCAAACCACCGGTGGCGCTACCGCGTCGGCCGGCATGGTGCAGCCAGGCCAGCCACTGCTGGATGCCAACGGTCAGCAAATCATGGACCCGGCCACCGGCCAGCCTATGCTTGCACCGTATCCGGCGGACAAGCGTCAACAGTCCACCAAGAACTTCGAGCTTGACCGTTCTATCAGCCACACCAAACAACAACAGGGCCGTTTGAATCGCCTCTCGGTGTCGGTGGTGGTGGATGACCAGGTCAAGATCAACGCGGCCAACGGTGAAACCACTCGTGCGCCGTGGACTGCCGATGAATTGGCACGCTTCACTCGCCTGGTTCAGGACGCCGTCGGCTTCGACGCCAGCCGTGGCGACAGCGTCAGCGTGATTAACATGCCGTTCTCCGCCGAGCGCGGTGAAGTGATTGCCGAGATTCCGTTCTACTCCCAGCCTTGGTTCTGGGACATCGTCAAGCAAGTGCTGGGTGTCTTGTTCATCCTGGTGCTGGTGTTCGGTGTGCTGCGTCCGGTGCTCAACAACATCACCGGCGGCGGCAAAGACAAACAGCTAGGCATCGGCAGCGACGTCGAGTTGGGTGGCATGGGTGGCCTGGACGGCGAACTGGCCAACGACCGCGTCAGTCTCGGTGGCCCGACCAGCATTCTGCTGCCGAGCCCGAGCGAAGGCTATGACGCACAGTTGAACGCAATCAAGAGTCTGGTGGCAGAAGATCCGGGTCGCGTGGCCCAGGTCGTGAAAGAGTGGATTAACGCAGATGAGTGATAACCGAGTCGTTGCCGCCAAACTGAGCAAGGTCGACAAAGCCGCGATTCTGCTGCTGTCGCTGGGCTCCACCGATGCCGCCCAAGTGCTGCGCCACATGGGGCCCAAAGAGGTCCAGCGTGTGGGTGTGGCCATGGCCCAAATGGGTAACGTGCACCGCGAGCAGGTCGAGCAGGTGATGAGCGAGTTCGTCGACATTGTCGGCGACCAGACCAGCCTCGGCGTCGGCTCCGACGACTACGTGCGCAAAATGCTCACCCAGGCGCTGGGCGAAGACAAGGCCAACGGCCTGATCGACCGCATCCTGCTGGGCGGCAACACCAGTGGCCTCGACAGCCTGAAGTGGATGGAACCGCGCGCCGTTGCCGACGTGATCCGTTACGAGCACCCGCAGATCCAGGCGATCGTCGTGGCGTATCTCGATCCGGACCAGGCCGGCGAAGTACTCGGCAACTTCGACCACAAGGTGCGTCTGGACATCATTCTGCGGGTCTCCTCGCTGAACACTGTGCAGCCTGCGGCCCTGAAAGAACTCAACCAGATTCTCGAGAAGCAGTTCTCCGGCAATTCGAATGCCTCGCGCACCACCCTGGGTGGCATCAAGCGTGCGGCAGACATCATGAACTTCCTCGACAGCTCGATCGAAGGTCAGCTGATGGACTCGATCCGCGAAGTCGACGAAGACCTGTCCGGTCAGATCGAAGACCTCATGTTCGTGTTCAACAACCTGTCCGATGTCGACGATCGCGGTATTCAGGCGCTGCTGCGCGAAGTGTCTTCCGACGTGCTGGTGCTGGCCCTCAAGGGTTCGGACGAAGGCGTCAAAGAGAAGATCTTCAAGAACATGTCCAAACGGGCGGCCGAACTGTTGCGCGACGACCTCGAGGCCAAAGGCCCGGTGCGCGTCAGCGACGTGGAAACCGCGCAGAAAGAAATCCTCACCATTGCCCGCCGTATGGCCGAAGCCGGAGAAATCGTTCTCGGCGGGAAGGGCGGCGAAGAGATGATCTAAGGTCACTATGTCGTCCAAACATGATGAGTCCAACACCGACCTGATCCGTGGCAAGGACGTCGATGGTTTCGACGTCTGGTCGCTGCCCAGTTTCGATCCGTTCGTGCCGGAACCCGAGCCGGAACCTGAGCCCGAGCCGCCGGAAATGGAAGAAGTGCCACTGGATGAAGTCCAGCCACTGACCCTCGAAGAACTCGAAAGCATTCGCCAGGAGGCCTACAACGAAGGCTTCGCCACGGGCGAAAAAGAAGGTTTTCACAGCACCACGCTCAAGGTCCGCCAGGAAGCCGAGGTGGCCCTGGCCGCCAAAATTTCCGCTCTGGAGCAACTGATGGGCCATCTGTTCGAGCCTATCGCCGAGCAGGACACCCTGATCGAAAAGTCCCTGGTCGACCTGGTGCAGCACATCACCAAGCAGGTGATTCAGCGCGAACTCGCCATTGACTCGACGCAGATCGAACACGTCATGCGCGAGGCCCTCAAGCTCTTGCCGCTGGGCGTGGGCAATGTGCGGCTGTACATCAATCCGCAAGATTTCGAACAGGTCAAAGCCCTGCGCGAGCGCCATGAAGAAACCTGGCGCATCGTCGAGGACGAGGCGTTGTTGCCCGGCGGTTGCCGGGTCGAGACTGAACACAGCCGTATCGATGCCACGGTCGAAACTCGCGTTGCGCGAGTCATGGACAAGCTGTTCGATCAGTTGCACGAACAGGTCTTGCACCCGGCCGAGCCGGATCTGAGCCTGGAACTGCCGATCAGCGACAAGCCAGCGGTCGTGCCGGTCGAACCTCAACGGGACGTTCCCGATGCGCCTTGATCGCACCAGCTTCGCCAAGCGCCTCGGCAGCTACGCCGAGGCCACGGAACTGGAAGGCGCGCCGATCCTTGAAGGCCGCTTGCTGCGCATGGTCGGCCTGACCCTCGAAGCCGAGGGCTTGCGCGCCGCCATGGGCAGCCGCTGCATGGTCATCAACGACGACAGTTATCACCCGGTGCAGGTCGAAGCCGAAGTCATGGGCTTCTCCGGCAGCAAGGTGTTTCTGATGCCGGTCGGCAGCGTTGCCGGCATCGCTCCCGGTGCCCGAGTGGTTCCTCTGGCTGATACCGGCCGCTTGCCGATGGGCATGAGCATGCTCGGGCGGGTGCTTGATGGCGCCGGTCGCGCGCTGGACGGCAAGGGCGGGATGAAAGCCGAAGACTGGGTGCCGATGGACGGCCCGACCATCAACCCGCTCAAGCGCGAACCGATCAGCGAGCCGCTGGACGTGGGCATTCGCAGCATCAACGGTTTGTTGACGGTCGGTCGCGGTCAGCGTCTGGGCCTGTTCGCCGGTACCGGCGTGGGCAAGAGTGTGCTGCTGGGCATGATGACCCGCTTCACCGAGGCCGACATCATCGTCGTCGGGCTGATCGGTGAGCGGGGTCGTGAAGTTAAAGAATTCATCGAGCACATCCTCGGTGAAGAAGGCCTCAAGCGTTCGGTGGTAGTGGCGTCGCCGGCGGACGATGCGCCGCTGATGCGTCTGCGCGCGGCGATGTACTGCACGCGAATCGCCGAGTATTTCCGCGACAAGGGCAAGAACGTCCTGTTGCTCATGGACTCCCTGACCCGTTTCGCCCAGGCCCAGCGGGAAATCGCCTTGGCCATCGGCGAGCCTCCGGCGACCAAGGGCTATCCGCCCTCGGTGTTCGCCAAACTGCCGAAACTGGTGGAGCGGGCCGGTAACGCGGAGAAGGGCGGCGGTTCGATCACCGCGTTCTACACCGTACTCTCCGAAGGCGATGATCAGCAGGATCCGATTGCCGACGCGGCGCGAGGTGTGCTCGACGGGCACATCGTGCTGTCCCGGCGGCTGGCTGAAGAAGGTCATTACCCGGCCATCGATATCGAAGCGTCCATCAGCCGGGTCATGCCGTCGGTGGTTACGCCCGAACACATGATGCGCGCCCAGTATTTCAAGCAACTGTGGTCGCGTTATCAGCAGAGTCGCGACTTGATCAGCGTCGGCGCCTATGTGGCCGGAGGTGATCGGGAGACCGACCTGGCGATCTCCCTGCAACCGCAGTTGGTGAAATACCTGCGCCAGGGCCTGAACGACAGCATCAGCCTGGGTGAAAGCGAATCGTATCTCGGCACGATTTTCGCTCCCGCGGCTGGCGGCTAACCGGCCATGGCCCAGAGCCGAGCCTCGCGCCTGGCCCCCGTGGTCGAAATGGCCGAAAAGGCCGAGAAAACCGCGGTCCTGCGTCTGGGCCACTTCCAGGGGCAAGTCCGTCTGGCCGAAAGCAAACTGGCCGACCTCGAAGCCTTTCGTCTCGACTATCAGGAACAATGGATCGTGCGCGGCAGCAGTGGCGTGTCTGGCCAATGGCTGCTGGGTTATCAAGGCTTCCTTGCGCAACTGGGGACCGCCATCGACCAGCAGCGACAAAGCCTGGTATGGCATCAAAACAACCTGAACAAGGCGCGGGAGTCCTGGCAACAGGCATTTGCCCGGGTCGAAGGCCTGCGCAAACTGGTGTTGCGCTACATGGATGAGGCTCGGCGGCTGGAAGACCGGCGCGAGCAAAAGCTGCTGGATGAGTTGTCCCAGCGGTTGCCGCGTCAGGATCCTTATTGATCAGGCAGGGTTCAACCGTTTTCTCGCCTTGCTCCTGCACTCGCCAAGTGCTAAACCTTGTACACGTACGTTCACCAATGACAAGGAAGCCGTTAAATGCCAGTTGTTACAGAAGTCTCCCAGGATGGGCAAAAGCTGACGATATCGGTCAAGGGACGATTCGATTTCGCCAAGCATCAGGAATTTCGTGAGTCCTACGAAAATCTTCAGCCAAAACCCGAATCCTTCGAAGTGGATCTGAAAGACGCCACTTACCTCGACAGCTCAGCGCTCGGCATGTTGTTGCTATTGCGTGATCACGCTGGCGGCGAGAATGCCGAGATCACGTTGACCAACGCTAACGCAGATGTGCGCAAGATCCTCGCCATCTCCAACTTCGAACAAATCTTCGACGTGGCGTGACCGCCATGCAGCCCTTGTTCGAACCGCTGACGATCCTGATCGCCGAAGACAGTGCGGCCGATCGCATGCTGCTGTCGACCATTGTTCGTCGCCAGGGGCATGAGGTGCTGACGGCCGCCAACGGTGCCGAAGCCGTTGAAGCGTTTCGCCAGCAACGACCGCAACTGGTGCTCATGGACGCGATGATGCCGGTGATGGACGGTTTCGAAGCGGCGCAGCAGATCAAGGTATTGGCAGGGGAAACCCTGGTGCCGATCATCTTCCTCACCTCGCTGACCGAAAGCGAAGCGCTGGCCCGCTGTCTGGAGGCCGGGGGCGACGACTTTCTGGCAAAACCCTACAACCAGGTGATCCTCGCCGCCAAGATCAAGGCGATGGACCGCTTGCGGCGGTTGCAGGCCACGGTGTTGCAGCAGCGCGACCAGATCGCCAGGCACCACGACTACCTGCTCAACGAGCAGCGCGTGGCCAAAGCCGTGTTCGACAAGGTGGCCCACTCCGGCTGCCTGAGTGCACCGAATATTCGTTACCTGCAATCGCCCTATGCGTTGTTCAACGGCGATCTGTTGCTGGCCGCGTTTACCCCGGCCGGCGACATGCACGTGCTGCTCGGCGATTTTACCGGTCACGGTTTGCCGGCTGCGGTCGGTGCCATGCCCTTGGCCGAAGTGTTCTATGGCATGACCGCCAAGGGTTATGGCCTGTCCGAAACCCTGCGCGAGATGAATGCCAAGCTCAAGCGCATCCTGCCGGTGGACATGTTCTGTTGTGCGACGCTGCTGTGCCTGAGTTTTCAGCGACGCTCGGTGGAGGTCTGGAACGGCGGAATGCCGGACGGTTACCTGCGCAGCATCGCCAGCGGTGAGCGAACGCCGCTGACGGCTCGGCATTTGCCGCTCGGCGTGCTGAGCCCGCAATCTTTTGATGACCGCACCGAGGTGTTTCCGATGGCGGTCGGGGATCGGGTCTTCCTGTTGTCCGACGGGGTGATCGATACCTGCGATGCCAACGAACAGTTGTTTGGTGTGGAGCGATTGGAGCAGGTGTTTGCGGCCAATCGTCAGCCTGATGAGTTGTTCGAAGAGATCGAGCAGGCGTTGCGGGACTTCCGCGGCGAGGCCCGTGATGACGTGAGCATGGTCGAGGTCAGTCTGCTGGAGGCCGCACAACTGAGCCCGCCGGCGCTGGTGTATTCCGACAGTGGTCAGTCCTGCCCGCTGGACTGGTCAGTGAGTTTCGAATTTCGCGCCGCCACGCTCAAACGCTTCAATCCGCTGCCGTATCTTCTGCAATTGCTGCTTGAGGTCCACGGTCTGCGGGCTCAGAGCGGGGCGCTTTACAGTGTGTTGGCCGAACTGTATTCCAATGCCCTGGAGCATGGAGTGCTGGGGCTGGATTCGGCGCTCAAGCGCGATGCCTCGGGCTTTACCCGCTATTATCAGCAACGCAATGCACGTCTGGACGAGTTGCAGGACGGTTTCGTGCGGGTGCATTTGCAGGTGGCACCCAAAGGCGAGGGCGGGTGCCTGACGGTTCGGGTTGAAGACAGTGGCAAGGGTTTCGATGTCGCGCGGGTGATGGAGCGGCCCGTCGATGGTGTCCGTCTGTCGGGGCGTGGCGTCAGTCTGATCCGTCAGCTGGGCCACAATGCGAGTTGGTCCGACGATGGACGAAGTGCCCGCGTGGAGTTTTTCTGGGAGGCTCTGGCATAATCCACGCATTCTTGATCAAGGAGTGAGCAAGTGGCTGACACACACCTGGACCGCGACGTGCTGAACGCGTTGCAAGAGGTCATGGAGGATGAGTATCCGATGTTGCTGGATACCTTTCTCGCCGATTCCGAAGAGCGTTTACGCATCTTGCGAATGGCTGGAGATGCCGCGCAACTCATGAATGCTGCCCATAGTTTCAAGGGCAGCAGCAGTAACATGGGCGCCATTCGCCTGGCCGAGTTGTGCCAGGAGCTGGAGGAGCGCGCCAAGCAAAAAAGCCTCGCGGGCATCGAAAAGCTGATCGGGGAAATTGATGGCGAATTTGCCATTGTCCGGCCTCTCTATGAGGCGGAGCGTCAGCGTTCCCTCTCAGCCAATGAGACCGTCCGGCGCTTTTAGCGCCTGTCACTCAAACCTGGCGCGACCCTTGCACTACTCTCCGTCAACTGTACCTACGATCCCAGTGCAGCGGAGACTGTTCCATGCCCGTTACCCCCAATATGCTTCTTCAGGCCGCCGCGCAAGCCAAGACTCAAGCCGCTTCCGCCAATACACCGGCGCCGGCCGCTGAGCCTGGGGACAAGGCGTCCAGCTTCGCTCAGGTCTACGCCAATCAAGCCCAGAACAAACCTTCTGCGCCGGGTGATGGATCGGTCAAGCCGATACGCGATAAAACGCCGGACAGCCCCGATAAAAAGGACGTCAGGAACGACAAGTCTGCCGCCCCGGAACCTGCGGTTGCCGATAGCGGCAAATCCTTGCCCGCCGATAAGCCGGCGCAGGCTGACGACGATGCCGCCAGCGATGACGGGTCGGATACTGCGCAGACGCCGGTTGCCGATACCGCGCCCGTTGACCCGACGCTGGATCCTGCGTTGATGCAGGCAGTGCAACCTGCGGTGCCAGCGCCGGTACCGGCAGCTCCACCCGTTGTGGTCACCTCACAACCGCAGGTCGAGGTAGCTATGACGGCGGCAACGACACCGGTCGTTGCAAGCACTGACACCAATTTCGATCCCGAAGCCGATCCCCTCGACGCACTGCCCGCCGTGCGCATGGCCATGGAGCAGGGCGGCCATATTTCGGCGGCGAGTCAGGCCCAGCCCAAAGCGGCACCGACCTCGGCCCAGGCCCAGGCTGACGGCGAAGCTACTTCGGCGCAGAACTTCGCTGCCGGCATGGCGAGCATGCTCGATGTGCAGGCCGACAAGGACAGCACCGGCCAGGGCGGCGACAAGGCCTTCAGCGGTCTTATCGATGACGGTCTCAAGGACCTGAAGTCCGCGACTAGCGATACCCGGGTCGACGATTTCGCCAACCGCCTGGCGGCACTGACCCAGGCGGCCACGCCGAAAACCGCGAACGCATTGCCGGTGAATCAACCGATCGCCATGCATCAGAGCGGCTGGACCGAAGAAGTCGTGAACCGGGTCATGTACCTGTCCAGTGCCAATCTCAAGGCGGCCGACATCCAGTTGCAACCGGCTGAGCTGGGGCGCCTGGACATTCGGGTGAACATGGTTCCGGATCAGCAGACCCAAGTGACGTTCATGAGCGCCCATCCAAGTGTTCGCGAAGCGCTGGACGGGCAGATGCATCGCTTGCGTGACATGTTTGCGCAGCAGGGCATGGGCCAGGTCGACGTCAACGTTTCCGATCAGTCCCGTGGCTGGCAGGGTCAGGGGCAGGAACAGGCTCAACAGGGTCAAAGCCAGGGTGGACGCACCAGCGCCAGCGGTGGTCGCCTAGACTCCATGGATGATGAGCTTGCGCCAACAGTTGCCGAAGTAGCGGCCAGCACCACCAGCGTCATCGGCTCCAGCGCCGTCGACTACTACGCCTGATAATGCGGCGCCCCTAAAAGATCGCAGCCTTCGGCAGCTCCTACATTGGATTGTGTACATCCTGTAGGAGCTGCCGAAGGCTGCGATCTTTTGATTTTCGGTCACGGTCGACCGTCCTTCCCGTTTTCCCTCAGACACTTCTGGCATAACACTTGCTCTTGCCTTGCCGTGCGACTGTGAAAACCCGAATAGTGACGGATTATTGGCATGGCGAAGAGCGAAGCAGCAGTAAAAGACCCCGCAACCAAAGGCAAACTCAAGCTGATCATTGTGATCGTGGTGGCCCTGCTGCTGGCGATCGGTTTGTCCGTGGGAGCGACCTGGTTCTTCATGCACAGCGCCCAGAGCAAGCCTGCCGCCGCAGCTGAAACCGCCCCGGTCGGCAAGCAGCCAGCGATTTTCGAGCCCATGGCTCCGGCCTTCGTGGCCAATTACAACCAGAACGGTCGTCAGCGCTACATGCAGGTGAGCATCACCATGCAGGGTCGCAATCAGGCCGATTTGGAAGCGCTCAAAGTCCACATGCCCGTCATCCGCAATAACCTGGTCATGCTGTTCTCCGGACAGGATTTCGCCACGCTGGCATCGCCGGTCGGCCAGGAAATGCTGCGTCAGAAAGCTACGGCCAGCGTCCAGGAAGTGGCGCAGAAAGAACTCGGCAAAGTGGTCATCGAACAGTTGCTTTTCACTAATTTCGTACTGCAGTAGGAACACGACATGGCCGTGCAGGACCTGCTGTCCCAGGATGAGATCGATGCGCTGTTGCATGGTGTCGACGATGGTCTGGTACAGACCGATACCGCTGCTGAACCCGGCAGTGTCAAAAGCTACGACCTGACCAGCCAGGATCGCATCGTCCGCGGACGCATGCCGACCCTGGAGATGATCAACGAGCGTTTCGCCCGTTACACCCGCATCAGCATGTTCAACATGCTGCGCCGCTCGGCGGACGTTGCCGTCGGTGGCGTGCAGGTGATGAAGTTCGGCGAATACGTGCACTCGCTATACGTGCCGACCAGCCTCAACCTGGTCAAGATCAAACCGTTGCGCGGCACCGCGTTGTTCATCCTCGACGCCAAACTGGTGTTCAAACTGGTGGACAACTTCTTTGGCGGCGACGGCCGCCACGCGAAGATCGAAGGGCGTGAATTCACCCCTACCGAACTGCGTGTGGTGCGCATGGTGCTGGAACAGGCCTTCGTCGATTTGAAGGAAGCCTGGCAGGCGATCATGGAAGTGAACTTCGAGTACATCAACTCGGAAGTGAACCCGGCCATGGCCAACATCGTCGGCCCGAGCGAAGCCGTTGTGGTGTCGACCTTCCACATCGAACTCGATGGTGGTGGCGGCGACCTGCACGTGACCATGCCGTACTCGATGATCGAACCTGTACGTGAAATGCTCGATGCCGGCTTCCAGTCGGACCTCGACGATCAGGACGAGCGCTGGATCAATGCCTTGCGCCAGGACGTGCTGGACGTTGACGTACCGATCGGTGCCACGGTTGCCCGTCGTCAGTTGCGCCTGCGAGACATTCTGCACATGCAGCCGGGGGACATTATCCCGGTTGAGATACCGGAAGAGATGATCATGCGCGCCAACGGCGTGCCTGCGTTCAAGGTCAAGATGGGGTCGCACAAAGGCAACCTCGCGTTGCAAGTGATCGAGCCGATCGAGCGCCGCTGACCGGCGCTCCAAACCCCCTGTGCTTTTAACTGACGGCTCCTGATTGAATGGATGCCCGCCGAGGACAAATTGATGGCTAACGATATGAACACCCAGGACGACCAGGCGCTGGCCGATGAATGGGCTGCGGCACTGGAAGAAACCGGCGACGTCGGGCAGAACGACATCGACGCCTTGCTGGCCGCCGACGCCGCCAGTTCGTCGTCCAACCGTCTGCCGATGGAAGAGTTCGGCAGCGTGCCGAAAAACAACGAACCGGTCACCCTCGACGGTCCGAACCTGGACGTGATTCTCGATATCCCGGTGTCGATTTCCATGGAAGTCGGCAGCACCGACATCAACATCCGCAACTTGCTGCAGCTTAACCAGGGTTCGGTGATCGAGCTTGATCGTCTGGCCGGTGAACCGCTGGACGTGCTGGTCAACGGCACGCTCATCGCTCACGGTGAAGTGGTGGTGGTCAACGAGAAGTTCGGCATCCGCCTGACCGACGTGATCAGCCCAAGCGAACGCATCAAGAAGTTGCGCTGAGTGAAAAAGGTTCTGGGGGTTTTGCTCGGCTTGCCGTTCAGCGTTCTGGCTGCCGAGCCGGTAGCGACCGCTGCCAGCGCCGCCGCACCCGCGGTCAGCAGCGGTGTGGCCGGGCAATTGACGCAGTTGGTGTTCGGTTTGCTGCTGGTGCTGGGGTTGATCTTCTTCCTCGCCTGGCTGTTGCGCCGGGTCCAGCAGGCCGGGCCGGCCGGCAAGGGGCAGGTGATCGAGCTGATCGGTTCCCGCGCGCTGGGTCCGCGTGACCGTCTGATGCTGGTGCAGGTCGGCAACGAGCAGATTCTGCTTGGCTTGAGCCCCGGCACCATCACCGCATTGCACGTGCTCAAGGAGCCGGTGCAAATGCCCAGCGGTACTGAAAAAGCGACCCCTGAGTTTGCCCAGCGCCTGATGGAGCTGATGGGCAAGGATCATAAGGATAAGAAGTAATGGGTGCGCTACGCATCACCTTGACGCTGGCCCTGATGCTGGTCGCGCCGCTGGCGTTCGCCGCCGATCCGTTGTCGATCCCGGCAATCACTCTGGGCACCAATGCCGCGGGCGCTCAAGAATACTCGGTCAGCCTGCAAATCCTGCTGATCATGACTGCGCTGAGTTTTATCCCGGCGTTCGTCATGCTAATGACCAGTTTTACCCGGATCATCATCGTCTTCTCGATCCTGCGTCAGGCCCTCGGCCTGCAACAAACGCCGTCGAACCAGATCCTCACGGGCATGGCGCTGTTCCTGACCCTGTTCATCATGGCGCCGGTCTTCGATCGGGTTAATCAGGATGCCTTGCAGCCGTATCTGGCGGAGAAACTCACCGCGCAGGATGCGGTGGCCAAGGCACAGGTGCCGATCAAGGATTTCATGCTCGCCCAGACTCGCAGCAGCGATCTGGAGTTGTTCATGCGCTTGTCCAAACGCACTGATATCGCGTCGCCGGATCAGGCTCCGCTGACGATTCTGGTCCCGGCGTTCGTCACCTCCGAGCTGAAAACCGCGTTCCAGATTGGCTTCATGATCTTCATTCCGTTCCTGATCATCGACCTGGTCGTGGCCAGTGTGCTGATGGCCATGGGTATGATGATGCTCTCGCCGCTGATCATTTCGTTGCCATTCAAGATCATGCTGTTCGTGCTGGTGGATGGCTGGGCGTTGATCATCGGTACGCTGGCGAGCAGCTTCGGCGGTGTATCGCCATGACGCCAGAAGTTGCGGTAGACATCTTCCGGGAAGCACTGTGGCTGACCACCATGATGGTTGCCGTGCTGGTGATTCCGAGTTTGCTCGTGGGTCTGTTGGTGGCGATGTTCCAGGCCGCTACGCAGATCAACGAACAGACCTTGAGCTTCTTGCCGCGCCTGCTGGTGATGCTGGTGACGTTGATCGTCGCCGGTCCGTGGCTAGTGCAGACCTTCATGGAATACATCCTGCAGTTGTACGGCAGTATTCCTCAGGTCATCGGCTAAACCATGTCACTGCTCCAGCTGACCGATACCCAGATCAGTACCTGGGTGGCGACGTTCATGCTGCCGCTGTTTCGTGTCGGTGCCTTGCTGATGGTCATGCCGGTTTTCGGTACGACCCTGGTGCCCAAGCGAGTGCGCCTTTATTTCACCCTGGCGATCACGGTAGTGATTGCCCCCGGGTTACCGCCGATGCCTCCGGTTAACGCGCTGGACTTGAGCGGGCTGCTGCTGATTGCCGAGCAGATCCTCGTCGGTGCAGTGCTGGGTTTCTCCTTGCAGCTATTCTTCCAGGCCTTTGTGGTCGCAGGGCAGATCGTCTCGATTCAGATGGGCATGGGCTTCGCTTCCATGGTCGACCCCACCAACGGCGTGTCGGTGGCAGTGATCGGGCAGTTTTTCACCATGCTGGTGACGCTGCTGTTCCTGGCCATGAATGGCCATCTGGTGGTCTTCGAAGTCCTCACCGAAAGCTTCACTACGCTGCCGGTCGGCAGCGGGTTGATGGTCAATCATTTCTGGGAGCTGGCCGGCAAACTGGGTTGGGTCCTCGGGGCGGCGCTGATGCTGGTGCTGCCGGCAATCACCGCGCTGCTGGTGGTCAACATCGCGTTTGGCGTGATGACCCGGGCGGCACCGCAACTCAACATTTTCTCCATCGGCTTCCCGTTGACCCTGGTGCTCGGGTTATTCATCGTCTGGGTCGGGCTGGCGGATATCATCAATCAGTACCAACCGCTGGCCTCCGAGGCCTTGCAGTGGCTACGCGAACTGGCAAAGGCGCGCTGAGTCATGTCAGAGAGCGAAAGCGGTCAGGACAAAACAGAAGACCCCACGGACAAAAAGAAAAAGGACGCCCGTGAGAAGGGAGAGATTGCGCGCTCCAAAGAGCTCAATACCCTGGCGATCATGCTCGCCGGCGCTGGTGGCCTGCTGATTTTCGGTGGTGCGCTGGCGCAGGACCTGATGGAACTGATGCGCCTGAACTTCTCGCTGTCGCGGGAGGTGCTGTTGGATCAGCGCTACATGGGCATCTACCTGCTGCACTCGGGGCAGATTGCCTTGCTGGCGATTCAGCCAGTGATGATCACTTTATTGCTCGCCGCTCTGATCGGGCCGATTTCGCTGGGTGGCTGGCTGTTCTCCGCTGGCACCATGGCGCCCAAGTTCAGCCGCATGAACCCCGCCGCCGGCCTCAAGCGCATGTTCTCGTCCAAGGCCATAGCGGAACTGCTTAAGGCCCTCGCAAAATTTTTCATCGTGTTGTTCGTGGCCCTGGCGGTGTTGTCCTCGGACATTGATGACCTGCTGCGCATCGCCCATGAACCCTTGGACATGGCGATCATTCACAGCCTGCAAGTGGTCGGCTGGAGCACCTTGTGGATGGCCTGCGGGCTGATCATCATCGCCGCCGTGGACGTGCCGATACAGCTCTGGGAAAGCATCAAGAAACTGAAGATGACCAAGCAGGAAGTGCGCGACGAACACAAGGATCAGGAAGGGCGGCCGGAGGTCAAACAGCGGATTCGCCAGCTGCAGCGCGAAATGTCCCAGCGCCGGATGATGGCGGCGGTCCCCGACGCCGATGTGGTCATCACCAACCCGACCCACTACGCCGTAGCGCTCAAGTACGATCCGGACAAGGGTGGGGCGCCGATGCTGATCGCCAAGGGCAGCGATTTCCTGGCCTTGAAGATCCGTGAAATCGCTGTGGCCAACGAAGTGCTGCTGCTTGAGTCGCCGGCACTGGCGCGTTCGATCTACTACTCCACCGAACTTGACCAGGAAATCCCCGGCGGGCTCTACCTTGCCGTCGCCCAGGTACTCGCTTACGTCTACCAGATCCGCCAGCACCGCGCCGGGAAGGGCAAACGCCCGGATCCGCTCAAGGGCGACCTGCCAATTCCGCCGGACCTGCGACGCGATTCCTGAGAGTCGCCGTCCGTCTGAAAACGCTGTGTACCTGTTAGTTCTGACAGTAGACACACTTCCCCTTAAGCGTTGTCATGGCCTTGGGAATTCTCCCGTTCGATGTCCTTGCCATGGTCGTTCAATGATCGGATTGATCACCATGGAGGGGCGTTCATTAAGGCATTTGAGGTGACGGTCATGGCAGAGCGTGAATACAGAAAGCTTCAAGGGATGGCGTTGGAATTTGTTTCGGGAGTCCTGGAGGAGAATCAGCTAGAGCGCACGATCAGCTACTCGGCAACGTTCAACCTGACGCTGGACTTTACGCATTTTGTGCAGGTGGCCAATGCCTATATTCCGGGTTACCTGAGCAACCCTATCAATGCGATTCGCCCCGAACTGGACGGGTTCGGCTACCACTATGCTTACAATTACTTCTTCGATGCTGCTGGCAATATTGGTGATAACCGCGCGTTGTTCGATGTTTTCACGTCCCCTCGTTATTACATGGATCAGTGGTCAAGTGGAGGGCTGGAAGAGCGTTATCACAAACCGCAATTCAGTGTGGTCGATGGCCGTTTGCAGGTTGTCTCGCGCAAGGATTTTCGTTGGGAGAACAAGCGAGAGATCAACGTCGAAGACCTGCCGGTCATTCGCTTTCAATGGGCGCTTAACCTCATGCTGGGGCACGACTTTTTTGATCAGAAGGCACCTTCATCCGTCGTGGTGCTCGGTTATGCCGAGGAGGATTTTGTAGAGGTGGAAGGTCTTCAAATGCATAGAGGTACGCGGTACATGGTCGGCAGCGCGCTTCAGTTCGGTCCGATCAACAACGAGCAGATTTTGACGGCGCGTTGATCCCTATTTGCAATCCATTGCGTTTGTAGCAGCTGTCGAGCCTGCGAGGTTGTGTTTGAGCCAGGTTCGATGGCGCCTAAACTGAGCCGCATAAACCTCGGCGCCGGGCTGAAAAGGATGTTCTTGGGCAAGGCCCTGGTGGATTTTTCATCGTGCTGTTCGTGGTGCTGGTGGTGTTGTCCTCAGGCATCGACGACCTGATGCGCATCGCTCACCAGCCGTTGAACATGGCGATCATTCATAGCCTGCAAGTGGTCGGTTGGAGCACGTTGTGGATGGTCTGCGGGTTGATCATCATCGCCGCCATCGACGTGCCGATGCAGCTGTGGAAAAGCCACAAAAAGCTGCTGATGACCAAGCAGGAAGTGCGCGACGAACACAAGGATCAGGAAGGGCGGCCAGAGGTCAAACAACTACTCCGTAGCGCTCAAGTACGAACCGGACAAGGGCAGGGCGCCGATGCTGATCGCCAAGGGTAGCGACTTCCTTGCCTTGAAGATCCGTGAAGTCGCTGTGGCTAACAAAGTGCTGCTACTTGAGTCGCCGGCGCTGGCGCGTTCTATTTACTACTTGACCGAGCTTGACCAGGAAATCCCCGGCGGGCTCTATCTTGCCGTCGCCCAAGTGCTCGCTTACGTCTATCAGATACGCCAGCACCGCGCCGGCAAGGGCAAGCGCCCGGATCCGCTCAAGGACGACTTGCCGATTCCGCCGTATTTGTGGCGTGACTCGTAATTACTGCGGTGATAGTTCCGGCCGCATCGCGAGCAAGCTCGCTCCCACACTGGATCTGTGTCATTCCACAATAGTGTGATCGACGCAGAACTAATGTGGGAGCGAGCTCGCTCGCGATGAACAATAACCGGGTCTACCTGACAAAATCCTTATGGCCTGACCCTATGCCCCCACCGGCTTAACTGGATATCCGTTGTCTAGCACCTTCTCGATCAGCAACAACCCCAGCTCCAGCATTTGATGGACGTGATTGGGCGACGGTTGCGGGCGCAGATAGCGTCATAAACAAAAACGGGCGACCTCAGGGTCGCCCGTTTTTTGGGGTTGATACTGCTGCGCCTTCCGGGCGTGAAGCGACAGACCACGATTAATATCGTGGTCTGTCCCCGGATT
Organism: Pseudomonas silensiensis; assembly: GCF_050434865.1. NCBI lineage: Bacteria > Pseudomonadati > Pseudomonadota > Gammaproteobacteria > Pseudomonadales > Pseudomonadaceae > Pseudomonas > Pseudomonas silensiensis. The sequence goes on from NZ_JBNDJH010000034.1 coordinate 58,883, forward strand.
TTCTTAAAGCTGTATGACAGAAATATATTCTGAGGAATATTCACTTACCAGCGCTAGTGTTCCCGTGTGATTGACGACGACGCAAAGTGGCCGTCTTAAATCCGAAATAATGTCGGTTATTGCGTAGGTATCTGTGTTAATGGTGACCAGAGAATCAGCGCCAACCCCTCCTATCGAATTAGTCACAATATATGCTCGCCGACTGACAGGATTGAAGGCGATATCAAGGGGGTATGGAACGGTGTAAATTTCTTTAGTAATTCCAAAGGTTTCGGTGCTTAGAACTTTTAAGTTTCCAAAATAAGTAGCGTAGTTTGCACCATAGGCAATTTTGTCCCACGGACTGAAAGCAATTGCTGAGCACCGATCAAATCCATGAACTGTACCAACATGAGCGCCGGTGGTCGAATTATGAACAGCTACCGGCCTTGGTGAATTACCAGAGTCGGATGCATTATAAACATGCCGGTCATCTGGAGAGATAAATAAGTTTACGGGGCTAGGGGTATTGGTGCTTGATACAATTTTCCCGGTCTCGGTATTGATTATTATCAAACTATTGAAGCCATTGAAGTCACCTACATAAAGAAGAGATCCGTCCTTATTAATTGCGAGTGAATATAAGCCATGATTTGGGCCGCCTCGGATTGGGATGGGACTGACAATTAAATTTCTTTCCGTGTCTATCACAATTACTGATGTGCTAGCAGAGCTTACATATAGGAGTGGTTTGCTCGGATGAAGAACCAAGTGACGTGGGGAACGCAAGCTACCTTGGCCGTCATCTACAATAACGTGGACGGTATATGTTTTCAGATCAATCACTGAAATAAAGTTAGCGTGGGTTACATAGGCCTTGGTACTCTCGCGATTGATAACAATTCGACCCGCACCAGTCCCCACCTTAATCTTCCGGATAATCCCCATGGACCGCTTCACCGTATAACCCATCACCGGACAAACCACAGCCTTCGACAACTCCTCACTGCCATCCAGCGTGATCTTGAACTCCACGGTAATCCGCCCATCCATCGGCACGTCCTGCAACCAATCGCGCCACACGGCCTTGTCCTTCAACCCGTTCGCCGCCTCCGCTGCGCTGATTTGATAAGCCTCCAGCACGTTCAACACATCACCGTCAGGCCGGGTGCACGTCAACCACACCCGCTGCCGCGCAGCACTAAACGGCCAAGGTTCTACCGTGACACTCGCATCGCCTTCGAAGGTGTTCAGGTCCAGCACCTTGTCATCTGAAGCCTGAGGGATTTTAGGCGCCGGCAGCGCCTCATCCTGTTCGGGGATGTTCAGCACGTTCAGCGAAAAGGTTTGCGAAGGTTGTGAGGTACCGTTGCGCGTGACGGTGTAACTGACGGTCACTGGCTTGCCCAGGTTGAAGGCAATCACCGACACCGGCACCTGGATCTCGCGACCGATACTGCTGATCGGGGCCGGCTTGGTGGTGTGCGAACCGTCGCCGGGGGAACCGCTCCAGGTCACACTCAACAGGTCGGTAGGTAGCAGGTCGCCCTGAGGAACCACCACGGTCAGGCTGTCCTTGGCGGCGATTGGGCTCAGACTGGCGCCACTGGCTTCTTTAACGGAAGGCGGGTTCAGCGTCAGGGCGGATCGGACGGTATAGGTGCGGAGCGGGAAAGTCACCGCCGTCGCGGCATCGGCCACCTTGTCGAAGTTCACCTTGAAGGTAATCTTCACATCACTGCCGTCTTTCAGGGTTTTCAGCCACGCCACCGCGGCCGGTGTCACCAGGTCCGCTGGAAGCGCGTTATGGGCCACGCCTTCCCAGACCACCTGTTCGATCGCAGCGCCATTTTCGTCGATCCCGTCATAACGTAACCACACGCACTGCCCTGAGGCTTGCAAAGGCCACTGAGCAACCCTGAGCTGCTCGGTGCCGACCAGGTTGGTGATATCGAGTTCGGCTCCGGAAAAGCCATCAATGATGGGGGTCGTCAGGCTGCCATCCTGATTCTGAATGGGCTGCACGGCCAGAGACAGGGCCTCCGAGGGCGGTTGCGGTGTGCCGTTGCGGGTGACCGTGTAGGTCACCGTCACTGGCTTGCCCAGGTTGAAGGCCACCACGCTGTTGGGGATCGGGATGTCCCTGATGCCGACGGTGCCCACCTCGACCGGAACCGAGGTGTGCGAGCCGTCACCGGGCGTGCCAGCCCAGGTCGCGCTCAGCTTGTCCGTGCCCAGCATGCCGGTGTAGTGCGGCACGAGGATGGTCAAGGTTTTCTGCGCGTCGACCGGATTGAGGCTGGTACCGTTGGCCTCTTTCACACTCGCGGGCTTCAACTCCAACGCCGCCCCCACGCTGAACGTCAACGCATTCGAAAAACTGGTCCCGCCCGCCGCCCGTTTGATCGAGTACGAAGCCGCGACCGTGCCCCCTTCGTTGCCCTTGATCAGTTCCGCCTTGATGTTGAACGGCACCGGTTGGCCGGCGGTGAACGAGCTCAGTTTGACCCAGTCGCTGGCCGTGCCGGTCTTGGACCCCACCCACTCATAAGTCACCACGTCATCCTTGACCGTATTCAGGTACTCCACGGTCAGCGTGGTGCCCGGCCGGTCCGGCGGGAGCACGCCGTCGACGACGCCTTCAACCTTCGGCTCCGGCAGTTCCAGGCGCGGTTCGCCAACCTGCAGCGGCGCCAGGTGCAGCGATTCGCGGATGGCGTGGGTGGCGTTGACCCGGTTGAAGGTGGCCAGCAGCGTATCCTCGATCAGCAGCTGGTAATACAGTTCCAGGGTGCCACCCTTGATGGGCGTGAGGTGCTCGCCCGCGACCGTGATGAACAGCGATTCACCGGCCTCGATCTCGCCCTTTGTGATCGGATGCAGCGGCAGGTCGGGCAAGTAGGTGCCGAAGTCCGGCCGGGTGCCGAGCCAGAACAGCTTGATCGCCTGGCCGGCGGCGAACGATTTGTCGAAGGGGATTTCGATGCGCGTGCGCGGCAGCTCCGGGTCGATGGCGCCTTGCTGGGCGTCCTCGGCAATCGGCGCCTTGAGGCGCTGGATTTCGCCGATGAAGCGGATGAATTGGCCCTTGGACTGCAGGTCGGCGCTGCCATCGGCTTTTTTCAGGCGATAGGAAAACACCACCTGGGTCTTGGCCAGTTGCTTGAGCACCGCGTTGGGCACTTTCCGCTCGTGGATACTAGGGACATTGTCCAGTGGTTCGCCCTGGATCTCGAGGTCGACCGGTGCGCCCTCCACCGGAGTGCCCCTGACCCGAACGAAGATGATGTCGCCCAGCTTGAAGTTGTTGTCGATGGCCAGGATCTGCACGGTTCCGTCTGCGTCGCCCAGCTTGTCGACGTCGAGTACATTGTTCTGGGCCTCCTTGAGGATGGGCGCGGTGAGGCGCGTCTTGTCGACGCCGACCACCACCCGCTGCTCGGCGCTCCAGTCTTCGGAGCGGTTGTCGACCACGTCGTAGACTTCGAAGGCCACGGCCAGGCCGCTGCTGTCCGAATCGCCCGCGTCACGGATGGTGGCTTCGTCGACCAGCACGACAATGGGATTGTTCGCAGGGTCCTTGACCTGAGCCTCGGTCAGCGGCTCACTGAGCACGAACTTGCCACCCCAGGTCACCTGGATCACATCACCCGCCGCCATGTGGGGGTAAGGCTGGATAGTGATCGGCACCCCATCCGCGACGTTGTCCTTGTCGATGCCGCCGTCGAGGATTTCTTTGGGGATCGTCATGTGCAGTTCGGAATGGCCGGGCGTGTCGCCATTCTGGTCCTGGCCGCCGGGCCGGTTGAGCTTGACGAACACCTTCATGGCCTCGGAAGGCTCTGTTGTGCCGCCCAGACGGGTGACGCTGTACGACACGTCATGGACACCGTCGGCGATTCGCGCCGCCGGGATGAACATCGTCAGCTCGGTGCCTTTCTCCTTCTGATCAACGGTCTCCTGTAGCACCTGGTTGCCGGCGCTCCAGAAAATCACCAGCTTGTCGCCGACGTCCATGTTGCCCCAGGGCCCGGCCTGGCATTGCAGGCCCTGGCGCGGGAAGTTGTCGAGCGCGGCGGCAATGTTGATGCCCCATTCACCGGTGGGCGTGGGGCCGGTGCGACCGGGGATTTTCAGCTCTCGCAGGACCAGCACGCTGCTGTCCGGGGAGATGGGGGGTTGGTTAGTCATGGGGAGACTCCTGTCGGGGATAGAGCTGACGGAGTTATTCAATGCCTGATGAGGTGGAACTGGCTACTGTCAGAAATAACAGGTGAGCAATGTTTCCAGACGAACGGTTGGCCCTGTTTGGCGTATTGCGCACTACCACCCGTCGGAATCCATCCCCGACCTGTTATTTCTGACAGTAGCCAGCTTTGTGGGAGTGCGCCTTAAATAAGGCCTTCAACCCTCTCAAGAGCCTCCATCATGAGCATTTTCAGCCCCCTCCTGTTTCCTCTGGTCGAGCCTGGCACCGGTACGGGGTTGTTCGCGCTCAGGCCTTTGTTTATTGCAGGCATGACCCGGCCCGTGGTGGAGGGCGACGGCGGTATCAACATTGCCGTGTTGAGCGACTATCCCGATGGCGTGCTGTGTGTCATCGATCCGTACATGGGTATGGAAGTCGGGGATCAGCACGATATTTTTTGGGGGCTGCAGAAGATCTGGCACAAGGAAGTCTTGCCGGAAGAGCTCAATAAGCGTTTGTTTTTTTACCTGCCGACGAAGGACATCGTCTCCGGTTGGGTCGAAACCGTGCATTACCAATTGACCCGCAAGGGCTCGACCACACCCGATGACCCGTCGGTGCCGTTGCGGCTGCTGGTCAAGCTCGACGAACCGGGAGGGGACGATAAATTTCCTCATCTGCCCGGCCATTCGGAGCTCAAGCCAGTCGGGATGCCGGAGGATGTGAGGCTAAACGGCGTCACAGCCGAATGGGCGGAAAAAGGTGTGCCGTTAACCGTACCGAAATATACGGGCATAAGGGTGCGCGACGTCATTTATGTGTACTGGGGCAGCGTGCGTCTGCCACCTCACGTCGTTACCCAGGCCCAGGCCGATGGCATTGACCCTGTCATCGTTGACGCGAATCAGGAGGCGATTCTCGCCGGGGGGGACAGTGCCGCACTGCTGGTGGAGTACGAGGTGCGCGATGAGGTTTGGAACTGGTCCCAAAAACGCTCTCTGAGCACTAGGGTGCTGGTCGACGCCGGCGCCTGGCGGCTGGAACAGCCGATTATCAAGGAGTCGATTAATGGCGTGATCGACCTGATCAAGCTGGGCAAAGCCAACGTCACGGTACAGATTCATGTCCGCACGGACGATTTCGATATCGGCGATACCGTGGTGATGACTTGGATCGGCACGCCGGTTCATGGCGAGTCGCTGATTCACCGCAGCAAGCCCACGCGAATCGACAATATTCCGAGCATTCTTGATCTGATGGTACCGAACGCCGCTGTTCGCGCCATTGCCATGGGCAAGGCGGATGCTTCCTATGTGTTGACCAAAACCGATGGCAGCCCGCCGTTATCATCCAAACGCACCTTTGCCAATGTGGTCGGTGAAATCTCGCAGTTGCCGGCCCCGACCATTCGCGAAGTCATCGGCGATACGCTGGAACCCACGGAAGGCATGGCGACGGTGGACATCGGGCCTTCTCCGCTGATCAAGGGCGGGGACCTGATCGATCTGGTCTGGCTGGGAACCAAATCCGACAACCAACCGTACCTGCATGAAATACCGCACCTTGTCAGCGATGGCGAGGCCGGAAAAGCCATCACGCTGTACGTGGAGGCGGAGCACATCAAGGTGCTTGAAAACGGCAAGCTCAACCTGTTTTACCGGGTCTCCAATGATAAGTCGGCGCTCTATGGTGTCAGTGAATCAGAACACACGTTTATCAATGTGGAGGCCGTTCGCGCCGAGCTGCTCGCGCCCAAAGTCGTGGAAGCTCCGGACAACTTTCTTGACCCGGCATGGGTACCTGGCAGCGCCACCTTGCGCATTGGTTACCTGGGGACAGCGGCAGGCGATGTGTTGACATATTACTGGAACGGGCCCACTGCCGCCGGCAGTACCAGCGACTGGATACCGATCACCACCATCATCGCTGGTAAACCGGTGGATTTTCGCATCAACGAGCAATTCATTACGCGGAATTTGAATCAGCAGGTCGAAGTGCGCTACACCCTCTTGCGTGCGGCTACGGGTAAGCACAGCTATTCGGCGGTGTTGGAGTTGTATGTGGGTAAGGAGGTTAAGCCGAGCATCGACAAGGTCACCGACTCGCAGTTGCGGGACATCGTCAACCGCGGCACGACCGTCGATACCACGGTGATTCTGACGGGCAAGGCGACACCTAACCTGAAGGTCATCATTACCGATAACGACGCTCTGCCGCAGACGGTCGAGGTCGGGCCCGACGGGATCTGGACCTCGACCCGTACGGGGTTGACCCTGACCGCGCACAACTTTGTTGCCAAAGCAGCCTATGGCTCCGGTGTGGAGTCGCCTGCCTGGGGTGTGAATGTGGTGGCAGAGGTGCAGCCGAGCATCGACAAGGTCACCGACTCGCAGTTGCGGGATATCGCCAACCGCGGCACGACCGTCGACACCACGGTGATCCTGACGGGCAAGGCGACACCAAACCTGAAGGTC
>NZ_JBNDJH010000035.1:0-58944 GCF_050434865.1 Pseudomonas silensiensis
ACCGGGTAGCAGTGTTCAAAAGCAGGTTGAATGTGGGGGCGAGTCCATACATAGCAGCTGGCGAAGCCTGCGTTCGGCTGCGAAGCAGTCGTAAAACCTGCGAATTCAATCTTCCTGAAAGAACCGCAGTGTCTGAATTCACGACTGCTTCGCAGCCGAACGCAGGCTACGCCAGCTGCTACAAGGGGGGCGCGAAGACTGCAATTGTTTTGCGTATTTGAATAAAAAAAGAAATGGAGTTGTACCGATGAAAATGTTTGGCAGGACTCTGCTGACACTGTCCTTATTGGGCGCAATGGCTACCGGCGCCCAGGCCAATGACAAGGTACTGCGCGTCTACAACTGGTCGGATTACATCGCCCCGGACACCGTCAAGAAGTTCGAAGACGAGACCGGCATCCGCGTGACCTACGATGTGTTCGACAGCAATGAAACCCTTGAGGCACGGCTGCTCGCCGGCAAATCCGGCTACGACATTGTCGTACCGTCCAACAGTTTCCTGGCCAAGCAGATCAAGGCAGGCGTCTATCAGGAACTGGACAAGTCAAAGCTGCCGAACTGGAAAAACCTCAACCCGGTCCTGCTGAAAAACGCTTCCGCCAGCGACCCGGATAACGGCCACGCCTTCCCGTACATGTGGGGCTCGATCGGCATCGGCTTCAACCCGGAGAAGGTCAAGGAAGTGCTCGGTAGCAACGCCCCGACCAATTCCTGGGACTTGCTGTTCAAACCGGAAAACGCCGCCAAGCTGAAAGCCTGCGGCATCAGTTTCCTTGATTCGCCGACCGAGATGCTCCCGGCCGCCCTGCACTACCTGGGTTACCCGGTGAACTCGCAGAACAAGGATCAGATCGCCGAAGCTGAAGCGCTGTTCATGAAGATTCGTCCGTCGGTGGCGTATTTCCATTCGTCGAAATACATCTCCGACCTGGCCAACGGCAACATCTGCGTAGCGGTCGGTTACTCCGGCGATGTGCTGCAAGCCAAGGCGCGCGCGCAAGAAGCGGGCGATAAGGTGAAGGTCGACTACAGCATTCCCAAGGAAGGCGCGGGCAGTTTCTACGACATGGTCGCGATTCCTCGGGATGCTGCGAACGTGGAAAACGCCTACCTGTTCATGAACTTCCTGATGCGTCCGGACATCATCGCCGAGATCACCAACAACATCGGCTACAGCAACGCCAACGCGGCGGCCACACCGTTGGTGGATGAAGCAATTCGGGATGATCCGGGTTCGTATCCGTCGCAGGCTGTGATGGCGACGTTGTATGCGATTCCGGACATGCCGATCGGCGTTCAGCGGGTGATGACCCGGGGCTGGACGCGGGTGAAGCTCGGTAAGTAATTCAAAGATTTCCGTTCACGCAGCGCCTTACCACCGCTGCACTCCTATCTGCAGAACGGCCTCACCTGGCTTCCTCGGTTAAGGTGAATTTGGGCGCCCTCCTCGGGCGCTTTTTTTATGAGGAAACGAGCGGCCACTCGGCCAGCGCTCGGTAGCGGCCTTTATGGGATTCGAACAAGGTGAAATGATCGGCCCGCAGATAGAACTCGGGCGGCGTCGCGGACTCTGGCACCGGCACTCGGTAATCACGCATCAGCGTCAGATGCGGCCGAAACTCCTTCTTCGGCGAATCCTCAAACCCGAACGGCAGCATGGCCTGCTCAAGCGCATACACCAGCCGCAGCAACTCCGGTGATGCCTGCTCCGGAGCGAGCACCAACACCCCTGCCCTGCGCCAGACATCCAGCCGATCAAGCGCAACCCTCAAAGGCACACCCGGTGTTCGAACATTGGCGGCAGCCGTGCAGATATCGGCAATCTGCGCCACCTCGACAGCGCCCAAAAACATCAACGTCAGATGAAAGTTTTCCACCGGCACCGGGCGCCCGCTCCTGAGCCCAAGTGCGCTGCGCCATTGGGCAATGGCCCGACGTTGCTCGGGCGTGCAGTTCAGGGCAAAAAACAGCCGTTTTAACGGCTCATGGGATTCGTCGCTCATCTCTGGCACCTCCTGACATCCAAGTTATAGTTCATGCAAACGATTCAACTGGAGGGGGCCATGCGAGAGATCATCAGCAAGGAACCATGGTGGGCCGTGCCGCCGAAACCCGGTCAGGACGAGTCCGAGCTGGAATGGGGCTGGCTGGTTCATTACAACGAAGGTGAGCCGCGCTTTGAGTTCATCAAGGAGCGGCCGACGGACAGCGAGATTCGTAATCGCAAGAGTTGCAGGATCACCCCGACGCCGGAGTGATCCTGTCGTTTATTTCAGGCTTTTACGATCATTTCGAACCCGCCAAAGATCAGCCTTTGACCATCGAACGGCATCGGGTTGACGTCCTGCTGCATGCGCGGATCGGTCATGATTTTTTCCATGCCTGCATCGCGGGTGGCCTTATCGGGCCAGATGATCCAGGAAAACACCACGGTTTCGTCTTCCTTGAGTTTTACTGCCATCGGAAACGAGGTCACTTTGCCGTCAGGGACATCGTCGCCCCAGCATTCGGCGACGCTGAGGGCGCCGCTTTCCTTGAAAAGGACAGCGGCGGTTTCGGCGTGTTTCTTGAATTTTTCGCGGTTGGCGGTGGGTACGGCTGCGATGAAGCCATCAACGTAAGACATGGTCATTCTCCTTGGGTTATGGGGCGTTCTGCTGGTTAGTCGATTCCTTCGGCCCCCAATCGACAGATCCGCTGCCCGAACTGACCGACGGTACTTCGGCGCTCCCCGCCAGATTGCCCTCGATCTGCGCCGCCATGTACAACGTACCCGCCATCACGCCGGTGGTCGGATTTTGCACCAGCTTCAGCCAGGCCTTGTCGAACGTGTTACCCAGGCTGCTGCGAATCAGTGCCTCGCTGTCCGGCCGGTCATTGGCCTGGATAAGCGCGCGAATCCCCGCCACCCCCACGGTAATCAATCCCCCGGCCAATTTGCCCGCTGCGGCGGCCACTGCACTGGCCGCTCCTCGCGGGGCCATTTCGGCTTCCATCCGTTGGCTGGCGCGTTTGGCCACCGGCGCCATGGCGGTGTCTGTCGAACCCACGCCCTTGTCACCGCCCGCCTTGTGGATCTTCTCGATCAGCGCCGCATAGGCCGGCAAGGTGTTCAGCGGCTGGGTGTGAACCACTTGATACAGCGAGGCGTCCCGGGCCGGCGGTGGCCCGAGGGCGATGGCGGGGATTTTCTGGATTCGGCCATTGAGCTGAGCCATCGGCACGCCGTGACGCTGGGAGATTTTCTGCAATTCTTCCTGAAGAATGTCCACGTAGAACGCCGTCGCCTGGCCAAGAATCGCGTCGGGATCAATCTCCACCGCGACCGGCGCCAGCACGCGCTCTTGGTATTGCTCCAGCAGATAAGCCGCCAGGCGCTTGGCCGAGGCATCTTGCTCGCCCTTGGCGCTGATCGTGTACCAGCTGACCTTCATCGACAGCCATTCCTGGGTCCAGTAACTGCTGAACCAGGGGATGAAGTTCTCTTCAGTCAGTTGATAGACCCGTGTTCGCCAGTAATCCATGGCCCCGCGTGCGTAGATTTTGGTCTGCTCGGTGGCCGATTGCGACGCCGCGACAATCTCCTGATCCACCCTCTGCCAGGTGCTTTGGGAAACAATCACCGGCACCACTTGCACCGGCGCACGCTCAGGCGTGGCGCATCCCGCCAGCACCACCAACAGCGCGACGATCAGCGAACGCACGTTCAAGATCGCGGTTCCTACAGACTTGCCCGAACGGGATGTCCGGTGTTCAAAGGCCTATTAATTTGAGTATAGGTGTCGGTGTTTGTTCGCTTGGGGTTGAGGGTGTTCTTCAGGCCGCGATGTTCCCACCATCACTTATGTCGATATTCACCATCGCAGCGAAGGCCTTCCGCTCAAAAACCGTCAGCGTAGGATCAGCCTTAACCCAACGCAAAACCCCGCATCGGAGGGGCGAATCATGATTATCCATCTCCTGACCTGCCTGGCCCTGACGGCCGTCACGCTGAGCATTTTTTCCTGGTACGTCCTGTCTGAGGAGCGCACGTCATGATTCACTCCGTGACCCTGGCCGTGAGCTTTGCGGTGTTCGGCAATAACTCCTATTCCCAATCCTTCGTTTCCCGCAAAACGTTCGAACTGGTGTTCGACAAAAACTTCGAGGCGTTGCTGATGCCATCCGCCACCAATCACTTCAACAATGAAGTGATCGGGCTCAACGATCAGTTCCGCTTCCTGAGCGATGTGCTGGAAGAGCACCTGCTGGCGACCGAGCTCGCCGCTACCGCCCGCCGGAATCAATACTTCTGAGCAGTTGACCCAGCCCCTCGGTAAAACAGGTCGGTGAACTCAAGGAAAAACGCTCAAGCAGGCGACGGTTGTCGGCGCGCGAATGTTTGATGTCACCGGAACGCGGCGCGTCGTGGTTCAACGTCACGGGGCGTCCCAGGAGTTCGCTTAACGTCGCCACCAGTTCGTTAACGCTGGTGGATCGGTTAAACCCGACATTGACCGGTTCGATCATCGGCTCTGACTCAGCGACCGCCTGTACCAGGACCTTTACCAGGTCATTGATGTAAACAAAATCCCTTGTTTGCTCCCCATCACCGTAAACCGTGATGGGGAGTTTTTTTTGCGCCCGCTCGCTGAAAATGCTGATGACACCGGAGTAAGGCGATGAAGGGTCCTGACGGGGTCCGTAGATATTGAAAAACCGCAGAATGACCGGCTCGAGACCGTGTTGGCGGCGGTAGAAATCAAGAAAATGTTCGCTGGCCAGTTTGTCGGCGGCATACGGGGTCAGCGGATTCTTGGGCGTGTCCTCGGTAATCGCCATGCCCTCGCCATTGTTGCCGTAGATCGCCGCACTGGACGCGTAAACCACCCGTCTTACGCCAGCCTGACGCATGGCTTCGCAGATATTCAGCGTCCCGACGAAATTGCTTTGGTGAGTCGCAACCGGGTCATCGATCGACGCCTGCACCGAGGCCACCGCCGCCAGATGCACCACCGCGTTGCAGTCTTTCATCGCCCGTTCCACCGTCGGCGCGTCGGCGACATCCCCCACCACCAGGGTCAAATGGCAGCGATCAATCGGCAAGTTCGACAATTTTCCACTGGAAAGATCGTCCAGAACCCGAACGCTATAACCGCTTTCCAGCAGTGTTTCGACCAGGTGCGAACCGATGAAACCGGCACCGCCCGTCACAAGAATTCGATCTGCAGTCATGATTTATTTACTCCCCTGTGCGGTAGTGGGTGTTCGATCCATTGCAATGAAGTCGCCTAATTGCTCGATGAGTTCACGGCTGTTACTGACCATTTGTTGCCAGTCGGTGGGAAAGCGCACATTCAACGGCAGTTGATCGATTCTCCAGCGCGGCGGCAGGGGGCGATCAAACCGGGCGGCGACCTGCAAACCCATTTCGCTGGCAGCGAACGGCCCACGCAACACCGTCGGCGTGCGACCGGCGCTGTCGACGGCCTGGACAACATGGGCCGGCAACCACTCGCCATCGGGCATGCGCACGCGCAGCGGCTGGCCAATCGCGGCGTAGCTGATGTTCAGCGGTTCCAGATAAATCCACAGCAGAGGCTCTTCCAGCCGCTCAAGACGCATCAACAACGTGCCGGCACCGACGTTTTCGCCGGGCGTGACCAACACCTCCGCAATTCGACCGCTCTGCGCAGCCTTGACCGACAACGCGGCGAGGCGCGTCTTCAACCACTGTTGCTCGGCGGTCTGTTGAATAATCTCGCGCTCAACGCTCAACGGCGACTGACGAGCCAGTTGCTCGCGGCGCTCGAACGCCAACAGGTCGGCTTTAAAAGCGTCGAGTTCGGACTGAGCAGCCAGTACTTCTCCACGCGAGACGGCGCCTGATGTGACGAGGTCTTCAAGCACCTGCACGCGCTCCTCCGTCCTGCTCACTCGGGTCCTGAGCAACTGACGCTCCCTGGTGTCCAGTTTGGCGTTGGTGGTGGGCACCGCCTTGGTCGGCATCGCGGCGAGCTGCGAGAGCCGCGCACGCCATTCGGGATTGTCGAGGCTGACCAACGGCTGATCGACCTGGACCTGCTCGCCGGCCATGACGAACAGCTGATCGACCCGCCCGGCATCCCGTGCGCGCACTTCAAGAATCGGCAGGCGCAATTGCGCCGGTGCGTCGATCATCAACATGCCGTAAGCCAGCTTCCCTCCCAGCCAGATCAAGGGACTCGCGACCAGGAACAGGATCAAATACCAACGCACGCGAAACGCCATGCGTTTGCCCGGCGCATAGAGCACAGTCAAACCCTGTTCCTGGGTGGGGTTCAGTTCTTTGCGACTATCGAATCGAATCTTCATGACGGCTCACCGTTTTGGAAAGTCTCGCCAGGCTTGCCAGTCAATGCCGACAATCCCCCAGGGTTGCAGCTGTTCGCGCCAGACACTGGTCTGGTGCTGCAACTGCTCAGGTGACGCGCCGGCCCAGGATTCCGTGGCATCCAGTTGCGGCTCCGTGCTTTGCGCCAGGCGAAACTGCAGATCGGGCCAGCGTTGAGCGATCTGCTCTGCCATTCGTGCGCTGTTTTTCGGGTTACGGGTGTAGATCATCAGGCTGACCTGACGCACGCCCGCCCCGGGAAGCGCGCACGGCAGGCAGGTTTTTCCGGGTTTTGCCTCAGCGAACCAGCGATGATGGCTGGAGATTTCCACCGGCCATGGGCTGGCTGCGGAGGCGGCGCGCAAGGTATCGAGCAAATCCTTCAAGCGCTGATCCGGGACCGGCACGCCCAGTTGTTCGAGTTCCAGGTCCAGGTGCAGGCTGGTGAATGAAAGCCCCTTCAGCTTCGCCAACAAGTCGGTGAGCTGATGGCGTCCCTGCGGCTCGATCCACGCCGGATCGCCGAGCAACAGGCTGACTTGCACCCCCTTGCCGGCCGCGTCCCGGAGCAATTGCTCCAGCCGTTGGCGCGTCGTGGCAAGGTCCTTCAACTGGGCGGACTTGAGGCCAAGGTAGATCTTGTCCATCCCGGCTTTACGCAGTTGCTCGAGCTCCGCCTTGCGTTGATCGGGATCGAGCAACGCTTCGCTGTCCCAGACATAACTGGCCTGTGACCATTGGCTCGACGGCGCCCCCGCCGCCTGAGCCGGCAGTGCTTGTACGGCCAGTATCGTAGGGGGCAACGACAGCGTCAGCAGCAGAAGTATCGATCGCATCATCAAAACCTCGTGGCTCGTTTAAGCACCCACCACGGTGCCATAGAGCTTTCTTCGTGGCCCCGGCGAAAGATCTCGTTGAGCATGGCCACTGCGCTCCAGCACCGCAGGAGTAGCATGAACAGCGGAAAGAAAGGCACCAACAACCCCAGGGTCATGTCCTTTGCAGGTCGGTCGGAGACCATCAACAACATGGCGCCGAACAACAGCGCGGTGATCGTCAGGTACAGCGCATAGATCAGTACAAACAGAAACAACAGCGTCTTGCCCGGCAGAACAAATAACGCCAGCAAGGTGTAGCTGAAGATGAGGAACGGCAGCACCAGCTGAAAAAAGAAGCCGCTGAGCAGGATCATCAGAAAGGTCGGCCAGCCCAACAAGCTGGGGTTGATGTTGTGGTTGTGCTTTCTGATGTAGAGAAAAAACAGGTCGCCATCCCAGCGTAAGCGCTGCATCAGGAACTGACCGAGCGTCGACGGTGCATCGGTGTGTCCAATCGCTTCCGGCTCGAAGGGAATCCTCAAGTCGTGTCGCTTGAAGTAACTTTTGATGCGCAACGTCAGGTCCAGATCCTCCGCGGTGTGGGTGTTCCAGCCACCGATTTTCACCAGAAAGCTGCGGCGAAATGCCCCGAACGCCCCCGAGACGTTATTGACCAGGTTCCATTCGGCCAGGCCGATTTTCGACATGTGGATGGATAGCAGGTATTCCAGCGCCTGCATCGCGGTCACCCAGGACGCCCAGACATTGCGCACTCGCAGGCTACCGGCGACCGCAGGCACCGACGGGTCCTCGAAGTGCCGCACGATGGCGCTGACCATGTTGTTGTCGAAGGACGTGTCACCATCAAGCGCCATCACGATTTCACCGCTGGCAAGCGACAGGCCGGCGTTCAACGACGACACCCGCCCGCCCCTCTGCCACTTGGCGATCGGACGCAAATGGCGCCGGGGGTACAACTGCGGATCCACGCTAAAACTGCGCACGGCGCTGAGCGTCGGCTGGTTCACCGTGGCCCCGTCCACCACCGGAATCATCTCGATGTGGCCGGGGTACGTCTGCTCGCACAGGCTTAACAGCGTGGTCTGTACATCCATTCCCTCGCTGTAGCAGGTAATGATGCAAGAGACCCTTGGCCGATAGACACTGATCTTCGGTACACGGGTGCGCCGACGTGTGAACCAGCGCAACACCCCCAACATCACCATGATCATCAGGGGTAATTCAAAGATCAGAAACAAGGGGAAAAGCATGAAGAACAACCGGCTCAAACCATCCGGCCCCATCAGCGCACTGAGTGCGTTGTAAAGTTGCTCCAGTAAAGGGCTCATGGCGGGTCACGCCAACTCACTGGCCAGACGGGCCAGGAGTAGTTCGCCATCTTCTTGCTCGAGAAGATCCTGGGGCGCCGTGATGCTGACGACACGCAGGGAAATGTCACTGACCTCCGGTGCTGAAAACAACTCGGCGACCCGGCCCAAGCGTTGCTTGACGGTCTCCAGGCCCTTGCCATCGGTATGGGGAAGCATGATCCAGAAGTACTCTTCGGTACTTCGAGAGCAGCGGTCTGTTTCCCTGACGGTTTCCTTCAACCGATCAGCCACGCTGTCGATGAAGGCATGGCCGTGGTGTTCACCCAGGCGAGTCAACGTGCCGGCCAGGTTGACGAAGCGCAGACCGAGCAGTGAGAAGGCAGGCGACTGGTAGCGGCGTACGACCTGCATCTGCCAGGTCAGCAGGTCATAGAAATCCTTGCCGCCTAACAGATTGAGTCGACCGAAGTGACGGACCGTTTGATCGCTGAACTCCTGGCGGCAGCGGAAACGGCCGGCCTCGGCCAGGCGGAAATCTCTGACCTCGCGTACTCGCAACTTGTCAGGCGTGTGCGACAGGCCGCAATCCAGGCAGCGCGCCTGCACGTCGGCATCGACAAAAAACGCCTGACATGAGCGACAGCGATAGTTCTCCATCGGGCGGTCGTAATCACTGCCGATATGGCGCAACCGGTTCAAGCAGTTGGGGCACAACAACACCCCGTCTTTGAGAAAGGATTCCTGTGGCCCCACATGCCCACAGGTAAAGCAGTGCAATGAAGGCTGCCGTGAAATGTCCAGGGCCTGACATTCGGCACACACATCAATGTAATTGAGCCGGCCCGAGCCACACTCCGAACACAAGCGAACGCGATCGACCAGAACCCCCTCTTGCAGCCAGTCCTGCTGCACCATCAAGCTGAGCCAGACAAACGAGTTGACCTGCTCGTTATCAGCCAGGGCGTCCAGCAGCGGATAGCGATAGTGCTGAGGCACCTCCGGGTCTCGAAGGGCATAGATGTGAGCGCTGTCGCGCAACCACAACCATGAAAGCACCCGACTTTCAAAACGCTCGGGGGCAGAACCTCGTTTGAACAACCTGTAGCGTTCTTGCCATATCCCCCAGAGGGTTCTTATTTCGCTGGATTCGACAGGGCATGCGCCATCACCCAAGGCTTCGCACCAGCCGTTCTGATCACGGCAGCAGTAAATGAGGCTGTAACGATATGGGTGAAGGGTGCGCAACTTTCGAAGCACCCGCCCGGAATAAACCGCGGGCAGGTCCAGCAGCACCACATCAAATGCGGGTGCAGCCAACAAGCTGCCCAGATCGGCGAAGTGCTCAAGCTCCGGAAGATTCAAGCTTGGAACTCTATTACCCAGTATCGCAATCCGTGGAGTTGGAGTCGTCATGACGCACGGCCTCTACAGACAGACAAGTACGGTTAAAAGGAGTTAGAAACACTAGCACCGCATCAGAAATACGTCAGTATTATTATGAAGTTATTTTTCTGATATGTCGGCTGCCAATATTCTGCCACTACCCCTTATTGGATCCCTGACTTACCCTCCGTGTTTCAGCCTGTTAAATCGCCTGATTACTAGAAAAATAATTATTTATATTTCATAAGGTTATACACACTAAGTAACTCAGGCTTTACAACTATACTCACTACTAGTTAATCGCCACCATTGATAGCGTTGCGCCATTTAATGGTATCAGCAGTTAATTCCCATTTACGCAAAAACCTTTCGGCTACCGCACCTATATTAATAAGTTCAAAGTATTTTTATACCAAAATTACTTACATGTAGAACCAGAACACCCATGCAATAGTTCCACGTATGAAACAGCATAGTTTCAATAATGAACATCAGATCAAATCTGACAATTTTTAATCGGAACAAACCTCTCGAAGACAACCGCGCAACCAGCGATGCACAGGGTCGGCATCCAGCCGCGGATGCCAGAGCATGGCAACGGTGAACGCCGGAAGAGGCAACGGCAGCGCAAAGCTGTGCATGCCGGTGCGCAGGCTGGCAGTGTGGCGTTCGGGAACGCTGGCGATCAGATCGGTGGCCCGGGCGAGCGCCAGCGAAGTGGAAAAGCCTGCAACGATGGTTGCTATCTGCCGCTCCAGGCCCAGGCGCTCAAGGGCTTCATCAATGGGTCCTTTGTCGAGCCCCCGCCGAGAGACGCTGATGTGGCTGCCTGCGGCAAAACGCGAGGGGGTTATCTCGCCTTCGCTTAGCGGATGCCCCATTCGCACGACGCCAATAAATCGATCCCGAAACAAGCCTTGGGTACGCAATTCCGGGCCAGCGGCTGTGCCCACCACACCCGTTTCCAGATCGACCGTCCCGTCGCGCAGTGACGCACTGTCTTTGTCGGGTTTGTGCATGAAGCGCAGCCGCACGCCAGGGGCTTGCTTGGCGACGCGGGCAATCAGTTCCGCGCCGAAATTCTCGACAAAGCCTTCACTGGTACGCAGCGTGAATGTGCGGCTCAGCTGGCTGAGGTCGGGTTGCTCGGCAGGCCGAAGGACCGCTTCGGCGTCCTGCACCAGCTGACTGACCCACTCGCGCAGTTCGAGCGCTCGCGGAGTGGCAACCAGCCCCCGCCCGGCCCTGACCAACAGCGGATCGCCGGTGGTTTCACGCAATCGCGCCAGCGCCCGGCTCATGGCCGACGGGCTCAGCCGCAAGCGCTTGGCGGCGCGGGCCACGCTGCCTTCGGCGAGCAGCACATCAAGGGTGATCAGCAAATTGAAATCGGGAGTAGACATGCAGCGCCTCGCGGCAGAGTGATATGGCGTTGAACGCACGTATCAAGTGCAAACGGTGCGCCTTCCGCCATGTTAGGCCGGGGCGTAGATTTCTGATAGCTCCACTTCGGGAGTGGTCAGAAAAGAGGAACAGCATGAAATCACTCAGTGCAGTCGCAGAGCGTGCGCAACAGACACCGTCGGTTCGGTGGGCGCTGGCCAGTCTTTCGCTGTCGATGCTGCTGTCCTCGCTCGGCACCAGCATCGCCAATGTGGGTTTGCCGACTTTGGCCCAGGTGTTTAACGCTTCCTTCCAGCACGTGCAGTGGATTGTCCTCGCCTACCTTCTGGCCATTACCACCCTGATTGTCAGCGTCGGTCGGCTCGGTGACATCACAGGCAGACGGCGGCTGCTCTTGACCGGCATTGGCGCGTTCACCCTGGCGTCGGCCCTGTGCGGCTTTGCGCCCACACTCTGGATGCTGATTGGCGCCCGGGCACTGCAAGGAATCGGTGCGGCAATCATGATGGCGCTGACCATGGCCTTTGTCGGCGAGACCGTGACGAAGGCAAAAACCGGCAGCGCCATGGGCTTGCTCGGGACGATGTCGGCGATCGGCACCGCGATGGGACCGTCGCTCGGTGGCCTGTTGATTGGCGGGTTCGGCTGGCGGGCGATCTTCCTCATCACCGTACCGCTGGGCTTGCTGACACTGGTACTCGCGCATCGCTACTTGCCCGCCGATCGCCAGAAGCCCAAGACCGATCGCGCTGGTTTCGACCCGCTGGGCACACTGCTGCTTGTATTGACGCTCGCCGCTTATGCGCTGGCCATGACCCTTGGCCGAGGCAGTTTCGGTCCGTTCAACATCGCCTTGCTGTTGGCGGCGGGCGGCGGCGCCTGCCTCTTTGTATTCACCGAGGCTCGCGTCACCTCACCGTTGATTCGATTGGCGATGTTCCGCGATCCCGTGCTCAGTGGCAGCCTCGCCATGAGCCTGCTCGTCGCGACCGTGATGATGGCGACGCTCGTGGTCGGCCCCTTCTATCTCGCGCATGGGCTGGGGCTCGATGCCGTTCTGGTAGGACTGGTTTTGTCGGTCGGGCCGTTTGTCGCGGCACTGACGGGGGTCCCAGCCGGCCGTATTGCCGACCGCTTTGGCGCCCAACGCATGACCCTCGCCGGGCTCGTGGCCATGGCGACTGGATGCCTCACGCTGTCGATATTGCCGGAGACGTTCGGCATCGGCGGCTATCTCTTGCCCATGGTCGTGATAACCATCGGCTATGCCCTGTTCCAGACAGCCAACAACACGGCGGTCATGGCGGAGGTTCAGCCGGACCAGCGAGGCGTCATCTCCGGCCTGCTCAACCTGTCGCGCAACCTGGGGCTGATCACGGGGGCATCCGCCTTGGGCGCGGTGTTCGCGCTCGCTTCGGCCTCGGTCGACATTGCAACGGCGCGACCCGAAGCGGTGGCCAGCGGTCTGCGGATCACCTTCGCCGTGGCGCTGGTGCTGATCTCTTTCGCACTGACCATCGCGCTGGGAAACCGCGCGCTGGCCGTGCGTCGTGACCGCCGGTAACCCGACAGGTCGTTTACTTTTCCAGTACGACCAGTGGCGTGTCTTTTTTCACAATGTACGTCGCCAGCTCAGACGCTTTGTTCGCGCCAACATTCTTCGCAACGTGCGCGGTGCCTGCGGGGATGTACAAGGAATCGCCCGCCTTGAGCGTTACAGGAGGCTGACCCTCGAGTTGATATTCAAACGTGCCTTCAATGACGTGGGCCACTTCCACCCCGGGATGCGAGTGCTTGGGGGACACCACACCTGGCTCGAAATCAACGCGGACCTGAATCACTTCACGCCCGGTGACGTCGAGGTCCTGGCGCAGCAGATCGGTGCGGTGAAGACCTGCCTGCCAGCTTTTTGCCGCAGGCGCCTCTTCTGCTTGAGAGAGCCCCGCGAAGGCGGTGAGTGACGCGGCAACGGCGATGCCGAGCATGCCAGCGCAGATACGGTGGTTGAAACGGGACATGGGCATTTCTCCAATGGGTGCGCGGAGAGTCGCGCGGAGCTTGCCGCGGATGCGGTGGCTCTATTTGGAGGCCGCCGTGTATCGCGCACGTGTCGCCAATGCCCTGGATTTGTATGTGAAGGTAGCTGCAGGTGCGCGGGATACGTTCCGATACAAACGGACCCTGCGGGCACGAAAAAGCCCGCACAAGGCGGGCTTTGTAAATCGAGTAGGTGGCCGGTGCTGGTCTCCGGCTTACAAGGTTTATCAGGCTTCCCACAGAACAGTTTTGTGCTGTCCTGCTTCACACGGCATAAGGGCTGGATCTCAGCGCGGAGATCTTTCTAACCGTGTACCCTTCGGAACGCGCCCCACGTTTCCTCGCCATCCGCTTGCGCATCAGTCTGCGTCTTCACCTACACGTTCAAGATTAGTACAAAGTGCACAGCGCAAGGCGGACTTTTTAGAACGATTTTGCCCCGTCGAAAGAGCGGAAGGATGGAAAAATACTAACAGCCGTGACACACCTCATTGACGCGCTCGCTGTCAGTGTTGACTCATCAGACCATGAAGAACGCCAAACCTCAGCCCCGGCTCGGAAGGCGTCATCTGCGAGACACCAAACACCTTGAATGCCGCCAGCATGAGCACCAGACCTCCAGGCAAGATACTTTGGCGATGGGGTTGCAAGCCCGCCAGGCCAAGTTGTTTGACATGCCCCACTTCAAGCAGGCGCAACGACAGGCGCAACAGACCACTGTAGGTGATGCCGCTTTCGCCATAGTCGTTCAACCCGTTGGCCTTGAGGACTTTGGCCAGCATCCGTGCGGTGCCTGAAGAGCCAATCACCTGCTGCCAACCCAGCGTGCGATAACGACGTGCGACTTTTTCAAATTGAACAGTGGCTACGCGCTCAGCCTCCAGGAGCGCCTGCGCCGTGATACAGCCACCCTGAAAGTAACGCGTGCCGAAGTTGCCGCTGCCTATGGCAATACTCTCGGTCATCAAGGGCTGAGCGCCCTGCCCCAGAATCAATTCAGTGGAACCGCCACCGATATCCACGACCAGTCGTCTGTTTTCGGTACCGGGTATCGTATGAGCCACACCGGCGTACACCAGTCGGGCCTCTTCATGCCCAGAGATGACATCAATCCGAAACCCCAGGTGCCGCTCCGCGCTGGCCAAAAACAGTTGCGCATTGTCGGCTTCGCGCACGGCACTGGTCGCCACCGCCCGCACTCGACCGGCCTCGAAGCCGCGTAACTTTTTGCCGAATCGCGCGAGCGCTTGCCATCCCCGATCCAGAGCCAACTCGTCCAGCGCGCCACCTTGAAACCCCTCCGTTAAACGGACAGGTTCACGCAGAGTTTTCACTTCCTGGATCACGAAGCCCTGACGCCGTCTGACTGACTGGCCGATCATCATGCGAAACGCATTAGAACCAAGGTCAATGGCTGCAAATAGAGAGGCGTCTCCTTTCATGGGGGATTCCTTGCAAGCTGAGCGCGCTAGGCGGTTTGCGAGGATCTTGCCATGGGGTCGATGACGCTAAGATGACACCCGCTACCCTTTACGGATGAGCAGACACCAGGATCGCGGGTCTTGAGGAGGTGATCGTCGATGGACGCAAAAAATGTGTCACAGCGCTGTAACTTTCGACAGGCATACTCGGGCTATACAACGCGTGCTCGTTCTTCTGCTGCCCCTTTAGGCGGCTTTTTTTTGCCTGATGATTTTGGCAGCCGTTTTGACAGATCGACCAATTGGATCTCGGCTTTGCCGAGCGCGGTTGCTGCGCAGCTCTGCCATATCTTTTCCAGCGGGCGCAGGTCGGATTCGATCAGCGCCTTCTGGCACCATTGATAGTGGTCATGCCAGGTGCCCAACGCCGATTGCAGTGCCTTGAGCGCACTCGCCGCTTTACCCGACAGCGGTGAAAGACTGGGAAACGCTTCCGTCAGGTAGCGCGTGCGCTTGACCAGGATTCTCAACTCGTGCCGATCAAAACCAACGTCATCCACGGCCGCATGCAGCCGGTCAATCTGCTTTATCAGTGCTTTTTCGATTTGAGGCTGGACGTGTTTTAAACCGCCGCTGGCTTCCACTGATCGAAAAATGGAAGGCCACTCATCCAATTGAATGAACAGGTTCTTGAGGGCCGGACTTTTCAGAATCCAGGAGTAGTGAGAGGCCAAGCGCGCTTTTCTGAGCTGAGCCTGGGCAGGAAAGCCCCTGCCCTCCAGTTCCTCAATTATGACCTCCAGATCCCGAGCGGGTGTAGTCAGCCGTCCCACCTCAGCTGCGGCGATGTTCAGAGCTGCCACCTGGCTCATGGAGCGCATCGGTCGGAGCAAACTCCTGATACGCCTCACGGCAATCCTGAGATCATGCAGAGCTTCGCTATCAGTTCGTGCCTCCAACCGAGCACGGGCGTGGTACAGGGCAACCTGAAGGGCCAGTATCTCAGCAACGAACTTGTCGACGAATGCCATTCTGTCATCTCATTGAAACGCGATGGACAGGAGATTAGCAGTGGCCAGTGCGTTCGACCTGTCTTGCATTAATAAATCAGTGACCCTTGTGTGGTCGTACCTGACACTCCTTCCAGACCTCGCGCATCAGCTCCTTCAGCATCAACGCCTCGGCCCAGCGATCGGTAATATCACCTCCGTCGGCACCCGTGATTGCATACGGCGGCGGACCGAGTTCACAGGTGAAGGACAGGCTGGCAGGTGTGTTCGATCGGGCCAGCCAATCCTCGATCCCATAGCTCCACCAGCTCAGAAAACGCTCCAGCCAAGGTCGGTGCTGGGCGAAGCTCAAGGGCACCTGGACCTGTTCGCCATTGGCGACACGACCATGGAAACCCCAACTGTGACGCAGGATGGTATGGATCTGCTCGTCGTCCTCGGTGGTGGCCGGCTCTGGCAGTTCGCGGCCCACGATATAGTGGGACAAGTCGGCCAACAGTTTGAGATCGGGCATTTCAGCGAGGATGTCGAGGGTGAACAACAGGTCGCTGGTGAGGCGATAACGGTGGGTTTCCAGCAAGATCGGAAAATCCACCTGCTCGGCCAGGCGCTGCCAGCCTTCGATCAGCTGGATCGCTTGCGTCAGCGTGCGCGGCCTCACGTCGGCTTGCAGCGTGAGGTGGTGGCAGCCGTAGCAGGAGGCGACATCAATCGCTGCGGCCAGATCATCCACGGTGCGGGGGAACAGCTGACCTTCGATTTGCAGGCCCTGCTCTTTGGCAGCGGCGCTCAGGCGTTTGGCCTGTTGCGCGACCCAGAAATGGTCGGTGATTCCGTCGAAGCCGGCGGCAGCGATTTTCTCCAGCTGCGCTTCCAGGGGAAGGTCGCATTGGCCGTGCTGATCCTGCATGGCCCATAGGGACTGAAATACCAGAAATTCACGCATGTCAGCTCCTGAGCAATTGTTTGAGCGGCACACCGGCATCGGCCAGCGCTTCCGCCGAGAGGGGGTTATGGCTGGTGATCAGCCGTTCGCACAATTTGATGTCCTTGGCCACGCTATTGCCCTGGCCCCAGCCGCAAGCACCTTGCAGGCGCCGCTCGGCATCGAGGTAGAACAACAGGAAACCACCGTCCTGGGTTGTCCGGCTCACCGTGGGTTCGGCGTTCGAAATCACGCCCACGATCTGCAGCCCCCAGTCGTACTGATCAGACCAAAATCCGGGAATGACCTCGAAGGACTGCTCGCCGCCCAAGAGATTCAAAGCGGCGTGATGGCCTTGGGTCTCGGCGTTGCGCCAGGTTTCCTGACGCTGGAAAACGCCTTGCGGGTGCAGCTGAAACTCACAGACATCGCCCGCCGCAAAAATGTCAGGCGCGCTGGTGCGCAACTGGGCATCGACACGAATGCCCTGGCCGACCTCGATCCCCGCGGCTGCGGCTAATTCAATGTTGGGTTGCATGCCGATGCCCACGACCACCAGGTCGCAGGGCAGAAGCTCGCCGTCGACCAGTTGCACCGCCTCGACGCAAGTGTTGCCTCGCACCGCCTCAATCACCACGTTCAAACGGACGTCCACGCCTTGTCTGCGATGCAGTTCCAGCAGGACGCTGGACAGTCGCTCAGGCAACACCCGTCCCGCCAGACGCGGTCCGGCTTCGAGCAAAGTAACCGAGCAACCCAAGGCGCGGGCGGTCGCAGCGACTTCAAGTCCGATGAAGCCGCCGCCGATGATCACCAACCGAGCACCGGGCCGCAACGAAGCGCGCAGTGCCAGCGCTTCGTCGTGGGTCCGCAGGTAAAGCACGTTGCCCAGATGCTCGGGTACAGAGGCCAGTCGCCGCGACCGCCCTCCCGTGGCGAGCAACAGACGCGCATAGGTCAGCCAGCTACCGTCGGCCAACTGCAGACGATGCTGCTGCGGGTCCAGGTTTTTAACCGGATTGCCGGCCAGGTGTTCGATCTCCAGTTCGGCGAGTCGAGCGCTGTCGCACAAGCTGTAACCCGCCAGATCTACCGTGCCCTGCAACAATCCCTTGGACAGCGGCGGACGTTCATACGGAGGGTGAGACTCGTCGCCGATCAGGATCAGGCGACCGCTATAACCTTCAGCACGCAGGGTCAGCGCCGCGCGGCCACCCGCATGCCCGGCGCCGACGATGACCAGTGGAGCATTGGCAGAATTCATGGCACAGACTCCCTGCATTTAAACCGTGACGGCGAGCAGAACACGCCCCGCCTCGACCCGCACCTGATAGGTCTTGAGGTTGACACACACCGGTGCGCCAAGGGCTTTGCCGGAGCGGTAGTCGAAGCGCCCGTTGTGCTTGGGGCACTCGATGACATGCTCCATCACCAGGCCATCGGCCAGGTGGATGGACTCGTGGGTGCACAGGCCCGCGGTGGCGAAGAACTCGCTGTCGGCGGAGCGGTAGACGGCATAGGTGTGCTGGCCGTGGTCGAAACGAATGACGTCTTCTTCATTAATCTCGCCCACGGCACATACGTCGATCCATTGATCGGTCATGGTGCTTTCTCTTTTTAGTGGTACAGACAGGAAGGTGTCAGGCCGGCGTTACTTCAGATTCCGCCCGGGCGGTTGCGGCAGGTTCTGCGCGCTGTGGCAAAGGGCGACGGATGAAATACGTCGGGTCTTTGCGCTGCTTCCAGATAGTCGGGAGGATTTCCTTGAAGGCCTCGAACAGGCTGGTGTACGGCGGTGGGCAGTCGTGGCGGATCTCTTCGTGAAGCTGCGCCAGCGCATGAAACGGCACCATCGGATACATGTGGTGCTCAAGGTGATAGTTCATGTTCAGGTACATGAAGCGCATCACCGGCCCCATGTAAATCGTGCGGCAGTTGCTGCGGTGATCGAGCACGTCCTCGGCCAGGCCGACATGCTGCGTCAGGCCGAACAGGTAGGACAGCCAACCGCCATAGAGGGTTGGCAGACCGATAAACATCAGCGGCAACCAGCTTTGCAGATACAGCGCAGCGACCACGACAAGCCCATAAATCACCAGCCAGACGCGCGCGTCTCTCACCACCTTGGGCCACTCGGATTCCGGGATGAACGTTTGCTCTTCTTCATCCATCCGCCCGACTGCATGCCGGCAGACTGACCCCATCGTCTTCAACGCGTAGGGCATCCTGAACAGGCTCAGCACCATATTGATCAGGCTCGGCGGACGCGGCTCGACGATCTCAGGATCGCGGCCGACGATGATGGTGTCGGTGTGGTGCCGCGCATGGCTCCAGCGCCAGACTTGGGGTTCGAACATGAACATGAAGCTCGACAGCTGGTAGACCGCATCATTCATCCAGCGGGTTTTGAACGCCGTACCGTGACCCGCTTCGTGCCAGCGGGCATTGGATGCGGTGCCGTAAAGCAGCCCATAGACGAAGAAGAACGGAACGCAGGCCCAGGAGCCCCAGAACCAGTAACCACCGAAGCCAGTGACGACCATCGCCAGCAACCAGATCGCGGTATCGCGCAAAGCCGGGCCGTCGCGGCGCTGCATCAATTCCTTCATGCGTTTACGGGAAATGGGCGATTGGTACCAGTTGGCCGAGACCAAACCTTTTTGCGCCGCTTTGGCGGCTTCGGGACCGAGCAATCGATAATCCCGAGGCACGGGTTTACCGCGGTTTTCATAGGCTGCGTTTTGTTCAGGCATTTTATTGTTCTCCGCAAGCTTGATGGTTTTAGGCACTTGCTTCGATGCGGGATGGCACCGTTGGAGAAAAGATAGAGAGCGCACTGATTACCCTCAAGCCCTTGAATACATTCCCTATCAAGCTATCATCCAGGCCCAGCAAGGCTTGATAGTTTTCTATCAAGGCGATTTCGGGACCCGCCATGAACAACACTAAACGCCCCACCATCGCCACGGTCGCCGAACACGCTCGGTTGAGTGTCGCCACCGTCGACCGGGTACTCAATGCCAGGGCGCCGGTCAACCCGGCCACCGCCGAGCAGGTATTCCAGGCCGCTGAAGCGGTCGGTTATTTCGCTGCCCGGCTGATCGGTCAGCGGATCCGCGAACGGCGTCCCAGCTATCGTTTCGGCATCCTCTTGCTCGGTACCGCCCAGGCGTTCTATTCCAATGTTGCCGCCGCCATCACCGAAGCGGCGCAGCGTCAGACCGGCGCCAACCTGAGCTGTCAGTTCGAGTACGTATTCGATCGCACACCGAGCGCCATCGTTGCTCAAATTGAACAACTGGCCGTGCAGTGCGATGGCCTGGCAGTGGTCAGCTTCGCTCACCCGCTGATCAACGCCGCCATCGCCCAGATCAGAGAGGCCGGCGTGCCGGTAATTGCCCTGCTGTCCGACATTGATGAGGCTGAGAATGAGCCTTACGTCGGCCAGGATAATCTTGAGGTCGGGCGCACCATGGGCTGGCTGATGGCCCACACCTGTGGTGCACGCAAAGGCAGCATCGGGGTGTTGCTCGGCGGCCACCGTTTTCTCGGGCATCAGGCGCGGGTCGAGGGGCTGCGCAGTTACCTGGCGGAGCACGCACCGGGGTTGCGGCCGCTTGAAGCGGTGATCAACCTGGACAATTGCGACATCACCGAAGAGGCGACCCTGGAACTGTTGGCCCGGCATGACGATTTGCGGGGTTTGTGCGTGGTCGGCGGTGGCGGCGACGGCATCATCAGTGCCCTGTCGCAGTTACCGAAGCGGCCGTCGCTGTGCTGCATTTTGCAGGAGTCGACCGAGCTGTCACGCCAGGCTTTGTCGCAGGGTTTGATCAGTTTGGTCATCGATTCCCAGCCGCGATTGCTGGCGACGGCGCTGGTCGATTTGCTGGTGGAATTGCAGACCACGCCGGACTTCGATCCGGCCCGGCATCGGGTCCATATTCCTTTGCAGATTGTCACTTCAGAGAATGCCCGGCCTTAAACCTTAATCCTGTGGCGAGGGAGCTTGCTCCCGCTGGGCTGCGTAGCAGCCCAAAACCAACCATTGAGTTCTGGCTGGAAGACTGCGATAGCACTCGTGGGGTCGCTGCGCGACCCAGCGGGAGCAAGCTCCCTCGCCACACGGTTGTTTTTCAGTCAGCAACAGATGGGGGAATTCCGATGTCCGTCAGAGATTGGGCCCTGCACGAAAAGCCTCGGCACTCAGCCCAAACCGATTCATCTTGTTGTACAGCCCGCCACGAGAAACGTTCAGCTGTCTGGCGGCCAGGCGGATGTTGCCGCGGGTATCCTTCAGGGCCGCAATGATCGCATTCATTTCATGGGCACCAAGGTCCAGGGCGGCCCGGGGTTCGGGCACATTTCCCGGCGCCGACGGCCGTTGCCCTTGCTTGATTTCAAGCGGTAGATCAGCTGGCTGGATCAGTTCGGTCACGGCGAGGTTGGTCGCCCGTTCAATGGTGTTTTCCAGCTCACGAACATTACCCGGCCAGTGGTAAGCCGACAGAATATCCAGCGCCTCTGGCGAGATGCCTTGCACCGATTTGCGCAGCGACCGGGCGCAACGGCTGAGAAAATGTCGCGCCAGCAACGGCACATCCTCGCGGCGCATCCGCAATGGCGGAACCGTCAGGTTCAGGACGTTGAGCCGATAGTAAAGATCCTCGCGGAAGGCTCCTTCAGCCACCGCCTGACTCAGGTTGCGGTGGGTGGCAGCGATGATGCGCACGTTCACCTGCTGCGATTTTTTCGCGCCCACGCGCGTCACCTCGCCTTCTTGTAAAACGCGCAGCAGGCTGACCTGGGCATCAAACGACATGTCACCGATTTCATCGAGGAAGATCGTTCCGCCATCAGCCAATTCGAACTTCCCGGCAGAGCCGCCGCGGGCCGATCCGGTGAAGGCGCCTTCGACATGACCGAACAGTTCGCTCTGCACCAGATCGCGCGGAATCGCCCCGCAATTGACGGCCACAAATGGACCGCTGCTACGGTCACTGGCGTTATGAATCGCTTGGGCGAACAGCTCCTTGCCGGTACCACTTTCACCCAGGATCAGCGCGGTCGAATCACTGCGACTGGCTATCCGCCCCAGGTGCAACGCGTCCTGAATGGCGCGCGAACTGCCCTGAATGGTCTCGAAGGTGTAGCTGGCTTGAGTACCGATAATCCGGCGAGTAATTTCCCGGATGCGCCGGTTCTCACGCAACGAAACAATACGTCCACCCTGCTCCAGCGAGCACACGGACACCAGGCACGCCAGTTGACTGCGATCATGCAGCTCAAATGTGCAATCCAGATCCCGCAGACCTTCCCCGCCACGCAGCAGAATCTCATCAGTCAATTCGCTCTGACCCAGGCGCTGGAACGGGCTGCCCAGCAGATCCCGGCCCACGCGAAACAATTGGCGGGCGTAACGGTTGAGCGCCTTGATGCAGCCCCGCTCATCCAGCACCACCAGCCCCTCATTGAGCACTTCAAGCACGGTTTGTTGTTCTTCCAGCAATGCTTGCAGCGCCATCTGCCGCGAGACCGCTTCGGCCGCCGCCTGGACGGTGCCCAGCGTATGGAAATGAAACCAGCCCGGCTCGGCGGTCAGGGTCAGCATGGCCAGTGTCCGGCCCTGCGCATCCCTGATCGGCGCGGCGGCACAATGCATGCGCCGCCGACGCAGGCCGACGCCGAAATTTTCCTCGGCCAGCACATACACCAAGCGGTCTTCGGCAAGCGCCAGCCCCGTGCAGTTGGTGCCTTGCACCGACTCCAGCAGCCGGCTGCCCACCGGCGTGAGGTCCAGGCCGCAGAAATACAGCGTCGTCCCTTCGGCATCGGTCAGGTTGATATGGCCCCTGGGGTTGTAGGCCAGCAACCCGCGCATGACCTCCGCCGCCGCCGTGATCAACACACGATTGGCCGCCAGCGTTGCAGCCAGCACCTCGGGGGTGACAAATCGGTACTGACCATCATCAGGATCGAGGCCGGCACTGACGCTGCGCAACCAGGAGTCCCAAATAATCTGCCTGACCCCGGCAGGTCGGTCGGTGCGACCGTTCAGGCACGCCAGCCAGGCCTGCTCCAGCTCAGCGATCGGTCCTTCGTTTAACGATGCCGGACCGAGCGCCGTAATGTAATCGAGGTCTTGCACGCTGAAGGCCATTGGCTGTGGGATCACCGCTTGCTTCCTATGTTCATATTTTCGACATGTCAGTATAGACATGTCATCGAAATGAACACTTATTTCAAATCACCTTGAATACTCCCTTAAATATCAATGACTTAAATATTGGCACAGCCCTTGCTCCCTGCTTTGTACCAGCGAGGACATTCCTGCTGTCGAGTCATTGAACAACAATAAAAGGGAGTCATTTCATGAGTACGTCCAAGATCATCCGCCTGGGTCTCATCGGTGCTGGCCGCATGGGCAGCTTTCACGGCCTGACTGCCGCGCGGCACATTCCCGGTGCCTGCCTGGCTGCCATCGCCGACCCGACACCCGGCCAGGCCGCGCGCCTGGCGGCAGAGTTGGGTGTGCAACGGGTCTATACCGACCCACAGCAATTGCTCAATGATCCGGAAATCGACGGTGTGTTGATCGCAGCCCCGGCCCGCAGCCATGCCGAACTGGTGATCAGCGCCGCCCGCGCCGGCAAAGGCGTGTTTTGTGAAAAACCCATGGCCATCACCCTCGACGAAGCCGACCGCGCCATCGCCGCCGCTGCCGACGCACGGGTGACGCTGCAAGTCGGTTTCAACCGGCGCTTTGCCAAAAGCTTCCGAACGGCTCATCTGGACGTGGTCGCCGGTCGTATCGGTACGCCGCAACTGTTGCGCTCGCTGACGCGCGATCCGGCGCTGAACAATCCGGCCGCCTCGCCCCAGTGGGTGATTTTCCTCGAAACCCTGATTCATGATTTCGATACCCTGCGCTACCTGAATCCTGGTGCAGAAGCGGTTGAGGTTTTTGTCATGGCCGATGCGCTGATTGCACCGGACTACAAGAGCAAAGGGTTTCTGGACACCGCCGTGGTCACGATCCGTTTCGACAACGGTGCGATCGCGACGGCCGAGGCCAATTTCCAGGCGGTCTATGGCTACGACGTTCGGGGCGAAGTGTTTGGCAGCGCCGGCATGCTGACCATGGGCAGCGTCAATGACTCTGACCTGGTTCGCTATCTGGCCAATGGCATTCAGGCCGACACCCAGCGCCTGGACACCGACCTGCTGCGTGACGCTTATGTGGCCGAGCTCAACCACTTTGTCGATTGCCTGCGCACCGGCGAAAAACCCCTCGCCAGCGGCGAAGATGCACGGGCGGCACTGGCCATTGCCCGTGCGTGTATCGAGTCCTTCCAGCAGGGCAAAGCGGTGCGCGTGCAAGGAGGCCGTTCATGAGCTTCATACCGTTCAAACTGGCGATCAGTGCTGAGATGGTCTTCCTCGACCTGCCGTTCACCGAACGCGTCAAACGGATTCACGCACTGGGCTTCAGCGCCGAACTCTGGGACTGGACGCAGAAAGACATTCCAGCGCTTGTCGCCACCGGCGCTGATTTCACCTCGATGACGGGCTACCTCTCGGGCAACCTGACCGACCCCGAGGACATCCAGCACCTGCTCGACAGCGCACGCGAATCGCTGGCTGTCGCCGCCCAACTGAATTGCCCGAGCCTCAACCTGCATGGCACTGGCCTGGGCGACAAAGGCCTGCCGGTCAAACCCGTGGCTCTCACCACGGGACGCATGTGGTTGAGCGCCTGCAAGACCCTGGAAAAAATCGCCCGTCTGGGCGAAGACGCTCGCCGGGTATTTTTGCTGGAAAACCTCAATACCGAGGTGGACCACCCCGGCACCCCTTTCGCTCGCGCCGACGATACCCTGGCACTGATCGAGGCCGTGGGCAGCCCCCATTTGAAAATGAATCTGGACCTTTACCATGCGCAGATCGGTGAGGGAAACCTGATCGAACTGATCCAGCGCGCCGGCAGCGCCATCGGGGAAATCCAGGTTGCCGACGTCCCCGGCCGCATGGAACCGGGTACCGGTGAAATCCATTATCCGGCGATTGCCAAAGCGTTGTTCGGCATGGGATACACCGGAGTCGTCGGGCTCGAGGGCTGGGCCAGTGGCGACAGCGAAGCGGCACTGGAACGCTTCCGACAGGCCTTCACGCTGGATTGAGCCTAATGCCAGTCAGTTAAGCAATTTCAGCTGCGACGCACTCTTTGTAGCAGCTGTCGAGCTTGCGAGGCTGCGTTCGGCTGCGCAGCAGTCGTGAATCCGGCTGATGCGGTCCGCCTGACGCACCGCAGCTTCTGGTTTGACGACTGCTGCGCAGCCGAACGCAGCCTCGCAAGCTCGACAGCTGCTACAGATCGCATTACGGCTTAACGGACTGGCATCAGTCAGCCCCCACGTTTTTGATCTTGATGAATGTCGACTCATAACAAAAAAGGAAAACCATCATGCGTCGTTGCACACTGCTTTTTGCCACGCTGTTATTACTCTTCAGCCAATGGGCCGCCGCCAGCTATCGCATCGGCGTCAGCATTGCCAGGGTCGACGACAACTTCATGACCTACGTGCGCAGCGGTCTCGAAGAGGCCGCCAAGAAGGACAACGTCCAGATCCAGTTCGAGGACGCCCAGGGCGATGTGGTTCGCCAGCTCAATCAAGTCGAGGGCTTTCTCAGCCAGAAAGTGGATGCCGTCATCGTCCTGCCCGTAGACACCGCCGCCACTGCCAACATGACGCGCGCCGCCGTCGACGCGAAGACACCGCTGGTCTACGTCAACCGCCACCCGGACGAGCGCGTCCTACCCAAAGGCGTGGTCACGGTGGCGTCCAATGACATCGAGGCCGGGCAACTGCAGATGCGCTACCTGGCCGACAAATTGGGGGGCAAAGGCAACATCGCGATCATCATGGGCGACCTGGCGCAAAACTCCACGCACGACCGTACCGAAGGTGTGAAACAGGTGCTCAAGGACTATCCAGGGATAAAGATCGTCGAACAACAAAGTGCCGAGTGGCAGCGCAACAAAGGGATGGACCTGACCAGCAACTGGCTGCTGGCAGGTACCAGTTTTGATGCCATCGTTGCCAACAATGACGAGATGGCCATCGGCGCCGCCATGGCATTGCAGCAAGCCGGCAAAGCCAAGGGCGAGATTGCGATTGTCGGCATCGACGGGCTGCCTGACGGCCTGGCAGCCATCAAGCGCGGGATGCTTGTAGCTTCGGTATTTCAAGACCCCAAAGCGCAAGCGACCAGCGCGTTGCAAGCGGCCGTGAAAATGATCAAGGGGGAGCCGGTCGAGGCGGATGTCTGGGTGCCCTTCCAGCTGATCATGCCGGAGCAAGTGGCCGTGTTTGAGCAACGCTACAAATAACGTCTAACAGTCGAATGACCTGCGGACAGGACGTCAGCAGGTCAATCGCATCGCCGTTTACAGGTCAGTGATTTCCTTATGGCGTGGTACCAGCGTCTTCATCACGCTCCACGCCACCAGATAGGCCAGCGCACAGATGGCAAACATGATCATGTAGCCGGTGTGGATATCGCCGATCAGTTTGTAATGGTCGATCACCCACCCGCCAGTCTTGGTCATCACGACGCCGCCCAGGCCGCCGGCCAAACCGCCAATGCCCACCACCGACGCGATGGATTTTTGCGGGAACATGTCAGACACGGTGGTGAAGATGTTGCACGACCACGCCTGATGCGCCGATGCGCCCACGCCGATCAGCAGCACCGGCACCCAGAAACTGATGTAACCGAATGGCTGCGCCAGCAACACCAGCAGCGGGAAGAAAGCGATCACCAGCATGGCTTTCATACGGCCGTCATACGGCGCGTCACCGCGTGACATGAAGTAGCTCGGGAACCAGCCGCCGCCGATGCTGCCCACCATGGTCATGCTGTACAGCACGGCCAGCGGCAACACGATGGCCTGGCCCTTCATGCCGTATTGCGCCGACAGGTAGGTTGGAAGCCAGAACAGGAAGAACCACCAGACGCCGTCGGTCATGAATTTGCCGAAGGCAAAGGCCCAGGTCTGGCGGTAGGTCAGCAGCTTGAACCACGATACTTTTTTAGCGGCGGCACCCGAGTCTGTCCCGGTGAGTGCTTGCGCGCCCTGATCGCTGCGGATATAGGCCAGCTCTTGCACCGACAGGCGTTTTTGCTGCTCCGGTTTTTCGTACAGTGCAATCCACACCGCCACCCAAACGAAGCCCAACGCACCGATCACGATGAACGCCGCTTCCCAGCCCCAAATACCGGCAATCAGCGGCACGCAGATCGGTGCCAGGACCGCGCCCACATTGGCGCCGGAGTTGAAGATACCGGTGGCAAAGGAGCGTTCCTTCTTCGGGAAGTATTCGGCAGTGGCCTTGATCGCGATCGGGAAGTTACCCGCTTCGCCAATCGCTAGCACGGCGCGCGCCAGCATGAAACCTGCAATCGAAACCGGGATGGCGGCAAAGCCCAAGGCGCTGCTGATGCCGGCGATCCCCTCGCCCATCGGCTCCGCAAAGGCGTGCATGATCGCGCCGGTGGACCAGATGCCGATCGCTACCACATAGGCGGTCTTGGTGCCGATCTTGTCAACGAAGCGGCCGGCGAACAGCATGGAAATCGCGTACACAAACTGAAAGACAGAAGCGATGTTCGCGTAATCGGTGTTACTCCAGCCAAATTGCGTCGACAGATCCGGCGCCAGCAGACTCAGTACCTGGCGGTCCAGGTAATTGACGGTGGTGGCAAAAAACAACAGCGCGCAAATCGTCCAGCGGTACTTGCCGACGGCCTGGCCGATTCGTTGCGGATTGATGGGCTCGTTCAGATTCATGGCATCACTTTATTGTTGGATTATGGTGATGATCTCTCGGTTTCAAGCGAGATCAATTGTGTCGTAGAGCATCGTCAAAACGCGATGAATCCACGCCACTGTATTGCGGGCTCGACAATGGGCACTCCATGCTCAGCGGCTGGAGTGGGACATTTGGCAAGAGCTATCGGGCGTTGGGTGGGACAGTTGTATGGGACAAGCCTGACCGTGGGGATGGGCAAGCAGTCGAGGTCGAACCATAAGAAGCGGCATTCTGGGAGATGCGCAGGCGGGTTGAATTCATGATGGGGCCGACACTCGTTTTTATTTTTAGTGTTTAACAGCCGATAATCGTCTGTCGTCGTACAACCTTGTCTTTTATATCGAGATCAATACCGGGCTGTCAATCTGAAAAATGGCCGTTCGTCTCGACAAAGGCTGCCTGTTAAAAGCGCAACTTCGTACAGATGCCGCTGGTTGTGGACCCGTCAGGTTTTTACTTTTAGGGTGTTGATCGCAAGATCTGGGCGTTTTGACACCAAGCAAAGTCGTACGACAACGCCATTCAGCACGATGACTGGCCGAAACCAGACCGTATCCACTCGGCGCCAATTGCTGCACCTGTTACAGCAATGAACTGCAATTACCCTTACTAGTGCTTCACTGGCAACTCCTTAGACTCTCAGCACCACCAACGCATCGGGAGTTCCACATGGTAAGCACCGTTACAATTCAGGACACTGGCGGACCTCAGGTTTTGCGGTTCGAAAAAACCACTGCGCAAACACCGGCTGCCGGAGAAGTCTGGCTGGAGCAAACGGCCATCGGGCTCAACCCTCTGGACTTAAGTCAGCGCTCCGGAGCTGCCCGTATTCCCCTGCCCTCCGGACTCGGCCTCGAAGGCGCCGGCCAGGTGACGGCGATCGGGCCAGGCGTCACCGAAGTCGCCGTGGGGGACCGGGTCGCGTACGCCACTGGCCCGATGGGTGCCTATGCAAGCGGTCGCCTCTACCCGGCCAATCGGCTCGTGAAGATTCCCGATGAACTCGGTTTCGACGAAGCGGCAGCCCTGCTCTTCAAAGGCATCACCGCCCACTACCTGCTCAAGACAACCTACCCCGTTGGCCCAGGCACCAGAATGCTGGTGTATGGCGCTGCGGGTGCGTTGGGGCAAATCATGGTGCCTTGGGCCAAACACCTTGGCGCCTTCGTGATAGGCGTGGTGTCGAAACAGGACAGCATCGAGCGGGCCAAGGCTGCCGGTTGTGATGAAGTGCTGGTGTTCGACGCAGCGACGCTGGCCGCCGAGGTAGCAGAGGTCACCCACGGGCAAAAGGTTGACGTCGTGTATGACCCCATCGGGCGGGTGTCTTTCGAAGCATCCCTCGACAGCCTTCGCCCGCGTGGCGTGATGGTGTCTTTCGGCATGGCCTCGGGAATCCCGCCGGCTGTCGAGGTCAGCACCCTCAACGCCAAAGGCTCTCTGTTCCTGACCCGACCGTCTCTCGCCGCGCATACCGCCACCACGCACGAGTATCAGCAGCGCGCACAAGAGGTGTTGCAAGCGGTCGCCGCCGGTATCATTCAACCTCGAATCTGGCGTCGTTACCCATTGGCTGACGTAGCACGGGCGCACGCCGATATGGAAAGTGGACTGTCGCAAGGTGCAATGGTCCTTACGCCCTGAGTAGACGCCGGGACGAAGCCTGTGTCCCGAGCCCTTGTTTCCTTGAATTTGCGAGGTTTGCCGTTGCATGGATCTGTTCGATAGCCGACAGGCAGATGAACTCGCCACACTCTTGGCGCTCTCCGAACACGGCTCTTTTGCCGCCGCCGGAAGGAGGCTGCAACGGCACCCGTCGGTGCTGTCCAAACGGCTCAGCGCGTTGGAACTTCGTCTCGGAATTCGTCTGGTCGAACGAACGACAAGGCAACTGCGTTTTACCGACGAGGGACAGCGTCTGGTCTCGCAGCTTGGTCATGCCGTCAGTTTGATTTCGCAAGCGGAGCAAGAGGCGGCTCAGGGCGCGGCACAGGTCAGGGGACGGTTGCGACTCGCCCTGCCAGCCGCGATGGGGCGTTTATGGCTCAGCGCGATGGTGTCGGAATTCGCCCTGGCTTACCCCGAGGTGTCGCTAGAGGTCGAATACTCGGAACGATTCGTCGACATTGTCGCGGAGGGTTTCGATGCCGCAATCCGAATCGGTGAGCTGTCAGACAATCGCCTGGTCGCCAGGAAGTTGTGCGATCACCGCCGAATCCTCTGTGCTGCACCCGCCTACCTGCAACGCCGGGGCGAACCGAAGACACCGGCAGACCTCGCGGAGCACAATTGCCTGGGCTTCACCGGACTGCATTCGTACCCGGAATGGAAGCTGACACGTGATGGCGATCAGCAGAGCATCAGGGTACGCAGCGCCATGGTCAGTAACGACAATGAGGCGCTGCTGTCCGCCGCCCGCATGGGGCTGGGCATTCTTGCCGGCGGTGAGTGGCTCATGACGAGGGACATCGATAGCGGTCATCTCGTCAGAGTGCTTCCCGACTGGCAGCTGGATGCAGACGCGGGTGTC
This sequence comes from Pseudomonas silensiensis, assembly GCF_050434865.1. NCBI lineage: Bacteria > Pseudomonadati > Pseudomonadota > Gammaproteobacteria > Pseudomonadales > Pseudomonadaceae > Pseudomonas > Pseudomonas silensiensis. Next base: position 30,086 of record NZ_JBNDJH010000035.1, read on the forward strand.
TATCTGGTGCGCCCGTCAGCCAAGTACAACACGGCAACGACGACGGCGTTCAAGCAGTGGATCGAGGCAGCGTTTGCGCAAGGTGCGCCATGGCAGTTGCCCCAACCGTAGCGCTTCGGCGAGGCCGCGTCAGGGTTTCGCACGCCCGCTTGTGTTGAGCGTCACGGCGGCGAGAATCAGCGCCTTCAAGGCGTTCTCATCAAGCGTGTCGCCCTCATGCAAATCAATGGCACGTCGGGTGTTGCCTTCGAGGCTGGCGTTGAAGAGGCCTGATGGGGCTTCCAGCGAGGCGCCCTTGGCAAACGTCAGCTTCACAACCTGCTTGTAGGTCTCGCCGGTGCAGATGATTCCGCCGTGCGACCACACTGGAACGCCCCGCCACTTCCATTCCTCGACCACGTCGGGGTCCGCCTGCCGGATGAGCATTCGGACCCGAGCGAGCGTCTCGCCCCGCCAATCTCCCAGCTCCTTGATTTTCGCGTCTATCAACTGAGAGGCCGAAACTCCCCCCTCTTCTTCCCTTGCACCGACCTGCTGTTTCTTCATGGTGGTTGTCGCCTTCTTCATGAGTTACAGCGTTTTCTGACTGTTGCCGAGAGTCTTGGCCTTTTCGATCCCCCAGTCAAAGGCAGCCTCCATGTCCAGCAGATGCGGCTTTGGATCGTGGTCCTCAAAAATGGCCGTGCCATCCGGCCGGTAAACACCGATGAACATCCCCAGTGAGCCGTCCTTCAATATCTCGGCTTTGACCTCGATCTTGCATCCGTTCGACAGCGTTTCCTTGTGGTGCATATGGCGTTCAGTCATGGCTGCATTTCTCCCGTCGTTGAGGTCCGAGTCGCGCATTTACCCATTGGCCATGTTAGCTCAGTGCGGCCCACTAAAACGCCTGCCAGGACAGCGGCGTAATGCCACCTATACTAGAAGCCACCGCCCCCACGGGGTCTGCACTCCCAACAATAAAAAGCAGAGGTGGAACATGGTCTGGCAGCAAATCTACGATCCGTTCGGTAACCCGATACTTTCAACCATCATGGCAGCAGTGCCGGTCGTGGTGATGCTGGCAGCCCTGGCGTTTTTCCATGTCAAGGCGCATCTGGCCGCATTGATGGCGCTGGCGTCTGCGCTGGTGATCGCGATCTTCGCCTTCGGCATGCCGGCGAACATGGCCGGCTCGGCCGCACTGTACGGCGCTGCCAATGGCTTGCTGCCCATTGGCTGGATTGTGCTCAACATCATCTTCCTGCATCGGCTGACCACCGAGAACGGCTCGTTCAAAGTGCTGCAGGATTCCCTGGCGCGCATCACCGACGATCGACGCCTGCAACTGCTGCTGATTGCTTTCTGCTTCGGTGCTTTCTTCGAAGGGGCCGCAGGCTTCGGTACGCCGGTGGCGGTGACCGGGGCGATTCTGATCGGGTTGGGCTTCTCGCCACTGGCCGCGTCCGGGCTGGCGTTGATCGCCAACACCGCGCCCGTGGCGTTCGGGGCGCTGGGCACGCCGATCATCACCCTGGCCAAGGTGACCGGGCTGGATGAAATGGAGCTGTCGATGATGGTTGGCCGGCAATTGCCGTTCTTCTCGGTGATCGTGCCGTTCTGGTTGATCTGGGCCTTCGCCGGCTGGCGCAAGATGCTGGAAATCTGGCCGGCGATTCTGGTGGCCGGGGTCACTTTCGCCGTGCCGCAGTTCCTGGTGTCCAACTACCACGGGCCGATGCTGGTGGACGTGATCGCCGCACTGATTTCCATGGCCTGCCTGACCGGTTTCCTCAGGGTCTGGAAACCGGCCACTGTGCACACCTCCGCTGCGCTGTCCGGGCGTGTCGACAACTCCAAAATTGCCGAAGAGCATGACGAAAAACCCGTCGCCAGCGCGACCTTTGCCAGCGATGCCAAGCCTGCGGTGATGCGCGCGTGGATGCCGTGGATCATCCTCACGGTGTTCGTGTTCGCCTGGGGCACCCAGGGGTTCAAAAACATGTTCGATACCCGCCCGGCGATTGATCCGGCCACCCACTCGGCCAAGCTCGACCCTCAAGGCAAACCGATGCGCGAAGCGAACCCGATCTTCGCCCCGGTCGTGACGTTCACCACGATTCACCAGCAGATCGAGAAGGTCCCGCCGGTGGTGCCCGCGCCTAAAACCGAGGACGCGATCTACAAGTTCACCTGGTTCACCAGCACCGGTAGCGGCATCCTGCTGTCGGCAATCCTCGGCGGGTTGCTGATGGGTTATTCCATTCCTCAGCTGATCCACCAGTACCTGCGAACGCTGTGGGTGGTGCGCTACTCACTGATCACCATTACCGCCATGCTCGCCCTCGGTTTCCTCACCCGTTATTCGGGCCTGGACGCCACCATGGGCCTGGCCTTCGCCGCGACGGGCATTTTCTACCCCATGTTCGGCACCCTGCTCGGCTGGCTCGGCGTGGCATTGACCGGTTCGGATACGGCGTCGAACGTGCTGTTCGGCGGCTTGCAACGGGTGACCGCCGAGCAGTTGGGCCTCAGCCCGGTGTTGATGGCTGCCGCCAACAGTTCCGGCGGGGTCATGGGCAAGATGGTCGACGCGCAGTCGATTGTGGTGGCCTCTACCGCCACGCGCTGGTACGGGCATGAAGGGGAAATCCTGCGTTACGTGTTCTTCCACTCGATCATCCTGGCCATTCTGGTCGGTGGATTGGTGACGTTGCAGGCGTATGTGGCGCCGTTCAGTCATATGGTGGTCGGCGGGCATTGACTGACGCAAGCGCGACTCTGAAGTCTGACTTTTGTGGCGAGGGAGCTTGCTCCCGCTTGAGTGCGTAGCACTCACAAAAATCGGCCGTCTTTTCGATTTTTGGGGCCGCTACGCAGCCCAGCGCGAGCAAGCTCGCTCGCCACATGTTTCTCGCGGATTCAAGCAGCAGGTTTCACGCCCACCCCTCAAGTCGCAGCGTGGCCCGAACCAACCGTTGTTCCTCGCTTTCGATTTCCTTGAGGTTCTCGCAGATGCTCTGGATGTGAGCGATGGCCGCCTTGCGTGCCTGTTCCGGCATACGGCCGGTGACAGCGTTGTAGAGCCGCGCATGTTGGCGGTCGATCTGACGCTTTTGTGGCTCGCGGTGGTAGAGGTTGTTGACCGAGGCAAACACCGTGCTCAGCAGCAAGTCCGTCAGCGAGCGCAAGGTCTGCACCAGCACCGGGTTGTGCGAGGCCTCGCAAATCGCCAGGTGAAAGGCATGATCGAGCCGAGCGTGTTCGGACGCCTCCAGCGAACGACTATGGGCATTAAGCAACGCCTCGTAGCTGCGGGTGATGAGGACGAAGTCGGCGTCGGTTCCGCGCAACGCAGCCAAACGTGCGGACTCGCCTTCGAGCAGGCTGCGGACCTCGAACAAATCGTAGAGCGTGCGGGGTTGTGAGCTGAACAAGTGCATCAGCGGCGACGCGGCACCGTGACCCGAAAGGTCGGCGACAAATGAGCCTTTGCCCTGCTCTGTCTTGATAATCCCGCGTGCGCGCAACAGCTTCAGGCCCTCGCGAAGTGCCGTGCGGGAAACGCCGAGTTTTTCGGTCAGACGACGCTCCGACGGCAACAGTTGCCCGGTCTTGAGTACCCCGTCCACGATCAGCCGTTCAATGCGTTCACAGACCACATCTGCGACTTGTGGATTACGGCTCGTTTCTGCCTTTTCCATCGACTCTCCAACTGGTATGACCAGCCTCGCTACCAAAACCACAAAGATTCAAACACAAACATAAGCCTATGTTTTAAAACCATTTTTTTGCACCAATAAAAAACCATTGAATAAAAAACTGGTTCGACCAGCCAAACAACACATAGACAGTAGAACGCCTCAGGCCAATGATGCAAGTCAGTGGTAAACGGACACAGACCTCCTATAAAAACAACTGAGGGTCGTCAACCGACTATGAACATTCTTTACGATGAACGCGTCGACGGTGTCTTGCCTGATGTCGACAGAGCCGCCTTGTTGCAAGCCCTGCACACGCAGTGGCCGGATCTGGAAGTCCTGCATCAGCAGGAAGAGCTCAAACCGTACGAATGCGACGGACTGTCTGCTTACCGCACCACACCGATGCTGGTGGTGCTGCCGCGCCACATCGACGAGGTGCAAGGCGTGCTTCGACTCTGTCATGAGCGGCAGGTCTCGGTGGTCGCCCGCGGTGCCGGCACCGGTTTGTCCGGCGGTGCATTGCCGCTGGAAAAAGGCGTACTGCTGGTGATGGCGCGCTTCAACAACATCCTGCACATCGACCCCGCCGCCCGCACGGCTCGGGTTCAGCCGGGGGTGCGCAACCTGGCGATTTCCCAGGCAGCCGCGCCGTTTGGCTTGTACTACGCGCCGGACCCTTCCTCGCAGATCGCCTGTTCAATCGGCGGCAATGTGGCGGAAAACGCCGGTGGCGTGCATTGCCTGAAGTACGGGCTGACCGTGCACAATCTGCTCAAGGTCGACATCCTCACCGTCGATGGCGAACACCTGACCCTGGGTTCCCAGGCGCTCGACTCTCCGGGTTTCGATCTGCTGGCATTGTTCACCGGTTCCGAAGGCATGCTCGGTGTCATCACCGAGGTCACGGTCAAACTGCTGCCCAAACCCCAGACCGCCAAAGTGCTGCTGGCGGCGTTCGATTCCGTCGAGAAGGCTGGCCGCGCGGTGGGTGACATTATCGCCGCCGGCATCATCCCCGGTGGCCTGGAAATGATGGACAACCTGGCCATTCGCGCAGCCGAGGACTTTATCCACGCCGGTTATCCGGTCGACGCCGAAGCCATTTTGCTGTGCGAGCTCGATGGTGTTGAAGCCGACGTTCATGATGACTGTGATCGCGTGCGCCAGGTGCTGGAACAGGCCGGCGCCACCGAAGTGCGCCAGGCCCGCGATGAAGCCGAGCGCGTGCGCTTCTGGGCCGGACGCAAGAATGCCTTTCCGGCGGTGGGCCGTCTCTCACCGGATTATTACTGCATGGACGGGACGATCCCGCGCCGCGAGTTGCCCGGTGTGCTGCAGGCGATTGCCGCGTTGTCGGCCGAGTACGGCCTGCGGGTGGCCAACGTTTTTCACGCTGGTGACGGCAATATGCACCCGCTGATTCTGTTCGATGCCAACCAACCGGGCGAACTCGATCGCGCCGAAGCGCTGGGCGGCAAGATCCTCGAATTGTGCGTGAAGGTCGGTGGCAGCATTACCGGTGAACACGGCGTGGGCCGGGAGAAAATCAATCAGATGTGTGCGCAGTTCAATAGCGATGAGCTGACCGTGTTCCATGCCGTCAAAGCCGCCTTCGATCCGAGCGGCCTGCTCAACCCCGGCAAGAACATTCCGACGCTGCACCGCTGCGCCGAGTTCGGCGCCATGCACGTTCACATGGGTCAGTTGCCCTTCCCTGAACTGGAGCGTTTCTGATGCGCAGCGAACACGATATCGACGACAGCGCCTCGCTGCTGGAACAGGTCAACCAGGCGCTGCAAAACGCTACGCCGTTGCGCATTCAGGGCTCCAACAGCAAGGCGTTTCTTGGACGCATCGTGGCGGGCGAAGTGCTCGACACGCGCAGCCACCGAGGCATCGTCAGCTACGACCCGACCGAACTGGTGATCACCGTTCGCTGCGGCACCCCGTTGGCAGAACTGGCTGAAGTGCTGGACACGGCGCAGCAGATGTTGCCCTGCGAACCACCCTCCTTTGGCGACGGCGCGACGGTCGGCGGCATGATCGCCAGCGGGCTGTCGGGACCACGGCGTCCCTGGTCCGGGTCCGTCAGGGACTTCGTCCTCGGGACACGGGTCATCACCGGACATGGCAAGCATTTACGCTTCGGTGGCGAAGTCATGAAAAACGTCGCCGGGTACGATCTGTCGCGTTTGATGGCCGGCAGTTATGGCTCGCTGGGCGTGATCACCGAAGTCTCGCTCAAGGTCCTGCCCAAGCCGCGTCAAGCGTTAAGCATCAGCCTGGAAATGGACAGCGATCGCGCCTTGCTGCGCCTCGCCGAATGGGGGCAACAGCCGCTGCCGATCAGCGCTGCGTGCCACGATGGGCAGCGCCTGCACCTGAGGCTTGAGGGTGGCGAAGGCTCGGTAGCGGCGGCTCATGACCGACTCGGCGGCGAGTTGCTGGACGCTTCATATTGGGATGATCTCAACGAACATCGAATGAGTTTCTTCGATGAGGACCAGGCACTTTGGCGCCTGTCCGTCCCTCACAACACGCCTCGGCTTTCCTTGCCTGGCCGTCAGTTGCTCGATTGGGGCGGTGCGCAGCGCTGGCTCAAATCTGACGCGCAGGCAACGTTCATTCGCTCGATCGTCGAAGAAGTCGGCGGGCATGTGACCTGCTATACCCATGGTTTGATCGACAGCCCGTTCCAACCGTTGCCTGCCGCATTGATGCGCTACCACCGGAACTTGAAGCAACAACTCGATCCCCGGGGCATCTTCAACCCCGGGCGCCTGTACGCGGAGCTTTGACCCATGCAGACCACCTTGAGCGAGCAAGCCCGCCAACTGCCCCGCGCCGAAGAAGCCGAAAGTATCCTGCGCACCTGCGTGCACTGCGGTTTCTGCAATGCCACCTGCCCGACCTATCAATTGCTGGGTGATGAACTGGACGGACCGCGGGGCCGCATCTACTTGATCAAGCAGGTTCTGGAGGGCAACGAAGTCACGCAAAAGACCCAACAGCACCTGGATCGCTGCCTGTCGTGTCGTAACTGCGAAACCACCTGCCCTTCCGGCGTCGACTACCACAACTTGCTGGACATCGGCCGGGCGGTGGTCGATGCGGCGGTGCCGCGCCCGCTCGGTCAGCGCTTGTTGCGCGAGGGATTGCGCAGCGTCGTGCCCAATCCGGCGCTGTTCAAAGGGCTGGTCAGCAGCGGTCAGGTGTTCCGGGCGTTGTTGCCCAACACCTTGCAGATAAAGTTGCCTCGCCGCATCTATCCGGCCAAGCCGCGCCCGGTCACTCGCCACGCCCGGCAGGTGCTGATGCTTGAAGGCTGCGTGCAACCGAGTCTGTCACCCAATACCAACGCAGCCGCTGCACGAGTACTGGATCGACTGGGGATCAGCGTCACACCGACCCGCGAAGCCGGGTGCTGCGGCGCCGTGGATTATCACCTCGACGCTCAGGCGGCCGGCCTGGATCGCGCCCGCCGCAATATCGATGCGTGGTGGCCAAGCATTGAAAACGGTGCCGAAGCCATCGTGCAAACCGCCAGCGGTTGCGGCGCCTTCATCAAAGATTATGGTCACCTGCTCAGCACCGACCCGGCCTATGCCGAGAAGGCGAAAAAGGTCAGTGCGCTGGCCAAGGATCTGGTCGAAGTGCTGCGTGACGAGCCGCTGGAAAAGCTCGGTATCCACAGCGCCCAGCGCCTGGCGTTCCATTGCCCCTGCACCTTGCAGCACGCGCAGAAACTGGGCGGCGCGGTGGAAGCGATTCTGACCAGTCTGGGCTTCAACCTCACGCCTGTTGCCGACAGTCACCTGTGCTGCGGCTCGGCGGGCACTTATTCGCTGACCCAACCCGAACTGTCCCGGCAATTGCGCGACAACAAGCTCAATGCGCTGGAAAGCGGACATCCCGAAGTCATTGTCACGGCCAATATCGGCTGTCAGTCCCACCTCGACGGTGCGGGCCGAACCCCTGTCAGACACTGGATCGAATTGGTCGAAGCCGCCTTGCCCCAACCGAGCACTGGAGAATCCCGATGAAAAGCAAAGCCGTACTGAGCCAGACCGAAGTCAGCCAAATCCTCGCGGCGGCACGCACCGAAGCGCAGAACAACCAATGGGCCGTGACCATCGTGATTGTCGATGATGGCGGCCACCCTCTGGCCCTCGAACGCCTTGACGGTTGCGCCCCGATTGGCGCCTACATCGCCACCGAAAAGGCCCGCACTTCGGCCCTGGGTCGGCGCGAATCCAAAGGCTATGAAGAAATGGTCAATGGTGGGCGCCACGCCTTTTTGTCCGCGCCATTGCTGACGTCTCTTGAGGGCGGTGTGCCGATTATCGTCGACGGCCAGGTGATCGGCGCGGTCGGGGTGTCCGGTGTCAAAGCCGAACAGGATGCCCAAGTGGCCAAAGCCGGCGCGCAATGCCTGAAGTGAACTGAACGTGACGCTGTCGTTGCTCGATAAATACTGTGTGATGGAGATGCAAAAAGTGACCGATTTCGTGAACTGCCAAGGCCTCAAGGTCGCGCCTGTCTTGCAACGTTTCGTTGATCTGGACGTGCTGCCGGGAACCGGCCTGGACCCTCAAGCGTTCTGGAGCGGTTTCGCCGCACTGGTGCATAAACTGGCGCCGCAGAACCGCGCGCTGCTGGCTGAACGTGATCGCCTGCAAACCGAACTGGACACCTGGCACCGCGCCCACCCGGGACCGGTGACGGACATGGCGGCTTATCGCAGCTTCCTGAGCAGTATCGGTTACCTGCAACCGCAACCCGCAGACGTCAAGGTCAGCACCGCCAACGTCGATACAGAAATCAGTGTGCAGGCCGGACCACAACTGGTTGTCCCAGCGGTCAACGCGCGTTATGCGCTGAATGCCGCGAATGCGCGCTGGGGCTCGCTGTACGACGCGCTCTACGGCACCGATGCGATTGCCAATGATGGCGGCGCCGAACCGGGCCGGACTTACAACCCGGTGCGCGGGGCGAAAGTCATCGCTTTTGCGCGGACGTTTCTGGATCAGGCTTTCCCCTTGATCAACGGCTCCCATGCAGCGGTGGCGCGTTACCGAATCGACAACGGAACACTGGAGGCCACCTTGAATGACGGTAGCCAAACCGGTCTATCGAACGCCGCGCAGTACATCGGCTATCAGGGTTCGCTCACTGATCCCACCGCCATCCTGCTGAAAAACAATGACCTGCACGTCGAGATTCAGATCGATCGCCACAGTGTCATCGGTCAGGCTGACGCCGCCGGGGTCAAGGACCTGCTGATTGAGGCGGCCCTCTCGACCATCATTGATTGTGAAGACTCGGTCGCGGCAGTCGACGCCGATGACAAGGTGCAGGTGTACCGCAACTGGCTGGGTTTGATGAAGGGCGACCTGAAAGAGGACCTGGAGAAAAACGGTAAAACCATCACACGGCGGCTGAATCCGGACCGTGAGTACACTGCGGCCGATGGCCGCTCACTGTCGCTGCACGGGCGGTCGTTGCTGTTCATCCGCAACGTCGGGCACCTCATGACCAGCCCGGCGATTCTCGACAAGGACGGACTGGAAATCCCGGAGGGCATCCTCGACGGCGTCATCACCAGCCTGATTGCCCTGCATGACCTGCAACGCCGCGGTAATTCCCGGACCGGTAGCGTCTACATCGTCAAACCAAAAATGCACGGCCCCGCCGAAGTGGCCTTCGCCGAGCAGTTGTTCAGCCGCATCGAAGACCTGCTGCAGCTCGAACGCCATACCCTGAAAATGGGCATCATGGACGAGGAGCGGCGCACCAGCGTCAACCTCAAGGCCTGCATCGCCGCAGCTTCCTCACGGGTCGCGTTCATTAACACGGGTTTCCTGGATCGCACCGGCGACGAGATGCACACCGCCATGGAAGCGGGCGCGATGCTGCGCAAGGGCGACATGAAAAACACCGCGTGGATCGAGGCTTACGAGCGTAACAACGTGCTCGTCGGTCTGGACTGTGGATTGCGTGGGCGAGCGCAGATCGGCAAAGGCATGTGGGCCATGCCGGACCGGATGGCCGATATGCTCAAACAGAAAGTCGCCCACCCGAAAGCGGGCGCGAATACCGCGTGGGTGCCCTCACCGACCGCCGCCACCCTGCATGCGCTGCATTACCACCAGGTCATCGTGCGTTCGGTGCAGGAGTCCCTTGAAACAACGGACTTCAGTGGCGCCAGCCCGGCACTTCTGGACGGCTTGCTCAGCGTGCCGGTCGTCACCGAGCCATCCTGGTCGGCCGATGAGATTCGTCAGGAAGTCGAAAATAACGCGCAAGGTTTGCTGGGGTATGTAGTGCGTTGGGTCGAACAAGGGATTGGCTGCTCGAAGGTGCCCGACATCCATAACGTGGGCCTGATGGAAGATCGCGCGACCTTGCGCATTTCCAGCCAGCACATGACCAACTGGCTGCGACACGGGGTGATCACCAAGGATCAGGTCGTCGAGATATTGCAGCGTATGGCGCGGGTCGTCGATGAGCAAAACGCCGGTGATCCGATCTACACGCCTATGGCGCCGGACTTCGAGCAGTCAGTTGCATTTCAAGCGGCCTACGCGCTGGTGTTTGAGGGGGGCGTACAACCCAATGGTTATACCGAACCGCTGTTGCATAAATTCCGGCGGGCGTTCAAGCAGTCGAGGGCGTAAGCAGAGAGGACAACAGAGTCTGAGCAGACTGGGTGAAAACCTGGAACCTGTTTGGTAACTACGAGCACTGAAACAGTCGGGCCGTGTGGCAAACGGCCCGACGTTCATTTTCGATCACTGCCCTTCAGCAAGCTTCGTCTTCGGTATCCGCAGAGCACGCGAGGCAATTAAAATCGCCATGAGTGCCAAGCCGCACGTCACCCACGAAACCAGATTAATTCCACCCTCGAATGCACTTCCCGCCTGTGTCATCAGCTGTCGTGCTTGATCTCCTGACAACTGCACCGCCACATGATTAGCACCCGATAGCGTCTCACTCGCCAGCATCGTCTGCACCTCGCTCAAAAAATCCGGAAGCTGCAATGCACCGCGATAGTAGGCAGTGACGAGACCTCCGAGCACTGTCGTCCCCAAAACCACACCCACTTCATAGGCCGTTTCACTAATGGCTGACGCCGCACCTGCCTTTTCCGGCGGTGCAGCCGACAAAATCACATCGTTGGATACCGTCGCGATCGCGCCCACGCCAATGTTCAGCAAGGCAAAGGCCACCACCAGAACGATCAGACTGCTGCCGATGCTGGCCACCAGCAAAAACGCCGCCCCAGCAAACGCCATCAGAATCGGTACCAGCACATGCACCGGTACTCGCCGCGCTACAGGCACGACTGCCATTCCCATTACGATCGCCATGATCTGACCAGGTACTAACGCAAAACTGGCATTCAACGGTGACATCTGAAGGACGATCTGTAAGAACTGAGTGGTGAAGAACACAAAGCCGACGAGGAATGCGAGGCTCATCAGATTGATTAGTACCGAGCCGCTAAAGGTGCCACTTCGGAACAGACTCAGATCCATCAACGGCACAGGCAGACGTAATTGCCGATGCACAAACATCCACCCAGCAACCATGCCGATTACAAATGCTGTCAGCGCCATCCAGTCGAGACCATTACTGGCGCTGTGTTTAATGCCGTAAACGATCGCACTGAGGGCAATCATCGATTGCAGGATACTTAACGGATCCAGTGGCCCTGAACAGTCTTTCTCGGATTCGGGCAACAACACCGGCCCCAATACCAACAACGGCACCAATACCGGTATCGCCAATAGGAAAATTGCCCCCCAACTGAAAAACTCCAGCAAAACTCCACCGACCAAAGGACCCAGCGCTGATCCTACCGTCAGAGTTGTTGCCCAGATCGCCACAGCTACTCTGCGCTCCTCTCGATCCAGAAACACCGATCGTATCAATGCCAGCGTCGAGGGCATCAACATCGCACCGAAAATCCCCATACAAGCTCGCCCGGCAATCAGTTGCATGGCCGTTTGGGAATAGGCAGTCAGCACCGACACAATGACAAATCCCAAAGACCCGGCCAGTAACAGCTTTCGATGACCGATTCGATCACCCAGACTACCCATCGACACCAGCAATCCAGCCAATACCAGCGAATAGGCATCGATCATCCATAACTGCTGACTAGCGTTCGGACTCAGAGCCTCGGCAATCTTTGGTAACGCGAATCCAAGCACCGTATTGTCTACTGTTACCAGTAGCACTGGCAGCATCAGCACGCTAAGGGCTGACCATCGTTTTGATTTTGCTGTGTGTTGCGCTGTCTCACTTATTAACGGCATTACTCCAAGCTCCTTATTACCTCAAAAATCACGGGAGATTTCGCAATGCACCCGTGAAACGAACCCTGCGCGCTTCCATGGCGAGGGCTCGGTCAGTTCAGTAACGAAAATACGTGCTGACAATCAACAGCCCCTGAGTTCAAACGACTACCCAAAGCATTTGAAACGCCCCTTAAGTCGCATCTGAACTCGTCAAAATCCTGATTAGAGACATTATTCATCAAGCGCTCCATCCCTTCCGCCAGCGCGGCGCGTTGGTGGTGGGCTTGGTCATTTTCTAGCTGTATGTCCCAGTAGACTTCAGGCGGATTGACCAGAACCCGGGACAGCAACGCCATCATTGTCCGCATCGGTGGTGGCATCACTTCAAGAGCGCTTTCCAGGTCAAGTGACGACCTTGCCAACGCCAAACCGAAACCGAGAATTGCGGCATGGGGCAGCGCCTGACATAGCGCCATGAGTTCATCATGGGCCACCGGCGTCATTCGCTTTATCTTCATCCCAGCCCCCATCAAGTGCTGTTCGATGAAAGTCGAAGGCGAGTCGCCATCTTCCAGACAAATTGCAACGGTGCGTCCCTGAACGGAGAGCTTGGGTGAAAACATCGGATTGACGCCGACGAAAGGCTGCTGGGACGAAGCATTCTTCAATGCTCTGTAAAAAGGCTCCTGAACAGAACAAGTCGGTATGAATACAACATCGTTCGAAACGGAGCCAACAACCCAAGGTATTGCTCGAATAGCCACGGTTTCGGGCAATGCAAAGACCACTGCCACCGCCCCTTGAAAAATGTGCCCGGTGTTGCTGAACGGACTTGTGACATCGACTTCATAGAAGCCACTTTCCTGTTCGGGAGGCCTTCGATCCACCACCCGGACATCATATCCATATTGCATAAGAATGCGGCTGATCAGTGAGCCAACCAAACCCGCTCCCCCCAACACGACAACCGTGTCGCTCATCATGATTCGCTCCCTGCGGCAAAACTGTAATAAGGCACGCTAGCCTTGACCAACGTTTCTTCAAGCTCTTGCTGTGGGTCAGAGTGCGCAACAATCGCGCCACCAATTCCAAATTTCGCCTCGTTACCCTGGAGCACTGCCGTTCGGATGACAATACTCAGCTCCGCTCCACCACTGAAAGATAACCAGCCTAAAGCGCCTGAGTAGACACCACGGGCAGAGGACTCCAATACGTCAATAATTTCCATCGTGCGTTTCTTCGGAGCTCCCGTCATTGAGCCTCCCGGAAAACAAGCTCGAATAGCTTCGATCGTTGAAATATCAGAGCGAAGGTGCCCACGAACCGTTGAGACAAGTTGGTGAACCGAGGAAAAGCTTTCCACTGAGAAAATCTCAGGAACATGAACGCTCCCTGGGCGGCACACTTGATTCAAATCATGACGCACCAAGTCGACAATCATTAGGTTCTCGGCCCTGTCCTTGGTCGATTTACGTAGTTCATCCCGCAGTATTTGGTCCTCTGCGAGTTGTTTACTACGCGGCCTGGTTCCCTTGATCGGTCTGGATTCGATCAATCCGCTGTCATCGATTCTGAGAAAGGTTTCGGGCGAAGCGCTCAATACTGAAAATCCTGCAAACGAAAGGTAGGCACCGTAGGGTACGGGGCTAGCCTGGCGCATTCGCCAATAAGCACTCAAAGGCGCACCGCTGTACGCCATTTTTGCCCTATTGGTCAGGCAAATTTCGTACGACTCTCCATCGGAGATGTACTTTAGAGATTGATTTATTTTACTGATGTAATCATCTGGCCCGTCCTCAAGCGTGAGTTTCAGCTGATCTACGGCACCTGGAATAAACGAACTGCAATGACCCGCTGACTCATCATTACGATGGAGAAAATCAGGTAAGGTCGGCCAAACAACAGCATCGCCAGTCGCAGTCATCAGGCATTCATAGGCCTTGTTTTCATGATGATCAAAGACAAAGAAATGAGGCGCAAACATGAATGAAGCGTCCGGATAAACCGAACGGTAAATTTTTCGCCCACCCGCCAGTGCTTTCAATTCGTAACCGAGGTAGCCAACAAAACCACCCTTGAAAACAAACGGCAAGTACTGAGGTGTTGCCACCTGCACAGCTTCGAAGATCTGTGCAACCAGAGTAAAAAAGTCTCCTTTGATGCTTTTTTTACCCTTGGGGCCCTCAAGTTTCAGGCACTCATCATTTACATCGTACGCAAGCCTTATCGCTCCTTGCGCGTCCCCACTACCCATGATCGAGTAGCGAGCATTAGGTCTTTCCGACTTCTCGCAGTCTAACCAAAAAGCATAACTATCATCTGCATAGAGCGTTGAAAATACCGCTGGTGGATCCGTGCATTCGGAAAACTCGCGGTAGGAAAGCTGCATATTCAGCATCCCCCCTACTGCGACGTATGCATCTTTCGATGACGTACATTCCATGTCGGATTCTAAGTGAGTTCTAGCACTGACGTTATGTTCCAGCGCCATGCGTATGAAGTTGCTCAATAGCGCATGGCCATATTCTGAATCGATGGACTCGGGGTGGAACTGGACACCCCAAACCGGTCTAGTGATATGTTCAATTGCCATGACCACACCTTCAGACGTCCAAGCCGTACATTGGAGCTCCGCTGGTAGGCTGGTACACATCAACGAATGGTATCTGACCACTTCGAATTGCTTCGGTAAATCTCGAAAGAGCCCTTTACCGGAATGAGTAATCCGACTGCGGTAGCCATGCACAGGGCTGGGAGCGTACCCCACAGTCCCCCCAAGAAATTGAGCGATGCCTTGGTGTCCTAGACAAATACCAAGCAACGGGACAGGAGAGCGGAGGATGACGTCACCGCACACACCGAAATCAGCCTCTTGACCGGGGTGCCCTGGACCGGGCGACAGTACTACAGCATCATATTTTTCGATGCCCAATTCATTGTACGAAAAGGTATTTTTTACTACATCTGCGCAAACTCCTGTCACCTCATACAAATACTGAGCAATGTTCTGGGTGAAGGAATCAAAGTTATCAATCAGCAATATTTTCATGAAGGTCGCCCCTCAGTCAGACACTGATTGATCAGGACGTCTTCCTGAATACACGTCTCTTCTATTATCAGTTTGAATATCGACTCGGTGTATTCTGCCCTCAACCCGACCGCCTCCGATCTAGTCTTAATCATATCGAGCACGTAGGAAATTCGTCCGGGTTGCATCATCGCAATGCCATGGACGGCTTTGAGCTCGGCAATGTCCATGCACACTTTCATTCGCTCAGAAAGCAAGTCGACAACTTGCAAATTTATCGAGTCAAGCCGCTCCCGCTGCGGCTGCAAAATGTTAGACGTGCCTGTCTGTGACAACTGTCCCTGTTGTTTCATTTTCTGCACCTCCGTTTGCCAATTTCTGGTAGAGAGTCGTCAGTCAGGCGTGATCCCGCTCATTGATAGCAGGCGTCCATAACCCCTTGCTCGTCATAGCCCCTAGAGCAGCCCCCAATAACTTGATGTCTTTGCCACTGTGGTCTGCTGAAATTGCAAAACGCAGCATCGCTTTGCCTTTGGCAATGATTGGGTAAAACACCGGAAAGAGCAGCATGCCTTGGTCACGCAGGGTTCTCGCAGCATGCAAGCCGGCCTCCTCTGTTTCAAAGAAGGCTCCTCTGACAGGTGACTGGATACCTGCGTTGAGCAACTGGTTGTCGGTGAGGGAATCTAATAGGGCGACATTTTCCCAAAGTCGCCGTTGCAGCATATCGATCTCTTCACTGAGATGGATTTTCGCCGAGGCAACGTTAGCCGCCAGCATGGGCACCATAATGGAATGACCAAATATCAGTGGATTGGCCAGGGTTCGGATAACTTCAACATCCCGTGGATCTGAAACCACGACAAAACCACCCGCACCACCAAATGCCTTGGAGAGAGATCCTGCCAGAATAATATTTGCAGGTAATGAGTGATCAACCGCTGCAAAGGCATATCCCGCACCATGACGTCCGACGATCGAAATACCATGAGCATCGTCTACGTATAGGTATCCCTTTGCCGACTCTAGCTGCCGAGAGAGCTCGGCGATGGGTACAAGACCACTCATCGAACCAATTCCATCGATCAAGAGCACAGGAGTTTCACCTTTGTCGGTGCAGACTTTCAGCCTGTGGTCATTGATTCTTGGCTGGTGGACTCGACTCTAGAAACAGGTCCGAACTGCTCCAAAATCCCCCTGAGTACCTGCATCGAAGCATGGGCGGTTTTATCCATCAGCCAGTGGATTCGTTTTTTGACCGGATACCCACTCAACGAACCACTCCCGAGCAACGGTAAAACACCTAAATGGACACTGCTGGTAGAGGTAAACACCGCAACACCGCTACCGCTGTAAATCTGAGCAAGCAATTCCTCCAGTTGAGGGAGGTAACTTGGGCGCATTGCACTTCGAGAAGACGACAAGTGCAGCCCGGTAGTTTCCATAGCCTGGTGTGCGGCATCGATCAATACCGAGTGGGTTTCCAAGCCCAAATACGAACAGGAAACAAACTCTGTGAATGTGCCTCCGTCCTGCAAGGTAATGTGCTTACCCACACGACTCGCAACGGTAAAACCTGTCAGCCCTTCCTCGTAAGCCTTCGCCAGTGCACCAGTGGTGTTGCCGCGACGAATGCTCATCCAGTCTTGTCTCGTTTGCACATCCATAGCTAAAGCTCCTTTCTGAAAATCAATGAGATTTGCATCCGATGGTCATTACTGAGCTGCCCGAGGCGTCGGACGCTTCCTTATCGATTACAGTTTGTGTATTTGTCAGTTGACTCTGCTCGAACAGTTCACGCACTGCTCTGGCCTGTTCCTCGCCATGCTCAATGACTAGCCAACCTTCACGATTAAGTAACTGGTTCGCGAGCGAGATGATTTGCCGTATCAGTTCAAGCCCATCGACCCCGGAATAGACCGACTCCCGTGGATGGTGATCGCTCCATTCAGGCAACAACTCTTGGGACTGCGGGACGTACGGAGGATTAGCGACAATCAAACCAACCTGATCTTTGAATCGCGTGAATGCCTGTTTGTCGCGAATGTCTGCCTGCAAGTGATTGACCTGCCCCCCCTTGCAGGCCAGTCGATCGATATTGCGTTTGAGGTACTGCATCGCTATCCCATCAAACTCCACGCATGTCACTTTCAGATCCGGTCTGCGCCGTGCGATCGCCAAGCCAATCGCGCCGCTTCCGGCACACAAATCAAGGACACTAGCTCCCGGTTGCAGCGCAGCACTGGTCTCCAGCCACTTGTGAATGATTTTGCTGTGAGGGCGAGGGACAAACACGCCGCTACCGACCACCAGTGGCATTTCGTCAAACTCCACCATGCCAACAATATGCCCGAGAGGAATTCGGTTACAGCGTTCTTTAACCGCAATCATAAATTCATCGAGCGCACGGCTTTTATCCACCCGTTCGATATAGCGATCTATAAGACAACTCAAATCGGCTTCCAAGTCCCAGACACCAGACGATTCCAACATAGCCCGTGCCTGACTAATAGCAAGATACTCACGATCTGTAAGACTCATGACCACTCCTTGTAATACTGCGAAAGTCTTTTCAAAATTGACTCATACAGATAGGAGAATGCGACCAACTCCGGCGGAGGCGTAAATGACGGATGCAAGTCATTTATAAGTTGTTCGTAATTACGCGATAGTCCTTCATCCAGCAAAGGAAACCAGTAAGGTTTTATATCCCAACGATACTCATATCCTGTGGCAAACATCTGCTGTACCGTTTCCTTGACCGTATTCTCGCGGGCAAACCCAGATAACGGAGCACGCACAGGTTTGAAAGGGCTGAGATCTAGATCGGGAGTCTCTATATCGGTAAGGCAATCAGCTATATACCGCGCCAGCAATGGTGATTGGTGCAGGCCGTCTCGGTAGGTACCTGTTGCAAGCCAAAGACCTTCGATGCCGCACTCGCCAATCAAAGGGAAACCATCTGCCGGAATTGGTCTGTTGCCAACCTGTATGGAGATGATTTCAGCACCATGAAGGTCCAGGTTCAATTGATCAACAGCACAGTCAAGCAAAAACTGAACATCCGATATGAGAGCCTGTTGTTTAGGCTGCTCGGAAATTATATTGGTAGCTCCCAGATATAGGACGCCGTCCCCACGAGGGACACAGTGCAAGCCGCACGCAAAAGCGCGATTTGGCGTCCGTATGACAGAACTCGGCAACTCAACCCCTTCTGGCATTTTCACGAGAATTGAAACGCCATATCCACTGAACAACGGTGGAATTTTCTTTACAAGCTCGTCGAAATCACTAAGCAGGTCTAAAGATTGAACGCCTGCCGCAATCACAACTTTTTTAGCCCAAAGAACCTCTCCATCGCATAACTCAATGCCGGTGACTACCCCGCCCTCACCCAACACACGTTGGGCGTTCTCATTTTTCAGAGCGCCGCCCTCGGAGACAAATGCAGCATCCAGTTTCTCCAGCAAAAGATGAGAATTCACGGAATGCTCGTTTGGTATATACAGCCCACGCAAAGGGCGAACCAGATGGTTGGGCTTCAGCCACTCCATTTTGCGTGGATCAACAGTTTCGAACGGCTCACCATACTCACGAAGGGTTCTCTCGATGGTGTCGTAGTTAACGCTGTCCACCTCATCCATGCCGGCGGTGTTGAGCAGCACATGGGTCCCAATCGCGGTAAACAACGATCTGAAATCACCTGAAGAAATTGCCAAGCGCTCCGCCCAACTTGACCACAAGTGTTGAGCTTTTCGGTCCATGTCTAGTTTCAATCGACCAAAATCACTTGCCAGCAGGCCGCTTGTTACCTCCCCGAAACATCCATTCATCGCTCCAGCAGCCCTTGACGCTGCATTTGTACGATCAGTCTTACCGACCCGACAGACATTTAAACCACGCGTAGACAACTCATACGCGATTGACCCACCAACTGCTCCTGCACCTACAACAATGACGTCGAACTCCATGTTTTGACCTCGGACGATTACCCGCAATGTAAGAAAAATCAACTTTTCTCGTTGTAAAGCAGAACATTTCTATAATTTCGTTACATTACGATTCAACCGACTATTTGTTTCATATTGTATCTTCGAAATAATTCCACACATCTTGTCGTAGAGCTAAAAATCTTGACCTCCCCGCTTAAGCCACGGACTTTCAGTTAACTTTTTTAAAAACAGCAGCCTATGCAAATGTAGTAATAATTATCGAATTAATAAAAATTTATACCTCCAAAAAAATCGACCATCACAGATTGTGTGAAAACTTAGCTATCCGCCTGACGCTTCGAGCTTTGTCGCAGGTGAGCTGGCGACTATCGATGGCAGTTAGTTTCAGGCAGCCGCGTCCTAGTGGCGTCATTTGAGTTTCAAGCGGCCTGCGCATTGGTGTTCGAGGGATGCGCACAACCCAATGGTTATACCGAACCGCTGCTGCATAAATTCCGGCGGGCGTTCAAGCAGTCGAGGAGGTAAATAGGGGGCATAAAAAAGAAGAGGCTCAGGCCTAATGCGATCAGTTAATGGAAATCCGTCGAGTGGTGATTATTTGTGGCGAGGGAGCTTGCTCCCGCTCGACTGCGCAGCAGTTGTAAAGCCTGCACATGCGGTATGACTGGCAGAACCGGCTTGCGCGGATTAGGGCCGCTACGCGCCCCAGCGGGAGCAAGCTCCCTCGCCACAGGTTCAATGTTCGTCTCAAATCCTTAAATAATCAGCATTAGAGGCTCCGGCCTCTTTTTTTTGTGAACGGCTACGCTCGATAGGTATCGCTCACGCTGTCCAGGCGACAGAGCAATCGACCCGCCCAAGAGGAAACGCACAGATGCCCCGTCTCACTGCGAAAGACTTTGCCCCGGAACTGCTCGAACTGTACGACTACTACGCCCACGGCAAGATCAACCGGCGAGAGTTTCTGGATCGGGCGGCGTTGTTCACCTTGGGCGGCTTGACCGCCAGCGCCCTGCTCGCTGCCCTGAGTCCGAATTATGCGCTCGCCGAGCAAGTTGAATTTACCGACCCGGAGATTGTTGCCGAGTACATAACCTATCCCTCCCCCAAGGGCAACGGGCAGGTCCGTGGTTATCTGGTGCGCCCGGCGAAAGCCACCGGCAAGGTGCCGGCGGTGGTGGTTGTGCATGAGAATCGCGGGCTCAACCCGTACATTGAAGATGTCGCGCGGCGTGTGGCCAAGGCAGGGTTTATCGCCCTCGCCCCCGATGGTCTGACGTCGGTGGGCGGCTATCCCGGCAACGATGACAAAGGCCGGGAGTTGCAGGCGACCGTCGACCCGGAAAAGCTCATGAGTGACTTTTTCGCCGCCATCGAGTGGTTGATGAAGCATGACGCGACCACCGGGAAAGTCGGCATCACCGGGTTCTGTTACGGCGGTGGCGTCGTCAATGCCGCGGCCGTGGCTTATCCGGAACTGGCGGCTGCCGTGTCCTTTTATGGCCGCCAGCCAGAGGCCAAGGATGTCGCCCGAATCCAGGCGCCGGTGATGCTTCACTACGGTGAACTGGATACGCGCATCAACGAAGGCTGGCCCGCCTATGAGAAGGCACTGAAAGCTGCGGGCAAGACCTATGAAGCCTACATTTACCCCGGCGCCAACCATGGTTTCCATAACGACTCCACGCCTCGATACGATGAAGCCGCGGCCAAGCTGGCCTGGGACCGGACGCTGGGGTGGTTTCGGCGGTATCTGGCTTAACGGTGAGGTTAATCGCCTGTTGCTAAATAGAGTTGGCGGTACGCGCCCACCAGTTGATCAAGGGTGAACGCGCGATTTCGTCCACTGGGATTGGGCAGGATCCAGACCGAAGCATTGCCAAAGGTCTTCGACTGAAGGCCCCACGCAATGTCTCGTTGGCCGGATAGCGCGCAATACGCCGCTTTACCGAGAAACGCCACAAAGCGCGGCGCATGGCGCTCGATCTTTTGTTCAAAGTCCGCAGCGGCAGCGATGAATTCATGGGCAAACAGCTGATCCGCTCGCGCCGTCGGCCGTTCCACCACGGCCGTTAATCCACACTGATACTGCAAGATCGTCCGATCGTTTTCCGGGCGCACTTCCTCAGGCGTAAAGCCAGCGAGATGCAGCGTGCGCCAGAAGCGATTGCCCCGGCCCGCAAAATGATGGCCTTGAGCAGCGGCAGTCATACCTGGGTTGATGCCACAAAAAATCACGGCTAGCTGTCCGGCAAGAATATCTTCAAGTCCTTCACTCACCGTAAGCCTCACCCACCGCAAATCACGTTGACCGCGCTGCGTGCAAGCTCGGTCAGTTCAGCGCGGGATTTGCCCGCCCGCGCACGTATCGAAATGCTGTGCAGCAAGGATGACGCGAGTACTGCAAGGGCGGCCGGGTCGACATCGCTTTTCAACTCGCCGGAGCTGATGGCCACTCGCATACGCGTTTCGAGATCGGCATCGAGCCTGCTGAGCCGGTCCGACAGCACGTCTCGTATTTCAGAGTCCTCGACGGCTTCGGTCGTCGCCGTGCCGATCGCAAAGCAGCCGCGCGGCTGGCCGTCACCCGAGAAGTAAATCGACAACTGCCCTTCGTAAAACCGCATCAATGCCTGGCTCAAGGTCAGTTCGTTGTCCGTCAGCGCCTCCTGCATGGCAGCGGCGGCAAACTCCCAATACTGCTCCAGCGCTTTGATATAGAGCGCGTGTTTGTCACCGAATGCCGCATAGAGGCTTGGGCGATTCATGCCGGCGGCCGTGGCGATGCTGTCCAGAGAAGCGCCGGAATATCCGGTACTCCAAAAAACATCAAGTGCCTGCAACAGCGCTGTCTGCGGGTCATACGCGCGTGGGCGGCCGCGGCCTTTGCCCTCTGCAATCTTTTTTTGTGCCATATCGTACAAAATCCTTGAATGAAGATGGGTCGGGGGATATTCTTACACCATCGCACAAAATTAAGGAACCAGAAATTCCTTGGTTTGCAGGTTTGTTGTAGCGGAGCTCGAACTGGGTATTGCGGCGACGAAACAGAGGCGGCGGAGCGATCCTCCTGACCGCACACGGTATGGCTGTTTTTGTGGGTGTTAGCCCGACTTCCCGGTTAATAGGTGCATTCGATCATGACCAAACAGTTCGACATCCCAGCTACACAGACCTTCGAGCATCCAGGGCCGAACCCGTCTGATTCGCCCATCAAGAAGCCGCTTAAAGAGAAATTACGGCCAGTGCTGATGGTGGGTTTTCCTCTCATCTTTGCTGCGGTTGGGTACGCCCACTATGTGGCGGGCGAGCCCTTTGTTTCGACCGACAACGCTTACGCCCGCGTGGCGAAAGCATCGATCAACGCGCGCATTTCCGGGCAAGTTGTCGAGATCGCCGTTGAGGACAACCAGCCTGTTCACAAGGGCCAGGTTCTGTTTCGGATCGATCCGAAACCGCTGCAGATCACGGTTGACCGTGCACAAGCACAGTTGAGCGTTGCGCGGCTGCGCATCGACGGCCTCAAGGCCAGCTATCGCCAGCAGCAGGCCGAACTGCAATCGGCCAAAGAGTCGGCCGATTTCGACCAACGGGATTTTGCCCGCAAGAAGGCGCTGGTCGCTACAGAGTTTGTCTCGCGCTCGATTTACGAGCGCGCCGACACTGACGTTAAAGTTGCCCGGCAACGAATAGCAGCGGTCGAACAACAGCTCGCCAGCACGGTCGTTGCACTGAACGGCAATCCAAACATCGAGGCCGATAACCACCCGACAGTTCGCGAGGCCAAGGCTCAGCTCGACGAGGCACAGCTGTACCTCTCGTATGCGACGGTGTATGCGCCGGACAATGGCACCGTGGCCAAGGTCGACGACTTGCAGGTTGGCAACTATATGAACAACGGTGCGCCAGCCTTTGCGCTGCTGTCCGATCGCGAGATCTGGGTTGAGGCCAACTTCCGTGAAACCGACGTGACCCACATGCGTCCAGGCCAGGAAGCGACCATCAGTATCGATACGTACCCTGATCACACCTTCAAAGCCCACGTGACCAGCATGAGCCCCGGTGCCGGATCGGACTTCGCCCTGTTGCCGCCGGAAAATGCGACCGGCAACTGGGTCAAGGTTGTGCAGCGGGTACCGGTCCGACTCGAACTCGATGAGGTGGACCCTGCCCTGCCCCTTTTCTCGGGGACCAGCGCAACGGTCAAGGTCGATACCGGCTATCGCACGCCCTGGTGGCATCCGCTCAAGGCGCTGTTAACCGCAGGTAATTTCTGATGAACGCCAATCTTGCGGGACCTCAAGGTGCGGGAACGTTAAGGTTCGCCGCGCTGCTCGCGACTTATATGCAGTCGGCGAACCTGCCGCTTCCGAATGCGGTACTCAGGTTGATTCAGGGCAGCCTGTCGATGACTGACGACCAGGCTGGCTGGATATTCACCTCGTACCTCGCGGCGAGTGCCATCACGATGCCGATTGCGCAATGGCTCGCCGGGCGCTATGGCTTGAAGTTGGTTTATCAAGCTGCGCTGGCCTTCTTCGTCCTGGGCTTGCTGCTCGCTACGCAGGCAACGACGCCACTGGAATTCATTGGCGCGCGCATTATCCAAGGCCTGGCGAGTGGCGTGCTGGCACCGCTGTCGATGGCGATTTCGCTGGAGACCTTGGCACTCGAGAAGCGTGCAAAATTTGGCGCAACGTGGACCGCCATCGTGCTGTTCGGCATCGTCAGCGGCCCGAGCATCGGTGGTTGGGTCGGCGAACATTTCGGATGGCGCCCGATCTTCTACATCAGCCTTCCGCTGTCGGCATTTATCTTCCTCGTCATGGCGCTGTTGCTGGCCGAGAAGAAGGCCGAGAAACGTCCCTCGTTCGACTTCTTTGGCTTCGGCAGCTTCACGCTGGGTTTGATCAGCCTGCAAATGTTGCTTGATCGCGGTGAACGCCTGGACTGGTTTTCCTCGACCGAGATCTGGCTGGAAGCGATCGGCTGTGCACTGGGGCTCTACCTGTTCGCTGTGCATGCACTGACTGCGAAGGTGCATTTCCTCAACAAGCGTTTGTTCAAAGACCGCAACTTCGTGCTGTCGACGGTCATCTTTTTCGCCGTGGGTTTCGTGCTGTTGTCGACCATGGCGCTGACCTCGCCAATGCTCGACGAGATTCTCGGCTACCCGCCTGACACCACGGGTTCCCTGACGATTCCGCGCGGGATCGGGCTGGTCGGTGCATTCCTGTTGATGGGGCGTGTTCCCGAGCGTTTCGACCGTCGAATGTTCGTGGCCGCAGGCGTCGCCGTGGTGATTTATGCCAACTGGTTGATGCTCGGCTATTCGCCGTTGATGGACTGGTCGCCCGTGGCGGTGGCGGGTGCGATCCAGGGGATTGGCATCGGCATGCTGATGCCGTCACTGACCAAGGTCGCGTTCAGCACACTCGACCCGACGTTGCGCCCTGAAGGCACCGGTTTTTTCAATCTGTCTCGCGTGTACGGCAGCACCCTCGGCGTTGCGATTGTGCAGTTGTTTTTCTTCAACAACACGCAAGCGATGCACATGGCGTTGGCCAGTAATCTGACGCCGTATCGCGCCGCTGCGCATTCCGCACCGACGTCTCTGCAAGCACTGGCGGGGCTCAACGAAATGATCACCGGCCAGGCAGCTTTTATCGCGGTGATCGACCAGTTCAAGATTTTGATGTTCGCGATGCTGGTGGTCAGCCCACTGGTTGTCTTTCTTCGCAAGGCCGTTCCGACCAACTAGTTTTCGTGGAGTTTGCCAAATGAAATCCCATGCGCGCTTCATCAACAGACAGATGTTCAAAACCACGTTCGGTGCGGTGTCGGCTCTTGCATTCCTGACCGCCTGCACCGTCGGCCCTGACTATCAAATGCCGCCACCGAGCCTGTCGCAGCACTACGATCAACAGGCCGAGCAGCGTCTTGGCCAAGGCAGCAACAAGCCCGGTGAACAACGCATAGACCTGGGCAAAAAGGTCAACGGTGATTGGTGGTCTGCGTTTCGTTCGCCGAAGCTGGACAAGCTGGTACGTCGCGCCATCGACGGCAATCTTGAGCTCGTAGCGGCAGACGCGACGATCCGGCAAGCGGCCTCTTCCGTCGCTGCAGCGGAAGGTGCGCTTTATCCGCAAGTCGATTTTGGCGCCGTGGCTGGCCGCCAACGGGTGCACAACGCGAAAGAACCTTCTATCTCCAACTTCTATGCGATTGGGCCACGGGTTGGCTTCGACCTTGACGTTTTCGGCGGTAACAAGCGTCAGGTCGAACAACAGCAAGCGTTTACCGATCTGCAGAAGCATCGCTACGAAGCGGCGTACCTGACGCTGACGGGCGATGTCGCGAGCCAGGCGTTGTTACTGGCCTCAGCCAACGCGCAGATGGCAGCCGTCGAGAAGTTGCTCGCCAATGATGCAAAGAACCTCGAACTGGTGCGCATGGCGCACGCCAATGGCAGCACCACGCAGATCGATGTTTCGCTGGCCGAGACGCGGCTCGCCCAGGACCGCACGCTGTTGCCGCCCCTCGCCCAGCAGCGCGATTCGGCACGTCACGCGCTCTCGATTCTGACGGGCAAAGGCCCTGCTGACTGGATCGCGCCTGACTTCACGCTCGCCGAGTTTGCCTTGCCGGCAAACGTGCCGGTCAGTCTGCCTTCCGAAATGGCCCACGATCGGCCGGACGTACGGCAAGCAGAGGCTGAACTGCACATGGCCAGCGCCGCGGTTGGCGTGGCGACAGCCAACCTCTATCCGCATGTCGAGCTGTCCGCGTCACTTGCACAGGCGGCTTCCGGCAATGGCGGCGCCGCACTCTGGGGTTTCGCTGCCGGGCTCACGGCGCCCATCTTCAATGGCGGAACGCTGAAAGCTGAACGTCAGGCCGCCGTTGACGGCTACAAGGCAACCCTCGCCGGCTACCAGCAAACCGTCATTAATTCGTTCGGCCAGGTCGCCGACACGCTGCAAGCGATCAATCATGACGCCGAGGAAAACCTGGCCCAGGAGGACGCGTTGCGAGCGGCTGACACGAGTTTTCGCTTGAACCAACAAGCCTACGCGCAAGGCGAGAACAGCATTCTCCAGGTGCTGGAGGCGGAGCGTGCTTACGAGCAAGCGCTGCTGGGTCAAATCAGAGTGAAGACCGCACAGTACCTCGACACGGTGCGGCTGTACGTGGCACTCGGCGGTAATTCCATCGGTGTGTTTGAGCAACGAGTGGCCAGTCGCGAAGACCAGAAACCTTCCTATCAGTAGCACCCGATATTGGAGTCAAAGATATGCCTTACGAATCCTTTCACGATGCACTTCGCGATACCCGATTCCCTCTGATCCACGGATCCGGTGAGATGCCGGCCGTTGGCTTTGGCACGCTGTTTCGGGATCTCAGTGTTACAACACAAGCGGTCAAGGCCGCCCTGGAAGCAGGCTTTCGCCATTTCGATTGCGCAGAACGTTATCGAAATGAAGAGAGGGTCGGCGTTGCCCTACAGGAAATGATTGAGGCGGGTAAGGTCCGGCGTGAGGACGTGTTCATTACCACGAAACTGTGGAACACCAACCATCGTCCCGAGCGTGTCGAACCTGCCTTTGAAGCGAGTTGCCGACGGCTTCAAGTTGATTACATCGATTGCTATCTGATCCATACGCCTTTCGCCTTTCAACCCGGTGATGATCAAGACCCAAGAGACGAACACGGTCGAGTCATCTATGACTCAGGCGTGACGTTAATAGAAACCTGGCGGGCGCTTGAGCGCCTGGTGGATGAAGGCCGCTGCAAGTCCATCGGCTTGTCTGATATCACGTTGGAGCGGTTACAAGAGATTGTGGCAGTGGCCCGGATAAAACCCGCCGTGGTGCAGGTAGAATCCCACCCTTATTTGCCTGAATGGGAACTGCTTGAGTTTTGCCAGCAACATGGAATTATCGTCCTTGCGTTTGCGCCACTCGGCCATGGTATGGAGCCGAACGTATTGGAAGACACGGTGATCACGGGGATCGCCAAGCGCATACAGAAGACCCCGGCTCAAGTGGCACTGGCCTGGTCGGTACAGCGGGGAGTCGCTTTCCTGACCACGTCTGCGACGCCGAGCCATATTCAGGAAAACATTGATATCTCTACCCTGCCGCACAGGGCTATGCGTGAAATCCAGGAAGAGATTACGACCCGGGTTCGATTCAACTCAGTCGTGGAAACGGGTGTACCTGGATTTATTCCGCAGAAAAAGTAATACACCACGAGGGGGCGGTCCTTTTGCAGGGCCGCCCTTTTTATCCATACCCCTGAGGTGGAAACGATGGACGTTTTCCAAACCATGCGTTTTTTTGTTGCGGTCGCTCAGAGCGGCAGCTTTACCGCGGCGGCTGAGGTGTTGGACACCACAACCACCAACGTTTCCAAAGCTGTTTCGAGTCTGGAGGCCAGGCTTCAAACACGCTTGATCAACCGGACGACCCGACGCCTGGCGCTGACCGAGGCCGGCCTGCGCTATTTGCAACGCTGCGAGAAAATTCTGGACGAGATGCGCGAAGCGGATGAAGAAGCAGGCACCGCTCACACCCTGCCCGTCGGCCGGCTGAAAATTCACGCGATGTCAGCCATTGGCAATCATTACGTGATCGATGCCATCGCCCGCTATAGAGAGACTCATCCCTCGGTGATGTTTGATCTGACCCTGACCAACCGGCTCCCTGACTTGCTGGAAGAAGGCTATGACATGTCGATTGTCTTGGCGCGGGATTTACCCGATTCAGGGTTTGTCGCTCAGCGGCTCGGCATGACCTACAGCATCCTCTGCGCCTCGCCTGCGTACCTGAAGAAACGCGGACACCCGGAGTCCCCGAGTGCGCTTGGCTCACATGATTGCCTGAGAATTGTGAATACCGTCATGCCGGCTGAAAACTGGGCATTTGAGGGGCCAGAAGGCATGGAAACCGTCAACATCCCGTTGTCTCCCTTGCACATCAACACCGCCGATGGCATGACCATCGCGATTACAAACGGAATGGGCATCGGCGTTCAGCCGATTGCTTCGGCAGTCGATGGGCTCAGGGCGGGTTCGTTAGTGCGGGTACTACCCGACTATCATCTTGAAGAGTTGAATTTGTTTGCCATCTACCCATCACGAAAATTCGTGGATGCAAAGATCAGGACATGGGTGGAGTTTCTTAAAAGTTATATTCCAGACTTGTTGGCCTCCGATGAAAAAATCACCGGTTCGCCGAGGAAACGATAACAAGCTTTTAAATGACGAGTGTGGCAGGCATGGAGTGTCGACCCTCCATCTTCCACACACGACTCAACCATTTGAACAGCCAGTTCCCATGACTTGATACTGCAGGATATGCCGTTGGCCCTTAGAGTCTTCATACGTCATTTGCGCCGGGACTGGTCCGCACTCGCCAGCAATATCGGTCACCTTGATGACTTTCTGGATATCCAGTTTCGTGTCGTATGTGTAGGTTTCAACAGGCGTCTTGCTGTCCGCGGCAGTTGAATGGCTTTCAGCTGCAAATGCCTGTGTACCTAAAACGCCAAGCGCAAGAAACATCGCAAGTTTTGAGATTTTCATCGTATTCACCCTATCGTCAAAAGTTAACTTCGTGAGCGGGTTGACACTTGTTCTATTGGCTCACTCGGTAGAGACGATGCTAGGTGTTTACCCCTCCCTCAAACAGCAGCCTGCTGGACAAACACTGTTGCCGGATTTCGCATGAATGGTAGTGCTGTTCACTTAAGGTCGGGGGGCGTACATATCCGTTTCTGCGGTGATGGCTGATTACGGTTTCGCTCTTACAGCGACTCACTTTTCCAAACGCCGAAAAGTAAGCAAAAGGCTTTGCCCCTCCATTCGGTGCCTCGCCTAGGCTCGGCATGC
>NZ_JBNDJH010000036.1:0-57527 GCF_050434865.1 Pseudomonas silensiensis
CTGGATTCGGCCTCATCAATTCAACGATGGGTTGGCACCAGCGCAGGCCGAGGAAAAACTTAACGTCGTGTCCGGGATTAGTTGACCACTACAGTGTTTTCTATCCTAGTGAGAAGATGAGCCTGCTGGAGAGCGGTAGGGGCCACCTTCTTTTTTGTATCGATTGTTCTCTGCCCTTATTCTCTCTTGAACACGCTCACCATTGCGTTGTGCTTCTCTTTCTGCCTTTGCTGCCTCTTTATTCCGTTTATCAAGCAATGCTTTGGCATCGTTTGCTGCTTTTTGAGCAGCGTCGTTCGCCTCCTTCGCCCGCTTGGCATCTTCTTTAGCCTGGGCTGCTTTTTTTTCTGACTCGACAGCGTTTGCAATCGCTAACTCTCGATCAGCTGCTAGCTGCTTTGCTTGCTGTGCGCCCATCAAACGTTGGGCAAGGTTTGTGTTCTGTGAGGCGACAGTGAACGTGGGGCCTACGTTTAGTCCAGGTTCAAGGTCTGGCGAGTTGGTTTTCTCACGGACAGCGTAAAAATCATTTCCTTTCGTGACTATCTCCAAATTCCTTGTTTCGCCCTCAGGTATTTTTCTAATGGCTTCTTTAAGGGCTGTCGTGAGACGTTCATTTTGTTCGAATACATGTGCGGCAGTACCTGTGAATTGTAGCTGAGTCACGACATCTTCAACTGCCCCCAGCCCCCTCGTAGTAAACCCATCGTCACCCTGTGCGTTGCTGAAAATGCAGACGAGCAATGTGAATACCACTGCATATTGCGAAATCCCATTCATCCTTTTCCCCTGAGTGTTTGCTAGTTTTGCCACGAGGTTGTTGGCACACGATTATGTTTCGTCGATCAACTCTTAGAGGTTAGCGCTCAGGCTTTAGCGGTCAAACGTATCAAACGCCTTCCATGCACAACTTGGCAGAATCTTGCGACGAATCCCCAAAGCAATGCGGCAAAATCCAGCTTTTCACTGGAATTGGTCTAAAGCGCTAACTCAAAAGCCCGTCTTATGACGGCTTGGTCAACGCTCAAGTACGGCTTGCTGTGGTCAAGGCACGCATGCCCAAGGATCATTTGCACCGTTTCAACATCGCCGGTCGCGGCTAGCACTTTGGCCGCCAACGAGCGCCGTCCGCTGTGCGATGAACCCTGCTTTCCTGCCTGCCGGTAGAGTCTGCTGATGGCCTGTTGCAGCGAATCACACGCCCTATAGACCTCCGGCCCCGCGTCCAACATCCGGTGCTTGAACGCCAGTTCAAAGGCCTCACCCTTGTGGGTCATAACCAGCTTTGAACTTGGGCGCATGCCTCGGTACTCATTTGCGCCGGTATAGCCCCAACGGCGACGTAGACGCACCTCAAGCCAGCATTCTAGGGCCTCAAGACATTTCGGATGCGTGAGATAAACGTTCCGGGCACGGCAGCCCTTCGTGATGGACGATGACAGATACACCTCCGGGCGAACAGCGCCGCTCGGATACAGCACATCGGCAATTTCAACCCGAGCAAGCTCGGTTACACGAATCCCAGTGGTGTGGGTGATCCATAATAGGAGAACGTCACGCTCAGGCATGCGGCCAGTGACAGATGCAACGCGAATCAAGTGTTTGATTTGACCAGGGCGAAGGGATGTAGCGCGACGAATGACAGTCAAGCGGGCTCTCTGTCAGGATTAGACGGGAATCGGGATCGATCCTGAGAGAGTCGGTGATAGGCCTCCTGCGAAGCCTAACCCCAATGTTTTCGGCGTGTTCTAGGAAAATGGGGGGGGGGTGACGATATCGTCATCAACGAAGCTCATCGAGAGTGGAATTTCCCTAGAGCCTCAACCACTCTCTCCACCCAAGATCGAAGGACCACATTAGCTGTAACGTAAACATCCCCAGTCCTTTCCCAGAAAAAGCGATTCATTAGACCTCAGGTTTCTTACGGAATAATTCGACCTTTGACTTGATTCTGCTCCCAGCTCCATATGGGACAGCATCATGCCGACTACCGTCTTTCGCTGCTTACTACTCTCGCTGGCTATCGTTCACGGCAGCAGCTATGCCGCCTCGGCTCATGAGCAGGATCAACTCAGCCTTATCCAGCGGCAACTCGACACCATCGAACGCCTTGCGACACGAGCTGAGGCAGCCAGCACTGCTGAACCAGTCGAGCGCTATCGCTTCGACTATCTCCGTCTGTCTAAGGACATCCAACGTATTCGCCAGGGGGTGCAGGGCTATATGTCCCCCTCTCGAGCTCAACCCCGCGATGCTACTGAATTGGTCGGCGATTACCGTCTGGACGCACTGCCCGCGGAGCCGTCGCCATGAGCATGACTGACGCTCAGAGCTCCGCTTTTCAAAACGCCTCCGGCTTTTCGGCGCAAAGCAGTTCGACACTGTGGCTGTCCCTGGTTCTCGTCCTGGCTTTGCTTTGGTGTGCCTGGGTGATGTGGACGGCTTACCGGGGATGGGCGACAGGCAGTGTGCGCTTCGGCGCCTTCGGTGGCAGCACTGCACGCGTGTTGCTCGCGTTGTTGGTTCTGATGTTCTTCACCCTTTCCTAAACCAGGAGATCGCCGTCATGCTCAAGTGCCTTGTCCCCCTGAAAAACAACCTGCGTGATCGTGCGACCCAGCGCTTGATCGGTCTGCTGCTGGTACTCGGTCCAAGCCTGGCTTTTGCCGAACTACCGACTATGGAAGCTCCTTCACGCGGTGAAGGCTCCGGGTTGATCGAGACGATCAAAAACTACGCCTACGACGGCGGCATTCTGCTTGGTCTGCTGATCGCCCTGCTCGCTTTTCTCGGTGTGGCCTGGCACTCACTGACTGTCTATGCCGACGTGCAGAACCAACGCAAGACCTGGAAAGACTTAGGTGCGGTGGTCGGTATCGGTGCTCTGTTGGTGGTGATCATCATCTGGTTCCTGACCAAGGCTGCCGCGATTCTGTGAGGTCGGCATGAACGACACAATCGAACATCTTGCAGACGGCACCTTGGTCTTTCTGCCGGAGCGGCTCAATCGCGATCCTGCCGTATTACGCGGTTTGACCAATGATGAGATGTGGGTAGCGCTTGGCACCGGCGCAATCATTGGCCTGCTCCTGGGCGCTCCTCTGGCGATCGCCACCGCCTCCATTGCCGTAGCGCCGACCAGCATGGTCGCAAGCATGGCGCTGGTGTTATTTGCCGGTGGCACACTACTGCGTCGGGCCAAACGGGCTCGTCCCGAGACCTGGTTGTACCGCAAGCTCGAATGGATACTCGCCAGCCGCTGGCGCCTGGGTCGCGGCAGTCTGATTCTCCACTCCGGCGCCTGGACGGTTCGCCGTTCGCGTCGACTGCGCCCTGCCCTGTCTCGGTGGCAGTCATGAGCCGATTTCGAAACAAGGTCGATGCCCAACAGGCCCACATCTTCAGCCTGCGCCTGGCGGTAATGATCCTTGCCCTGGTCTGTGCCGGGCTCTGGTACGGCTGGCGTTCGGCACCGACTGATCTGACCGTGCATGTACCCCCAGATCTGCGCTCGGGCAGCACGCGCAAGTGGTGGGATATCCCCTCAGAGAATGTCTATGCCTTTGCCCTGTACATCTTTGGCCAGCTCAACCGCTGGCCCTCGGATGGCGAGCAGGATTATCGTCGCGCCATCTATGGCTTGCAGTCCTACCTGACACCCGCCTGCAAGGCCTTCCTCGACGGTGATTATGAGTACCGCAAGGCCGCCGGCGAACTGCGCCAGCGGGTGCGTGGCGTCTACGAAATCCTGGGGCGAGGTTACAGCGAGGATCCGGAACTCAGGGTCAAGCAACTCGACCGCGACAGCTGGTTGGTCAAACTCGACCTCAATGCCGATGAATATTACGCCGCCGAACCGGTGAAACGGGTGGTGGTGCGTTATCCATTACGCGTAGTGCGTTTCGACCAGGATCCCGAGCGCAATAAGTGGGGGCTGGCACTGGATTGTTATCAGGGCACGCCGCAAAAAATCTCCCTGCCTGGAGGTGAGCCATGAAGCGAATTTCTACCCTGGGACTCACCGTCGCACTGATGCTATGGGGAGCTGCAGCGCAGGCCGTCGAGCTGATGCACTGGGAACGCCTACCCCTCGCGGTCCCGCTGGTGATCAATCAGGAACGGGTGGTCTTTGTCGATGAGGCTGTTCGCGTCGGCGTGCCCTCAACTCTGACGGGCAAACTGCGCGTGCAATCAACCGGCGGCACGCTGTACCTGCGCGCATCGGAAGCCATTGCCCCGACCCGACTGCAACTGCAATCGGTCACGACGGGCGAGATTATCCTCCTGGATATCGCGGCCACTCCCGGCGATCAACCGCTGGAGCCCGTACGTATTCTCAAGAATGCTCAGGGGCAAGCTACCGAGGCTGAATCTAGCGCCGTCCCTGTTCCAGAACGCACGCCGATCCCGGTCGCTCTAACGCGCTATGCCGCACAAAGCCTGTACGCACCGCTACGCACCGTAGAGACGCTGCCCGGTGTACGCCGCGTCCCGCTCAAGCTGCGCACCGAACTGCCGACCCTGCTGCCGACCGAAAACGTGTCCAGCACACCCATCGCCGCCTGGCGACTCGGTGATTACTGGGTGACGGCGGTGAAATTGCGCAATCGTGGTTCAGCGACGGTGCAACTCGATCCGCGCCGACTGCAGGCCAAGCTGTTCGCCGCGGCCTTCCAGCATGCGTTCCTAGGGCCTGTCGGCAGTGCTGAAGACACCACGATCGCCTACCTCGTCACTCGCGGTGCCGGCCTCGAACAAGCCGTGCGGCTCCCGCCCGTTACGCGAGGTGCTGACGATGAAAGCTAACGCCTTGCTCAAATGGCTGGTACCGGCTGCGCTACTGGCCGTGGTGTGGATCATCCTGAAAACCTGGGTCACGGGTGGCAGCACGCCCTCTCCAGAGAACCCAGTTGATCAGGGCAACCTTCAGTTATCCGCCGAGCAAGCCAAGTCGCTCGGCATTGCGGGCGACACTCCACGCGACACGGTCGCCACCCTGATCGGCCAGGTGAAGGCCATGCGCAGCGACATGCTCGGTTTGAAGAAACACAACGATTCGCTGCAGACAGAGAACAACCGTCTGCGCGAGCGGGAAAACAGTGTCGACTCACGTATCCAAACCGCCCTTGGTAGCGTGACCCAGCAGGTCGACGAAGGTCACCGACAAGCCAACGAGGCCCGGCTCAAAGCAGAACAAGACAGTCGCCAGGCCCGCGGTCTGCTGACGCAATTGCAGGAACAGCTGTCGGGGCTGACTGGCAAAGGTAAGGACATGCCAATTGGATTGGGGCTTGAGCCGGGCGATGGGGCTCAGTTCGACGGGCAGCATTCTGCCAATGATGCGCTGCAGTGGATTGAACCCTCGGATGCTCTGTCCACCGACGCCCGAGGCAAAACCAAGACCTCCTCCGCACTGAGTTTGCCTACCGCCTTCAACTCACTGGATGGTTTGAAAGATAACGCGATTGATCGCAGCCAGAAACAGCTACGTGCAGTCACCAAGGGTGAGCGGGAGCTGACGCGATCCGTTGATCGTACCGAAGGCGCGAAGCCGGTCTACACCATTCCCGAAAACGCCACGCTGATGGGCTCGGTCGCCATGACCGCGCTGATCGGCCGAGTCCCAGTGGACGGCACAGTGAATGATCCCTACCCCTTCAAAGTGCTGGTCGGACCCGAGAATCTGACGGCCAACGGCATCGACCTGCCGGACGTCGCGGGTGCTGTGATGAGCGGCACGGCGTCCGGTGACTGGACCCTGTCTTGCGTCCGCGGGCAGGTCGAGTCAATCACCTTTGTGTTTACCGATGGCACCATCCGCACGGTGCCGCAACCGAAAGCGGTAGCCAGCCGCACTGCCTCCACTACCCAGAGCTCGAACACTGACAAGATCCGTGGCGGCCTCGGTTACCTGTCCGATCCGTATGGCATTCCGTGCATCGCTGGCGAGCGCCGCTCGAACGCCCAGCAGTACCTCGGCAGCCAGAGCCTGATCACTGCGGCTGGTGCGGGTGTCGCCGCCTTACTCGGGGATGAGCAGAACAACAGCAGTGTGATCAGTTCGGGCGGCAGTACCCTCGGTGTCACCAGCAGCAGTGGCAATAGCGCACTGAATTCAATTCTCAGTAGTGGGGTCAGCGACATCCGCGAGTGGGTCAACAAACTGTATGGCGAAGCCTTTGCTGCCGTGTACGTGCCACCGGCAGCACAAGTCGCCCTGCACCTCGACCATGAGATCACTATCGACTACGAGCCCAAGGGCCGGAGCGTTCGCCATGAAAAAGACCATGCCTCTCTGCCTGACCTGGATTAGCGTGTTCTGCTGGGGCCTGGCGGGGTGTTCCACCGACAAGGAGACGCTTCTGCCCCATGGCGAGCAAACCATGCTGGACATCTGGAACGGCGCCGGTTCGCAAGGCACTCAGCAGCAACTGCTGGATGCTCGGCAGCAGTTACGCCGTCCGCTGGCCCAGC
Source organism: Pseudomonas silensiensis (assembly GCF_050434865.1). NCBI lineage: Bacteria > Pseudomonadati > Pseudomonadota > Gammaproteobacteria > Pseudomonadales > Pseudomonadaceae > Pseudomonas > Pseudomonas silensiensis. The sequence goes on from NZ_JBNDJH010000036.1 coordinate 6,475, forward strand.
CAGATTTCTCCGTTGCTCTCCAGGAACCGTACACGCGCACAGCGGTGAACGAGATCCACAACTTGTTCCCTCGCCTACCCAATCCCGATCTGGTGCTGTACGTGTATCCGCATTTGAGTGGTACCGAGCAGGCACCGGTCCCGGGCTACTCGACCGTCTTTCCGTTCTACCAACGTGTGCAGTACGCATTACCTGGTGAACGTCAGGAAGACCTGTAGTGCGTACTGGCGATTCGGGCAATCGTACTCCCGCGTGGAAAGCCTGGCGCAACCCATTGCGCCCTCGCGCCACCTTGGCCGATGACGCCGCACTCTATGCGCACAACCCTAGCTTCACCGATCACCTGCCTTGGGTCGAATACCTCGACACCGAGCAGTGTTTTCTGCTGGATGACAATCGCTCGATGGGTGCGGTGTTCGAGTTGCTGCCCATCGGCACCGAAGGGCGCGAACCTGATTGGCTGATGGCAGCTCGTGATGCCCTCGAAGATGCCCTGCAGGACAGTTTCGATGAGCTGGATCAAGCGCCTTGGGTGGCGCAGTTTTTCTGCCAGGACGACAACGACTTCACCCCCTACCTGACTCGGCTCACCGATTATATTCAGGACATCGCGCGAGGCACGGTCTTCACCGAAGCGTACCTGGAACTGACTCGCCGACATCTAAAGGCCATCGCCAAGCCCGGCGGTCTGTTTGAGGATAAGGTGGTGACGCGCCTGCCCTGGCGTGGCAATAACCGACGGGTGCGCCTGGTGATCTATCGCTGGCTTGAGTCTGGCGCTGAGGAGACAGGACTCACCCCGGTGCAATCCCTGCAACAGACTTGCGAACGTATCGCGGCTTCGTTGCAGGCGTGCGGGGTGCAATCGACGCGAGTCGATGGCCGCGGTTTGTATGCCTGGTTGTTGCCCTGGTTCAATCCAGCGCCGAAGCTCACCGATGAAGCGCCCGAGGATTTCTACCGCCGCGTGGCCTATCCGGAGTTGGGCGACGGTGAGTCGCTGGAAATGCCCTTCGATCATGACTTCGCCGAGCGGCTGTTCTTCAATGAGCCGCGTTCGGATGTCCAACGCGGACTCTGGTACTTCGACGGCCAACCCCATCAGGTCATGGTGGTGGACAAGCTGCGCCGGGCACCGTCGATTGGTCAACTCACCGGAGAAACCCGTAAGGGCGATGCAGTCAATGCCCTGTTCGACCAGTTACCTGAAGGCACGGTGATGAGTCTGACCCTGGTGATCAAGCCGCAGGATGTGCTAGAGGATCAGTTGAACCGCCTGGCCCGCAAAGCCATCGGTGAAAACCTGGCCTCGACCCAGACTCGTCAGGATGTCGAAGAGGCTCGCGCGATCATCGGCCGCCAGCACAAGCTGTACCGAGGAACCCTGGCGTTCTACGTACGCGGTCACGATGAACAGCAATTGCACCAGCGCTCGGTCAGCCTGGCCAACGCGCTGTTGGGCGCGGGGCTGCAACCGGTACGTGAAGGCGATGAGGTCGCCGCCTGCAGCAGCTACCTGCGTTGGTTGCCGATGGCTTACAACCCGGCCCGCGACACGCGTAAATGGTACACCCGCCTGATGTTCGCCCAGCACCTGGCGAACCTGGTTCCAGTCTGGGGCCGCAGCACCGGCACCGGCCACCCGGGCATCACCCTGTTCAACCGCGGCGGCTCGCCATTGAGCTTCGACCCATTGTCACGCCTGGATCGGGCCATGAACGGTCATCTGCTGTTGTTCGGCCCCACCGGTGCCGGCAAATCGGCGACCCTGGTCACCCTATTGATGCAGGTCATGGCCGTGTACCGCCCTCGCCTGTTTATCGTCGAGGCCGGAAACTCATTCGGCTTGCAGGGAGACTACTTCGCGACACAGGGCCTGTCGGTCAACAAGGTCCAATTGAAACCTGGCGCCTCGGTCAGTCTCGCCCCGTTCGCCGATGCTTGGCGCCTGGTCGAACAGCCGGATCAGGTGGCGAGTCTGTCGATCGATGAGCTGGACGATGAGGTGGTAACCAGTCGCGAAGACCAGCGCGATGTTCTCGGCGAACTGGAAATCACCGCCCGGCTGATGATCACTGGCGGCGAGGCCAAGGAAGAAGTCCGCCTGAGCCGAGCCGATCGCAGCCTGATCCGCGAGTGCATTCTGGATGCGGCGCAGACGTGTGTCGCGGCTGGCCGCCAGGTACTCACCCGCGACGTGCGCGACGCTTTACTGCACGTCGCCGCCGACATGCACTTACCGGAGAAACGTCGCGAGCGTGCCCAGGAAATGGGCGAGTCCATCGACCTGTTTTGCCAGGGTTTCGAGGGTGAACTGTTCGATCGCGAGGGCACGCCTTGGCCCGAGAGCGATGTGACCATTGTCGATCTGGCCACTTACGCTCGCGAAGGCTACGAGGCACAGATGTCCATCAGCTACATCAGCCTAATGAACACCGTGAATAACCTTGCCGAACGCGACCAGTACCTGGGGAGGCCGATCATCATGGTCACCGACGAGGGCCATATCATCACCAAAAACCCGCTGCTGGCGCCATTCGTGGTCAAGGGGACGAAGATGTGGCGCAAGCTCGGCGCTTGGTTCTGGCTGGCGACGCAAAACCTTGCCGACTTTCCCACGGCTGCGCAGACCATGCTCAACATGATCGAATGGTGGATTTGTTTGAACATGCCGCCCGCGGAGATTGAGGAAATCGCGCGCTTCAAGAAGCTCACACCGGCGCAAAAAGCCCTGTTGCTGTCCGCCAGCAAAGAACCCGGTAAATACACCGAAGGGGTGGTGCTGTCGAAGAAGCTCGAGACGCTGTTTCGAGCCGTGCCACCCAGTCTTTATCTCGCCTTAGCCATGACGGAGCACGAGGAAAAAGCCGAGCGCTGGACACTGATGCAGGAGCACGGCTGCTCGGAGTTGGAAGCGACTTACCGGGTAGCTGAGCGGATCGATAGAGCGCGAGGAATAGAACCAACATAAAAATAGCTATTCAGGTATCGCGCGCCCAGAGAGTGAGCTGCGAAATTGCATCGCCCGCGCGGAGCTACTTTAAATCAAGTTTATTTCTGTCAGTTTCAACACCACTTTCTATTGTTAATGATGCGACCCTGGCTGCGACCTTGCTTTAGCAGCCTTTTTCACTTCCGACTCCAAACTGTTTATCAGATAACTCAAATCATGCTTCGATATACGTTTCGGTCTGACCATACGCTCTGGATCATTAATGCGTGCTTTTGTTTTATCCGAAAGCGCACTATCTAGACAATTGGCAAAGTCCATTTCATCGTCGAATATAGCTTCTACTTTTCGAGCCTCATCATGAATCACAAGTGCCCTCAGAGGACAGCTCTTAATGGCTTTTAACAATCCATCATCAAGCGTAGTTACAACAGGAATCATGAACTGATTGCCCTTTTTTTCTGTCATAAGCGTTTCGCAATGTCGAAACATATAGAGGTCCCACGCAAGCGCGGAAATCCTGTCATTCGAATCTCCGTTTGGGTTCCGCAACGCGGGCTCGTCAAAGATGGGCATTCTACTTTGCTTATCAGCGAATCCGCTCAGAGCCTTCCATCCAAAATAAAGCTCTTTTAGGGGCATGAGGTCAAAATTATCAAGACAGAAATCCACCAAGCAGCGAATACCGTCATCCACGCCTTGGCCATTCCAGCACTCCAGCATCGCGCGTAACATTATTGACTGCATCATGTCTCGCCGCTGGATACAGGCCCATGCCTCCCCATTGGTCAAGAATGCATCCCACATTTCCTCGGCTGCTGGTATGTAGTCCTTAATCTGTTCGGCATGCCCTTTCAGCGCCCTATCCCTAACCTCGGGGAGGTGCATCATGGCATCAAACATCTTTGCTGCTGCAACCTTCTGGTACGGCCATGGATTATTAGGCTTTACAACTTCACGTAGGTTTTCCAGTGTCGCAAACGTCCAATCAAAACCACGTCCGCTTTGATCTTCAATGAACTGCAAGGTCGCCCTCACCTTTTCGCGGTGTTTCGACTTTTCATGACGAAAAAAACCAGGTAACTCAGTAAGAAAATTTGTATCGAGTAGTGAGAAAAATGGAAACTCCAAGGGGGCACTACCGTTCCTCATCTGCCTCTCGATAGCATCGGAAAATGCAAAAATGCCCTTTCCCGCAAACAGAGGAGCCACAGGCACATTTGGATTATCTGACCTGCCCAGAGCCTGCAATGGAACCCCTCCCTCATCGCTCGCGAACAACACACGAATGCCCGAGAACGCTTCACGATCAGAAGCGACGATGTCTGCGAGAGAATCACCTGGTGAGCGAAGTAGAATGGCAGTCTTCACACGTAGCATCTTTTTCATTTCTTGACGCAGATCGAGTTTGTTCACCATCGTGATGTGCCCTCTTAAAGATATGCTGATGCGGTTGCCGACGCAGAAAATGAGAGCGATCGGTGGGTTGCTGCCACATATCTGGGTTCCGTTGCGCAACCTGATGCCCGCTCGCTTTCGTCGAGAGCCGCGCGAGTTGCAGAGCAAACATCGGGAAAAGCGCTGCACCTAAAAACCACAAGTGACTCAGGACTGTAACCTGCTGGTCTGTGCCAATGCGATAGGCCAGGCTAAATGCAAACGTGTGATCAAGTTGATACAGGTATCCGTGTGTCGCGCTGAAGACGCTGCTGAATCCTCAACAGGAATCCGGCTTCAAAAGCATCTTGGCAGTCACCGGCAGGAAGGGTCTTGCGTATTTGCGCCAGCTCCCACCACAGTGGTATCTCGCCGCGCGTATCGAGCCAAGCCTGAGCGCATTGCACGCCACGTTCGATCATTGGGGCAAATTCGCTGCCCCAAGGTGTCAGAAGACTTGGGCAACCATCCGCCGCAGGAATTGAGATGTAGTTTTCGTCCATACACACCCTAGATTTCTGATTTATTGTTAAACGCAGAGTCCAGCCTCGAAAATCTTAACGACACCAAATGAACGCTCGATAACAGGCATGAGCATCAAATGGCCTAAATCAATGCCAATGTAGACTATATCCCGTGGATTGAGAGTCCCTCAAGGCGCAATTTGCGCGCATGACTCAAGACTACGAACAGCTTCGTCTGCAACTGGCGGAAAACATCCGCCTGATGCGACGCGTGAAAAACCTTACCCAAGAGCAATTGGCGCTCATGGCCGAGGTGGATCGCACGTACGTCAGTCAAATCGAACGATGCACGGGCAATCCGTCGCTGTTGGTCCTGTGCAAGCTTGCCAATATTTTCGAAATCACCGCAGATCAGCTACTTGTAGAGCCCGATATCCTGCGCAGCGCCCTTCACGTCAAATAATAGTCTCACGTCCCGCAAATCCGATAGACCCGCCTTCATAATTTCCACTGACAGTCTTCAGTCCCTCGCCGAAGCTGCCCAGGCCATCCACCAAGAGCCTGGATCATGCCTGTTGCCTGCTCGTCAATCCCGCCCACAAAGCTACGGCCCTTGGCGCTAAGCGTCCTGCTGGCGTGCGGCCCAAGCGTGGCGCTGGACACCGGCAGCATCACGTCCTCCGTGCTTTCGCCAAACTGTCTCGAATACAGGGTCGTCGGCATTTGTTTCTGGCTCCTCTGCACGCCCTTCGGCTGCACAGTCAAAACCTCGACCAAGGTTCGTCATTTCATTCCTGAGCTGGTGGTCTCGAGCTACGCCACCACCGGCAATAACCCCTGGACCGAGATGGCCACACTCTCCGCTCCCATCAGCGGTGCGGAAGGTGGCGGCAACCTGATCACGCCGAACACCCTCCGTGACAACCTGACGCGCGTCAAAAACGTTGATGGTCTCGGTCACCCCGGTGGCTGGGCCGCAACACAACTGGCCTCTCAATCCGGTTACGCCTGCGCCAGCGACGCGACTGCGTTCATGCCCTACTTCCTGAGCACCCTGGACTCGCTGGCTTGGCGCCATGGCATACCGGAAAGTTTTTACCCTGAGTCGCTCATGCCGGGGATCCGTGAAGTCGGTCGTCAGGCCTCGGGAAACATGTGGGGCAACGTCTATCCCCGTCAGGGTTTTCTGGTACAGCCTGACGACTTCAAGGCCGCCGCAGTCATGGCGCAACGGGCCGGCGATGTCATCACACGTAACGGGCAACCGCATGTGTATGTACCGCTCACGCCGGCCAAACGCGACGGTTACTGGCCGCCGGGCCCAATCATTGAAAACGACGCCTCGACCCACAAATGGCAATTGCTCTACCCTCAGGTTCAACCCACGTGCGCCATCTTCCCCAGCGATCCCGTACAGAGCGCGGATAGCGGCTACGCCTGGTCGCTATGGCGTCCCTATAGCTGCTGCAAACGTGAGGGGCAGAGCTTTCTGTTCAGCATCGACTTTGAAGGAGGTGCTTCATGAATCGGCTTCGCGCGCGATCATGGTTGGGCGTGGTGAGTCTGTTGCTCTGCGGACTGCTCGCCATGGCCACGCATGCCCGCGCCGCCGAGGGCGACTACCGCCTGGGCACTCAAGGCGAAGTGCTCGATGACCGAGTGATGTACACCATCGGTGGCGGCTCTGCAGTGGGCTCACCGAGCTCGCTCTACCGACCCAGCGGTCTCGGCGTCGGCGGGTCCTGGCGAGCAAACATGATGTGCGGAAACATGAGCCTCACCAATACCCTTCAAAACCAGCTGAATGGTGCCACCGAAGGTTTCCAGCAGATCATGGGCAGCGTCGTGCAGAACGCGACCCAGGCGGTGATGTCGCTGCCAGCATTGATCATCCAACGCGCCAACCCCGGCCTCTACGAGTTACTCAGTAACGGGGTGATGCAGGGCCGGATCGACTTCGATCGTTCCAAGCTGACCTGCCAGGCCATGGCTGAGAAGATGGCGGACAAGGTCGGTCAAGCCGGCTGGGGCGCGTTGGCCAAGAACCAGGAGATGCAAGGCAATCTGGAGCAAACCGGCGGTGATGCGGTGGCCGTGGTAAAAAATACCGAGACCCATAACGGTAACAATGGGGTGTCCTGGGTCGGCGGTTCGAAGGCTGGAGGTAGCGGGCAGACACCCATCCGGGTGACCTCCGACGTAGTGCGCGCAGGCTACAACCTGCTGCATAACCGCTCGGTGGATGACAGTGCCTCGATCAGTAGCAGTGATTGCCTGGGTGGGACTATTTGCCAGGCCTGGGCTTCGCCCCAGGAAGAATCCGAATGGGCCGTTCGCGTGTTGGGCGAGAGCGAAGTCGCGACCTGCGACAGCTGCGAAACCTTGCGTGCGACCGCCGGCAGCGGGCTGACGCCGCTGATCCAGGAGGCCTACAGCGAACGCCTCAAGGCCTTGCAAGGGTTGCTGTCCGGCTCTCTGCCGCTTACTTCTGACAACCTGGCTAAAGCCTCCAGTTCAATGCTGCCGGTGACCCGTGGCGTGATCGAAGCCCTGCGCGACGATCCTGATCAGGAACTCCTGGCGCGGCGCCTGGCCAGTGAGACGGCCCTGTCCAGCGTGCTCGACAAGGCCCTCCTGCTACTGCGCACGCTGCTGGCGGGCAGTCATGAACCGAACATCGCTTCCGCCGAGCCGGCACAGATCGCCTTGACGAAAAACATCGATGCTCTCGAACGCGAAATACGCCTGCTACAAACCGAGCTGCAGGTCCGGCAGATGCTGGCCACCAATACCGCCAGTCTGGTGCTCGATCGGCATGCCGGTGGTGCCGATGCTTCGCGTACCGTCGAGCAAGGCGACCCCGAGCCCAGTCGACTCAATGATGCTGACGCCAGGCGCAAGTGAGCCATGAAACGCTCACTGCTACTCACTTTGCTTTCGAGTCTGGGAATTGCCGCGGTGATGGTCCTGACCGCCGCACTGGTCGCTTGGATCGGCCGCACTGCGCTGGGCAGCTTCGAGGCCTGGCAGCAGGCATTCGAATCCGTACGGCCCTATCTGCGGTGGTGGCGTGCCCTGCTCTACGGCGCCCTCTTTACGCTCTGGTGGGATCTGTTTCGGCGCTACCGACATCTACCACAGGATCGACTGCGCGTGAAGCGCATCGGGACATTAGGGCTCGTGCTATTGACCGTCGTCGAGGTCACCCGACTGTGAGGCCACTACCATGCTCATGAGTACCAACAGCTACCTGGAGTTTTACCTCTCCCTGCTGGCCTGGATCATCAATAACGGTCTCTGGAGTGTATTGTCCGATACTGGGCTGTTCGCCGCGCCCTTCGGCGCGATCATCCTCCAAGAATGGCTGTCGGCCCGTCAGCAAGGCGCGGATGAAGGTAACAAGGGACTGCTCTCGGTGCCGCGGATCGAAAACCGGCTGTGGCTGGCCTACATCGTCGTGTTGTTTGGCTGCGCGCCGGTCTTTCCGCTGAGCCTCGCCTCAATGGCGTTCGATGATGCGGCGAGCCAGCGCTGCGGTGTCAGTGTGGCCAAGCCAGCGGAAACGGCTTGGGGTGCCACCTTCAATACCATCGGCGAACGCTCCGCCACCGTGCCGATCTGGTGGTTTCTTGTGCATGCCTTGAGCAAAGGCGTGACCTCCGCGGCCACAGCGTCCATCCCCTGCGCACCGGATATCCGGCAGATGCGCATGGAGATCGACAGTTCGCGCATCGACAGTCAGGTCCTGCTGCAGGAAGTCGCCGACTTCACCCGCGACTGCTATGGCTATTCCCGTTCTCGGTTGTTCACCAACCGTCCGCAGCTGGACAAGGCACAAAGTCACGACACGTCCTGGATCGGCTCAAGCTATTTGCTCGACACACCTGGCTACTACGACACGGATCGTTCACGCACACCGCGAGTCAGCTGGCCGTATGACGAAAGCCGCGATGTGTCCTTACCTAGGCTGGAGAATGGCGCGGGCTACCCCACCTGCAAGCAGTGGTGGAGTGATAGCGGTGTTGGGTTGCGCGAGCGCTTGATCCAGCAGGTCGATCCTTCGCTGCTGACTCAGCTGAAAGGTTGGTTGACTGGTCGTTCGAGCAACGAGATCGAGGATGCCACCCTGCGTGAGCTGGTCAGCCCGCGCCAGCAATCGATGTCCATGTCGCCCGGACAGGTGTACCAGGACTATGGCTCCAGCGCCCGCGGCGGCTCGATCAATCAGGGGCTCAATAACCTGGCTACCAACACCGGGCTGGTCCTCGGCTCCTTCAGCAACTTCCCGGCAATGAATGCACTACGCGCCGCCCTGCCGATGGTGCAGGCTTTCCTGATCATGGGCGTCATCATCAGCTTGCCACTGATTCTGCTGGTCAGTACCTACCAGTTGAAGACCGTCATGACGGTGACGTTCGCGCTGTTCACGCTGCACATGCTGAGTTTCTGGTGGGAGCTGGCCCGCTGGGTCGACTCCAGCATGCTCGACACCTTGTACAACCAAGTTTCGGCTTCCAATCAGGTGCTGTTGTCGCTGCCCACATCCGGGTTTATGGATGGGACTGTCACCGCGCAGGTGATCGAGTACGTGATGGGGGCGATGTTCATCGTGCTGCCGATGGTTTTTCTAGCCACCATGAGTTGGGCCGGATATAGCGTAGGTTCAGGCGTAGAAGGAATGCTCAGCAGGGGAACCCACGCAGCACAGACAGCGAGCTCTAACGGAACCTCTCAGTTGATGAGCGGTGCAAGAATTGTTTCGGGTAAATCGAGCTCAAAATAACCAAGAGGCTACTTCAGAGAACCCCATTTATCGTACCGCTCAGGCCAAGATGTTCTATGCATTGGATCATCGAGATCGTCAATACCTGGAGTGTCTGAATCTTGAATTGGGATAGCTGCTAATACGACGATTGTGCACATCAGCACAAACAACCAGAAGCTAACAAAAAGAAATGCTCCGAGCAGAGCCAACTTGGCAGTCAGAAAACTCCCGCGAACAAGTAATTTACCTACGGGCATACCTGCCGTCACCGCACGCTCAGCCACGTGGGACTCAAACGCTTTCAACCTACGGTAACCGCGCTTTACCGACATGCCACAGGTGTACGCCCAGCGGTGGGCACGTGAATTCCGAACAGGTTGCTGAGTCGGCATGGTCTCGCCCTCTTCTGAGCGTTTTCATGATTGAAACAGGAGTAACAGCCTACTACTGAAAACCATCCGTGCCTGACCGTTTATCAGTTTGCCCAGCCTAAAAATCTTCACTGGAAGACAGAAGACAACCCTCTTGAAACAGCTTCTCTACAGTGATTGACCCACAAAAATCGGTCGGCTAGATACAAGGTACGGATCGCTGTTATCGACAGCACCCTGCCCAGGTAGCCAGAGCCTTCAAGGCTACGTCACTTCGGTGATGGTTCTCCCCAAGTGCGATTAGCGTTCGGTAGCTCGCACGGTGACCGTTTCTACGGTGATGAACGCCTATTGCCCTCCTGAGTGCCTTTCGAGCTCTGCTCGTGAGGTAAGCCCTCTTGATTTTCTTCAACCCACTGCGGGGAAATCCCTCCCCGCACGGGACAGGTTTCTTCGCGTTTTCAACGGAGACATACCATGCCCGACTCACTGACACCGGAAACACTGAACACCCTCCGGTGGCCCATTGTGTTCACCCCTGGCGCGTGGCAACGCGCAGTCCTGCTCGAGCGTTCCGATCACGCTGAGAAGCTGCAGGTCGATCGGCTGAGCCAGGTATTGCGCGCAGCCTTCGAGGCTCATCGGGCCTCTCCACACGAGCCCTATGTGCTGTTCGAGGTAGTCCACATTCAACCAACCGATCACTTAGACCACGACCCGTTGCTGCAACTGAGCCTCAGCCTGCTCCAAGAACCGGGGCAGCCTGGCGCCTTGCTGATAGCGCTTGCAGAAGAGGCCAACGCTAAACGCACATAACCGTACTCGGCGCTCAAATCCACATTCGGCCAGCATGCAAGCCCTGCATCAATCCAACCCATCACCCAAACGGGGAACCCTCCCCCGACGGGCAAGGCGTTCCTCCGTTTTTCTCTCGAGGAAATTGCCATGCGCGATATCTACCAAGACGTAACTGACAAAATCGTTGCCGCTTTGGCCCAGGGCGCGGCTCCCTGGATCAAACCCTGGTCCTCAAGCGGCTCCGCATGCATCGGTCATCACCCCTACCCCATCAACGCCATCACGCGACGTCCGTATTCGGGTATCAATTTACCGCTGCTCTGGGCCGAGGCCAGGTTGCAGGGGTTCACTCAAGATCGTTGGCTGACCTTCAATCAAGCCAGAAAGGCGGGTGGGCACATCCGTAAGGGGGAGCACAGCACTTTGGCTGTGCTCTACAAGCCGATGGAGCGCGAGGAACAGACCGAATCAGGCCAACCCGTACTCGATGAAAACGGTCAGCCCAAGGTCGCTCACTTCGGCATTCTCAGGACGCATTTTCTGTTCAACATCGAGCAAACGGAGGGGCTCGAGATGTTCAATCAAACCCTGCTCGAAACGGAACCGACCGATCCCTTCCAGGCCAATAGCGTTGCGGAAAATCTGCTGTTAAGTTCAGGTGCACACATCGTTCATCGGCCTGCCGACGAAGCCTTTTACCACCCGATCAGGGATCTCATCCAACTGCCGACAAAAGCACAATTTCACGATGAAGGCGGGTACTACGCCACCGCACTGCACGAGCTGACGCACTGGACCGGGCATCACGCTCGGTTGCAGCGTGACGGGGTCGCGTCAGCCTATCCGTACGGCTCGCCAGGCTATGCCTTTGAGGAGTTGATCGCCGAGATGGGTGCTGCGTTTTTATGTGCTTACGCCGGCATTCAGGGAGAGCTGAGGCACGAGGGCTATATCGATTCCTGGCTCGGCCTGCTCAAGGCTGACAAACGCGCGATTTTTCGCGCCAGTGGTCACGCCCGAAGCGCCTCGGAGTATGTACTCAACCTGGAGCAGTAACTGAAGCAGATGGTAATGAATGACTCACGATGCATGAACGATGGAGTTTGATCGTTACCTCACCGCTGCAATCGCATCACAGGGCCCAACGCGAGCTGGGCCCTTTTTTCTGCGCCCAGAAAAATCCCCATGCCGCGGGGCTCTGATGCAAAGAATCAGAGATGGGCACACACCCGCAGACTGTCATTCCGCATCCAGGTTCTGCGCCAGAAAATCCACCAGTTCAAGCGGACTCCGGCTGTCGATCACCTTGTAGATCAGATCGCGTTTACTGCGCGGCAACTTCTTGACCACGCTCTTCGCCGAGGCCCTGATGGCTTCGTCGGTCCCATGGATACGTGCCGCGAGCAGTAGCACGAGCGTGGCGTCAGTGAGGTTCATGGCAAGACCCAAAAAATATGCACCGCAGTGTACCGACTCTTGTCTTTTCCGTACTACCCCTCAACAAAACGATGCCTAGCAGTATCCATATTCCGATTGCCGCACAAAGGGACACGAGCCAAAAGGACGGGTAAGGGTTGGAAGGGAATGGGGACTCAAGGGTAAGAGCCCTATCCGAAAAGGCTAAAAGGCCACTGACCCAGCCACTTCCCGGAGGTCACGATGCTCAGCCTGTTTCGCCGCAAAAGGCACAAGCCCCCTCCACCACCGACCGTGAGCGTCGCCGAAGGTTACCTGCCCATCGAGTCGGCCCACAGCTTGTTAGCCGCGGAGCATCGCCGCCAGCTGCTCGATCGCATCTGGCAGTACACCGCCCTCTCCCACGCGCAGTTCATCCAACTCTATTTAAATCCGATCCATCGCTACGCCGAACAGGTCCAGCAACTCCCGGCCAGCGAGACGCACCACCATGCTTATCTCGGCGGCATGCTCGACCATGGACTGGAACTGGTCGCCTGCAGTTTGAAACTGCGTCAGTCGTATCTGCTTCCCACCGGCGCTGCGCCCGAAGACCAGGCCGCCCAGACTGACGCCTGGTCCGCTGGCATCGCTTATGGTGCCCTGCTGCATGACATCGGCAAAATCGCCGTGGACCTGCTGGTCGAACGCCAGGATGGCCGTCTTTGGCATCCTTGGCACGGTCCCCTGGATCAGCCCTACCGTTTTCGCTATGTCAAAGGTCGCGACTATCACCTGCACGGCGCCGCCGCAGGTTTGCTCTACACCCAGATTCTCGATCGCCCAATCCTCGATTGGCTCAGTGGATTTCCGTCGCTGTGGGCCAGTCTGCTGTATGTCCTGGCCGGTCAGTACGAACGTGCCGGCGTGCTGGGCGAATTGGTTATTCAGGCCGACCGCGTCTCCACCGCGCAGAACATCGGCGGCAATCCGAGCAAGGCGCTGCAAGCGCCGATTCATTCGCTGCAACATCACTTGATCGGCGGACTGCGGCATTTAGTTCAACACGAGCTGAAACTCAACCAGCCAGGTGCCGCGGGATGGCTGACCCAGGACGCCCTGTGGCTGGTCAGCAAGACGGTCACGGACAAGCTGCGAGCCTTTCTGCTGTCGCAATCGATTGAGGGCATTCCCTCCTCCAACATCGCCGTGTTCGACGAACTGCAATCGCATGGGTTAGTCGAGTCTACCCCGGAAGGTAAAGCCATCTGGACCGCCCTCGTGACACAGGGAAATTGGGAGCAGAGCTTTACTTTTCTGCGCCTTCAGCCGGCGTTGATCTGGGGGAACGAAGACCGCCCCGAGGCTTTCAGCGGAACGTTGAGCGTGACAACCGATGGCCACTCGACTGACGCTCCGGCATCACCGCCAGTGCTTAAGACTGTTAGTACAGGATCGCGTCAAAGCTCCTTGTTGCCAGATCCCATAGCGATGGAAGATGCCGACTATCTCGGAACGCTACTGGATATGTTCGACTCGGCAGAACCTGAGGTTCGTGAAGAACCGTCAAAAAGCGCTCTCGGAATTTCAAATCCCACTTCGGACAACCCTGGCCAGGCATTCCTGAATTGGGTCAAGGAAGGCCTCCTAAGCCACAAGCTGATCATCAACGACAGCAAGGCCAAGGTGCACACCGTGAGCGGTTTGGTGTTTCTGGTAACACCTGGCCTCTTCCAACGCTACGCCCAGGAGTTTCCTGGTCTCTCTCAGGGGACCGATCAAGAAGTTGAAGAATGGCGTTGGGTGCAGAAGCAATTTGAAAAACTGAAGGTCCACAGGAAGCGAGACAACGGCCTAAATATCTGGGCTTGCCATGTACAGGGCCCTAGGAAGAAAACCATCCTCAAGGGGTATCTCATTGAAGAGCCGAAGCTTTTTTTTGAATTGACACCACCCGATAATCCTTTTCTCACAATCGAAAAAGATTGAAACTCGTCGCATTGCTGGAGACGCGGAAGGGTGAAGTACGAGTGACAAAGCCGCCGTTGCGCGAAGAACTCACACCTAGATCGCAAGGAGTGCAATCACAAAGGCTTGACGTTACTGTACGAACAGAATTACACCGCCATGTTAGGGAGTGTCCTCTAGGCAGCTAGGGTCAATGAAAACGAGGAGTTAGCACCCAAGCCAACACGGCTTTTCGCGTAAAAACCTATCTATTGGTACAGGTTTTTACATCGCCTAGTCGGAAGGCTGGCAGTTCGAACCGGCCCAAAGAAAGCCCTTATAGACAACACCCTTCTGAGAAATGGTATGAATGCAGAGTTGATGGAAGATGAGATGCGCCGGGCGCTATTCGGTGATTCTGAGCCCTCTGCGCCGGCAATTCACTCAGACGTGCAGGACACAGTCCCGGATGTTGTGATCGTGCAACCGGTGAAGGCAGCGAAGAAAAAGACAGTCTCAAAAGGCTTCACACCTAGGTTGAGAGTCACGCTCCGTGTGGGAAATGAATTTGAAGGCGAGATGCACGAGATGGTACATGAGGTCGATACGCTGAGCTCCCTAGTTGCAGAACAAGAAGCTACTAAGACGGCCAGAAAAAAATTCAGGTTTGTGGAAGTGGTATCGGTCAAGTCGATGTAAGTGGGTACTCTCACTTGGCTCCCCCGCCTGGCATTAAACCGCATTCGGTTACCGCGGGTCACCCAACAGGTTCGTGTCGATTGAAGCCTCAAACATTAGGGGGCGGTAGCCGTATCCCGGACTGGATTTAACACCATCACTCCATCCAACTCTCAATGTTTAACTGGTCGCTAGCCCAAGCCACATCTGAGGGTGACGACAGGCAGAAATCGGCCAGAAGCTGACGCTCACTCCATATCGGGACAAGGCCCGCGCCACCGGGCGCCCAACCTCGCCGCCTCCTTCAATATTGGCCTGTTCAATCTGGGCAACGCCATCGGTGCGTGGCTGGACGGTTGGGTGATCGCCCAAGGCTTTGGCTACGCCTCGCCCAACTGGGCCGGCGGCCTGCTTTCCACGGCAGCGTTGGTACTGGCCCTGGCATCTGGCTGGCTCACGGTTTCTCGCGTAGCCAACCGCTAGGCCGCCATGGAACGTTCTGCAAGTTGAGCTCGATCAATCCGAGCGTTCCCGACGCTGGTACTCCCGTGGGCGCGGGCCGAAACGGGAGCGAAGTTCGCGGGAGAAATGCGCGCCGTCGGAGAGGCCGCAGTCCTTCCCCAGCGGAGGTTTGTGCAGGGACATACGACATGCATGCAACTTTACATGCGGAGCGTATGCCAAATAACATAAACACATACGACGCGTATGAACTTCCTGCCGCACGGACAGACATCGTCAACCGAAGACAACCCCACCCAACGCGTAAGCAATCAGGAGTATTTATGATCGACAGCCTCGCTGAATACCAGTCGCCGTCCATGATTACCGACACGGCAACCCGGGAATCTCTCAATGCGTTTATCACGAAGGTTCTGCAGGGGTTTTCCATCCCTGGCTCGGACGTCGCCAAGTACTTCGCCGATCCGGACGTCGCGATCGCCGGCTCCGGCCTGGACGAGTACTTCATGGGGGCCGAGGCAGTGCAGTATGGAGTGACCTGGGTGACCACCTTAAACATCCGCTGGGAACCACGGCTCGTGGTGTCCTGGATGCGCGGAGACATTGCTTGGGCACAGATCCGCGTCGACGGACACACGATTGAAAACGAAGAGCCAACGATCGTCCAATATGTTGCGACCGGGGTCTTTCAGCGCAATCGCAATGTTGACGGCTGGACTTGGCTGTATTGGGGCGGTGGCGAACCGCAGAAAGTAGCCCGGCTGTAGTCAGCCAGATCTCCCGGTCCAAAAGGTCCCCAAGCCCTTTGATGCTGCCAGTCCATTGTTGATCGCTGTCTTCAGTCGTCAATCAATCGAATGGATTGCAGCCAACGGGTCAAACAATTACCGATCTTGATTTCCCGCCCCTGTTTATCAACCCGCCATCGGAATTGCACCGGAGGCCACAGATGCCTTTTTTCAGAACATATGCCTTTCATCTCGACAATGCTTCTCTCGAGAAGCATTGTCGACCCGCCGATTTTTTTGCCTGCGATACCTTGATGCAAGTGGATGCCGGCGCGCCTGACGCTACGGAGTCCAATGAACTCCGCGAATTACCGACATCACCTGCTCGACCACAACAAGGTCTGCCAGTGGCGTCACCTGATTGCTAGTGAACGATAGCGGGATGTTCCGGACACTCGGTGGAACCCTGTGGACCGAGCCGGCATGTCGCCGGCCCTCCTCCGTTGCCATACCGGGGTGGGCTGACCCTGCCTATGTGCAACATACGATCCACGCAGGTGTTTCCAAGGGGCGCTCTTGTCAGAGTGCCTTGGCCGAGTCGCGCAGCAAATACTTCTGAATCTTGCCCGTCGAGGTTTTCGGTAACTCGCCGAACACCACGGTTTTGGGTAGCTTGAAACCCGCCAGATGCTCACGGCAGAACTGAATGACGTCGGCCTCTCGCGTGTCCTCATGCCCGACTTTAAGCGTGATAAACGCGCAGGGTGTTTCGCCCCATTTGTCATCCGGGCGCGCAACCACTGCCGCTTCCAGTACCGCCGGGTGGCGATAGAGGACGTCTTCGACTTCGATGGTGGAAATGTTCTCGCCGCCCGAGATGATGATGTCCTTGAGGCGATCCTTGATTTCGACATAGCCGTCGGGGTGCCGAACCGCCAAGTCGCCGGTATGGAACCAGCCGCCCTTGAAGGCTTCGGCTGTAGCTTCGGCGTTTTTCAGATAGCCCTTCATTACCGTATTACCGCGCATGAAAATCTCACCCATGCTGGTGCCGTCGCAAGGCACGGGTTCCAGGGTTTGCGGGTCGGCGACCATCAGCCCTTCGAGGGTCGGGTAGCGTACGCCCTGGCGTGACTTGATCTTCGCGCGCTCGTTCAGCGGCTGTTCATCCCAGTGCGCACGCCAGGCGCAAACCGTCACCGGGCCGTAAACCTCGGTCAGGCCATAGACGTGTGTGATCTTGATGCCCATTTGCTCGACCGCACCAATGACCTTGGCTGGTGGCGCCGCGCCCGCCACCATGGCATTGACCGGATGGTCGATGGCGGTCTTGGCCGAGTCCGGCAGGTTGACCAGCGCATTGAGGACAATCGGCGCACCACACAAATGGCTGACCTGGTGTTCGTGAATCAGTGTGAGAATTTTTTGCGGGTCGACCCGACGCAGGAACACATGAGTCCCGGCCAACGCGGTGACGGTCCACGGATAGCACCAACCATTGCAATGGAACATCGGCAACGTCCAGAGGTACACCGGGTGGTTGCCCATGGCCCAGGTCATCTGATTGCCCAGAGAATTGAGGTAGGCGCCACGGTGGTGATAAATCACGCCCTTGGGGTTACCGGTGGTGCCGGAGGTGTAGTTGAGGGAAATAGCTTGCCACTCGTCCTCGGGCCATTGCCAGGCGAACTGCGGGTCGCCCTCAGCGAGGAACGCTTCGTAGTCCAGCGCGCTGACGGCACTGCCTTCGCCGTACTCCGGATCGTTCACATCCACCACCAGCGGCGGATTGGAAAGTCCACTCAAGGCCTCACGGATCACCGCGTGGAACTCACGGTCCGTGATCAACACCTTGGCCTCGCCGTGCTCCAGCATGAAGGCAATGACCTGCGCATCCAGGCGTATATTCAGAGTATTGAGAACCGCGCCGATCATCGGCACACCGAAGTGCGCTTCGAGCATCGCCGGGATGTTGGGCAGCATGACCGCCACCGTATCGCCCTTGCCGATGCCTCGCCCACTGAGCGCGCTGGCCAGGCGTCGGCAGCGTTCATAGGTTTGTTGCCAGTTGCGCCGTACAGCGCCGTGGATCACCGCCGGATACTGACCGTAGACAGAGGCCGTACGCTCGATGAAGCTCAGAGGCGAGAGGGCAATATGGTTGACTGCCGAGGGCGCCAGGCCCGTTTCGAAAATCGACATGACGTTTTCCTGTGGGGAAGTCGCCAGCCGTGCAGCGATGCTGGCAACTTCCGATGGCTGATTGTTAGCTCTGATTAGGTTTCGATAACGTCCCCGCCTCATCGACGGGGACGCTGCAACGGCTCAGGCAGTCTTCTTGCTGTTTTTGCGCAGGTACGAGCGCCAGGTCATCGCCCAGCGTAGCGGGTCTTCCAGCGGTGCGGCCTTCAACCGGTGGATCGCCTGGTTATGCGGCGACGTCTTGACGATCTCCGGGTTCGAGTAGGCCTCGTCGGAAATGTGCGCAAGCACGGCAATCCAGGTATCCAGCGCCTCCTTGCCATACATCTCGCCCGCCTCGGGCGTGAAAGGCTCCGGCACCAACCACGGGTGATGGCTGCTCCACATCGGATCAATGCCGAAATCGCTCATGCGATTCTGCACGTCGTGGACGTCGACCCCGGTGTCTTCCTTGAGTTGCTCAAGGCTGTAGCGCGTCATCTCCATCCGCGGACTTGTGGCCTCGGGGTGTGAACGGGTTACGCCGCGTATCGCCAGCAAACCTTTTTCCATGTAGTTGTTGGCCAGAACCGAGATATCGGACGCTTCGGCCATGCCTTCCGCGCCCATGGCGCGCGACCAAGCGTAGGCTTTAAGGATGACGGGAACGTTGCCCCAAAATTCACGTATTTTGCCGGCGCTCTGCGGCCGATCGTAATCAAGGCTGTAGCGCTCACCGTCGAACGCCACCACCGGTGCCGGCAGGAACGGCGCGAGTTCCGCCGAACAACCGTAGGCACCCACGGCCGGGCCGCCTACTCCACTTTTCGGTGCGCCGAATGTTTTGTGCAGCATGAACATGCACGCATCGAAACCGAGTTCGCGGGCACGGATCTTGGTCATCGCGCCATTGAAGTTGGCGTGATCGTAGAAGCACAGGCCGCCCGCCTCGTGCACCACCCGCACCCACTCGCGAATTTCCGGGTTGTAGACGCCCATGTCATCGGGATTGTTCACCATCAGCGCTGCGGTGCGATTAGACACGGCGGCTTTGAGGGATTCGAGCGAGGGGTAACCATTCTCCTCGATCATCAACGTGATCACCTTGAACCCGGCCGCAGCGGCGGTCGCCGCACTGCTCGGGTGCGTCTGGATCGTGGTGATGATCTCGTCACGCTGCGCTAGTTCGTCGCGGGACGCGTGGTAGGCACGGGTCACGGCGCAGTTGGTGTAAGCCGCGTCGGCACCGCCACCCGCCTGGAAGATGAACTGATCCATCCCGGACAATTCACGCAGGATCGTGTCCATGCCATGCACCACTTCCAGCGCACCTTGCAGGGTGTCTTCGTCCTGATAAGGATGTACGTGAGTGATTTCCGGGCGCCAGGCCATCGCCTCGTTGATCTGCGCGTTGTACTTCATGGTGCAGGTTCCGAACAGACTGATGTTCATCATGCCCAGAGTCTGTTGCGACAAACGCAGGTAGTGGTACAGCACCTCGGGCTCGGACATTTCCGGCAACGCCGGTTTGCGCGTGCGGCGCATGTTCGCGGGGATCAAGCCGTCGGCACTGCCGACAGCGGCTTGAACCTCGGCTTCCACGTCAGAAAAAATCACTCCGCGACGGCCAGGATAGCCCATCTCCAGAATGACCGGTTCGCTCCACACGGGAGCGTGGTATTCCTTGAGTGTTGTGCTCATTGTGCGATTACCTTTTTGAGTGCAGCGGTCAGACGCTCAAGGTCTGCCTGGGTGTGAATCTCGGTGACGCAGTAAAGGGCGCTGGCGCCCAACTCCGGGAAGTCCTGTGTCAGGTCTTTGCCGCCGAAGATCCCGAAGGCGAGAAGCCGCTTGTTGATGTCCTTCACACTGAGTCCGGTCGCGTCGAAATTCACCACGAACTCCTTGAAGAAACCGCTTGGAAACGTCACGCGCACGCCTGGAATGTCAGCCAGCAGCTTCGTGGCATAGTGAGCCCGCTGCAGGATGACATTGCCCACGTCTTCAAAGCCTTGGGGCCCCATCATTGCCATGTACACGGCATTGGCGATGGCCCACATGTACACCGAGTGCCCGGTCCAATCGTTTCCCTTGTCACGCAAGCCGTATGAAGATTGCTCGAACAGGCTGAGGCCAAAACCATATTCACCAGGCTTGGTGGTCTCGCCGATGCTGATGAACAGCGTCGGGTACTGGTGGGCGTAGAGTTCTTCATCGCGGGTGGCAATGAAGCCGCTGACGCCGCCACCGCAATTCATATGCACCCCGAGCGGCTGCGTGGTGCCAACCACGATGTCCGCTCCGAAATCGATCGGCGCGGCCAGCACGCCCAGCGAAATAGGGTCGACACCGACGATCACTTCGGCACCCGCCGCATGGGCAATGGCGGCAATTTCGGCGCCTTGCTGTTCGATCACCCCGAAGTAGGACGGGGTTTCGAAATAGACGGCAGCCGTTTGCTCGCCGATCGAGGCGCGAAGGTGATCAAGGTCGAGCAAGCCGGTTGCCGGGTCATAGTCGACGAGGCGTACGACGATGTGGCTCGGCATGTCGACCGGCTCGCAGTAGTTGCGAATGATCGAAAGCCGCTCCGGGTCAATGGCGCGGACCACCGCCACCTCGTTGCGCCCGGTGATGCGCGTGGCCATGCGAATGGCGTGGCCCGCGGCGCAGCCCCAGCTGCGCACCGGCAGGCCCACCAGGTCCATGTTCAGCAGCTCGCCCAGCTGGCTGCAGAACTCAAACCAAGCTTGGTTGCGGCCATGGTCGGAGCTTGGCTCGCCGAACACCGACGTCAGCCACTCGTTGCGGCGCACAACCTCGTCGCACGCTGCTGGAACGTGGTGCTGCCAGCAGCCGGCGCCCAGAAAGTTGAGGTTCTGCTCACACGTTTTGTTCTTCGACAGGGTACTGACCAGGTGCCGACGCAGCTCGCTCTCGTTCAGTGCCGGCGGCAGGTTGATGGGACGTTGCAGGCGATGGCCTTCGGGAATTTGTTGGAACAGCTCCTCGATACTGTCGACACCGATCGAGTCGAGCATCTCCTGCTTGAGTGCGGGAACAGAGTTCGCCATGTAAGGGTGGGCGACATGATTACTCATGGGGTTATCCTCGTTTTTTCGGATGGAACAAATGATCAGGATCGAACCCTGAAAAAGACGGACCGGTCAGGTCCTGTGTGCACACGTATATGGCCACTGAGCATGGCGTCGACTTCAGCGTCACCGGTGTCGACGCGCAGGCAGCCGGCGTCGAGGGAAATGAGCTTGTCCATCGAGGTGATCACGATGATGTTTTCGCGCCCGGTGCGGCGGATCACCTCGGCGCTAAGCTGCTGATTGCCGCGTCCGAACAAGCTGCCATGGCCGCCAAGCACGCCGACGATGATCCGTGTCTCATGGCCGTCCATCAGGCGGATCAACGCTTGCTCGTTGAGGTCGGCGTCTACCAGCGCGCCGTCCATGACCGCGTCGACGCCAAGCAGCGTCGACGGCAGGCCGAGTTCGGTCATCACCCGCCGTGTCGTGGTGCCGGGCCCCAGCAGGTAAAGGCAGCCGACCTTCATCTGGCGGACGACCTGCCGGGCCACGGCGTCGAGCGCCAGGTTTTCATTGGGGACGGAACCGGCCTTGGCGTTTTGCACCAGGTGACGCTCGTGCGGACTGAGCGCGTAGCCATACAGGCGCGCCGACACTTGATCAGTGCGCATGGCGGCCTCATCAATGTCCATGACCTCGGCCTCGCGAAAGCGCACCTTGGACTCGCCGGCCATAACACGTGCCGCGAGGCTCCCAGCGTTCTCGGGATTGGTGGCGAAGACGGCGGAATACATTTTCACGCCCGTCGGGATACCGAGGATGGGCACTCGATCGCTGACCATTTCCAGCACATCACGCGCAGTCCCATCGCCCCCGGCGAACAGCAGCAGATCGACGGCGGCGTCTGCCATGACGAGCGCAGCCTTCCGAGTGTCTTCGGGCCGGCTCGATCCTGGTGATGGTCGGTATACGACGACAGGGTCGAGACCGGCGGCGCGGGCGATGTCTTCGCCCAGCGCCCCAGCGCCGGTCATCAATCGAAATGGCGTGGCCGAGGCCGCCAGACGCTTGAGCGCGAGAGCAGCCCGTTCGCTTGAGACCGGCCGCGCGCCACGGCGTATCGCTTCCTGCAGAACTTCAGGACCATCGGTGCCCTTCAAGCCCACACGCCCGCCCATGCCGGCGACAGGGTTGACAATCAGCCCGATGGTTTTGCCCTGGCTGGCGCTAAGGCGTGAAATATCGGAATCGCGCTGCTCACGCATTGCTCGGTATCCTGTGCTGAATGACGGCGTTTCAAAGCTTGAGCAGCACACTGCCCAGACACATTGCATACGCAACGTATGTCAGTCACAATACGACATGCACAGCGTATGTCAACTCACATACGCCACGAATGTTATTTTTTTGATAAGGAAGAGGACCGATGGCGCAGAAGCGTGCGGACATGATTACCGAGACCCGCGGCAAGCTGATCAAGGCGGCGCGGGACGCATTCGCTGCGAAGGGCTACGCGGACAGTTCGATGGATGATTTGACCGCTAAAGCCGGGCTGACCCGTGGCGCGCTTTACCATCACTTTGGTGACAAGAAAGGCTTGCTACAGGCCGTCATTGCCCAAATTGATGAAGAGATGACGGCGCGACTGTCGGTCATCATCGCGGACGCGAGCACCACCTGGGACGGCTTTATCGATGAATCCATCGCTTACATCAAGATGTCCCTGGAACCCGAAATCCAGCGCATTGTGTTCCTCGACGGCCCGTCGGTGCTGGGCGATCCATCGCAATGGCCAAGCCAGAATGCCTGTATCCGCAGCACTCAGCGCAGCATCCAGAAGCTGATCGATGAGGGCACGATTCGCGCGGTCAACACCGAAGCGACAGCACGCCTGATCATGGGCGCCCTGCTCGGCGCTTCCTTGTGGATTGCCAATGCCGAGGATCCACAATCGGCTTCCGAGCATGTAGCCGAAAGCTTCCTGGCATTGGCCTGCGGATTGCTGCTGGAGAATAAAAAGGCTTAATTCTTGCTGCTTGCAGAGGGTCAAGCTTCAGGGGCGACGCATCATGCACAGTCAAACTCAATACTTCGACGAAATCATCGAGCACGCCGCCTCATTGCGACATTGGTCTCAGCACTACGACAAGCTGTCGCCCGGTGTTTTCCATGGCTATCTGCAGGACGTACAACTGAACGGCGTGCGATTGTTCCGGGAAACCATGAACAGTGGCGTGGCCCAGCACACTCACACGCCTGCCCATTGCGTAAACCTGCTGCTGCCGGTGAACCTGCCCGGTCAGTCCGACACCGCACCGAATCGAAGCATTCTCGCCGACGGCCTGAACTTCCTGCCCTATGACGACGATTTTTTCTTTATCACGCCACCGGATACCGACTACATCGTGGTCTCGCTGGAATGCCAGACACTTGAGCAACTGCTGGTGGCCGAAGACGTCGAGCTGTTCTACCAGCGGCCCAGGGGTTACGGCATGAAAGTGCCCGCCAAACGTCTTGAAATGGCTCAGACCGCGATGTCAGGGCTGCTCAAGCAGCTCGAAACTGCTGACGAATTCAGTGAACAGGCCCTTCAGGACTTTACGCTGGCAACCCTGCTCGACGTGCTTGAGCCGCAATGGCCCGGGCGAATAATCGGCCTGGGAGGCAGCCACCAGTACATCGTCAAATACTGTCATGAGCGCGTGCTCGAAAGCCCCACCGGGGAAACTCTATCGATTCTGGACTTGTGCCGGGAGTTGAAGATCCCCCGCCGTACGTTGCATTACAGCTTCGAAAAAATCGTCGGCAGTTCGCCCCTCGCGTATTTACGCGCCATCCGCCTGAATGCCGCCCAGCGTAGCCTTGCCGAACAGCAAGCCCCCAGCGTCGCCGACGCGGCGTACCGCTGGGGATTCACCCATCACAGCTATTTCAGCCAGGAGTACAAACGTCTGTTTGGGCACTCACCCTCGGCTCAAATCCGTTGATCAGCGGTTGAGGCTTGCGCTCCATGACGCGGTCGGCCCACAGCAACAGTAACGCCGACAGGCACATCAGCACGCCGCCCAGAAGCTGGTCCAGTTGCGCGCTCAAGTCCTCGGCACCGTGCATGCTCGTCATCGAGTGTCCGGGCATGGGATACAGAGGCGGGCTGAACACTAGCAACACACCGACCAGCATCTGCGGCAGCGCCACCGCCAGACTGAACGTCCACTGTTTGTGCAACGGAACGTCAGCGCTTCGGCAATAACGGCCCATGACCCGGCACAACCACAGCCCGCTGATGGCCATGGCCCATTTCATCAACGCATACAGCGTGGCATCGTCCATCAGCCTTTGATGCATCTGCGGCAACATCCATACGCCGCTCATGGCACTGAAGACTATGATCACGCCAATGCGTGCACCCCAACCCTGCTTCCGGAAACGCGCCGGAGCGGCGGGTTCACGGGCGACGGCAAATAATAAAAGAATCGGCGCAAGGTGATGGATCAAGGCGCTTTGCAGGCAGTGTAACCACACACTTTGACGTGCCACGGCGTCCAGCGCTGGCTGCATCCCCAGCAAAAATACCAGCGCGGCGCCGCCCAGCAACAGCGGTTGACGCTTGCAGCCTTTGGGGCCCCCGCTCGACCAACAAACAAACCCGGCTATCGCCACCCACTCTAGCCAAGCCCAACCTGATAATTCAGACATGACAACACCTTCGACCCAAGCGCCGGAGCACTTGGGCATTCATTGATGGAGGCCTGATCAGGCGTTGTGTTTGCAGCAACTGGCCGCTTGGCCATCCTGGACACTTGCGTGGTCCCTGCTCGCGGGCAAATCCATGGCCGGGTTGCCGTTGAAGAAGTTATTGGGCTTGAGCTTGAAGCCGACGTACTCCACAGGCATCACCGGAAAATCTTCCGGCTTGCAGATATGGGTGTGGCCAAAGGTGTGCCAGACCACCAGGTCCTGGTTGTGGATCTCGCGATTGTTCTGCGTGTACACCGGTAGGCCGTCACCCCGATGCTGGTTGGGGTAATCGCCCGAGCCGTAACGCTCGCTGGGAGCATAAGGCGTCACCCACAAATGCTTGCTGGCAAATCCGGCGCGTCGGCCAAACGAGCTGTCTGGATGGGCGAGCATGACGGGGTTGTGCTCGGTCACCAGCTTGTAGCCGGGGTGATTGCCGACGGCATTCTTGACGTTCGGATTGATGATTTTCCAGAAGCGCCCAGTCTGGCCGCTGGCTTCGCGAGCCGCGTCCAGTTCGTGGGTAAACGTGGTGGTGACGCTGTCGAAGACGTTACCCCAGGTGTTGCCCTCGCCTTGTGGGCGCGACTGGAAGTTGGTCTCGGTGACGGCGTTATGCTCGCCGTCGACCATCATGTGCAGGCGCGCACTGAAGAAATGCTGGTGGGTGGGGCCGTAGAACTCCGGGGTGACCATGCCACCGCCGCTGGCGGGGCGTTGACCGGGGGCCAGCGCCGCGGTCTGGATGATCCCGGTCAGCTTGGCCTCGAGTTGAATGGTGCCGTCCTGATAGAGGTACCAGAAAAAACCGTAGTCGTAGTTAGCCACGGTGCAGAAGAAGCTGATCACCAGACGCCGGGAACGGCGCATCTCGAACACACCGGTACGAAACTCATAGTGTTTCCACAATGTGCCGTAATCCTCCTCGTGCATGCAGATGGCGTTCCTCATGACAAAGGGGTCACCCTTGTCATTAACCGAAGGCACATCGAAATAGCGAATGGCGCCAAGGCAGTCACAGCCCAACTCCAGTTGGTTGGCCAGCCGACCGAGCCCGTATTCGCCGCCGTCGAAAGCGCATTTCCAGTAATGGTTCAGCTCGTTATCCGAATAGGGAACGCCCATGTCGGTGACGCTGGCGCGGTACATGATCGGACGAACGACCTCGCCGTCCTTGTAGCCCAGTTGATGCAGCACCAAACCTTCACGGGGTGTGAAGCCGACGCGGAATTCCCAGTTCTGCCAACTCACTTTCCAGTCATCGACGGTAAAGCTCACGCCTTCAGGCTGAGTGATGTGCAAAGGCTTGAGCCCTTCGCGCGGCTGGCCCAGTGAAGCCTTATCGTAGTTGATCGTTGCCTTCGGAATCGGCGTCAGGCGGCCGTCATCCAACAGCTCAATCACCTCCCCTTTATTCAGGTCGATGATTGCAACCAGCCCTTCGATCGGGTGGGCATAGCCATTGTCGGTCAACTGTTCGCGGTAAAAAGCGACGCCGCGCATCAGTCGCTTGCCACGATAACGTTCGTCATCTCCGAAATGCCCGAATGACCAGGGATCAATCTGCACGTTTGCGATATCGGCATCGCTGAGGCCGCGACGCTTGACCGCAGCACGCCAGGCGGGATCGTTCTGCACCGCCTCCACACACAGGTCGAACTCCTCGATCATGATTGGTGCATGGCCCTGTGCTTCGATGTCGAGCGACTGCCAATGAACAAGGGTCTCGTTATTTAAATCAACCAGCGCTTCATATGTATTGCCGGTCAACTTATCCAGCACTAACGCAAATACGCGTCGAGAAAATGCCTGGCCGGGAACATGGGCCAACACTTCGACTTTATCGGGCTCCGCGAGGTGCAGATAAGGAAAGCGACATTTATCGTGAAGGTTTTTTTCCCGCTTGAGGATGCTGCTCGCCAAGGCAAGTTCCTGTAGCGAAAGTGGATCAAGCGGATGGGACGCAGTCGTTACTTTAATATTCACGTTCATGCTTCGTAGTCTTCCATTCAAATAAACTTTGGGGGCAAAGGCATTCGGACGATGAAGAAACTGCAGCACTGCGGTAGGTCGGCATGTGAAGGTTACGACCAACTTATGCAGGCGCATTAACACAGATTGGCAGATTCGCAACGGGACCCCACTAGCACTTCGCCAACTAAAAGAACTGGCATGTTTCTGGCTTCTGAGTCACTCAAGGCAGGACGAATACAGGATCCAGCAACGCTGCGAGCAGGTCGGCAACCCTCCTCCGCGTACAGCAATCAAGATGTCCTTCATAACCCGATGAGAAAATGCACTTTCAAAGCGCAGACTGCACCAGTGCGGTGCTACAGCGTCTTGCATCAAATAGTGTTTGAACGACCTTTGATCACGCCGTAGAAAAACAGCGCAACCAGCAGTAATGGGGTTCCGTTCACCCATGCCGATTCACTTCCAGTCAGGAGTCCGTAATTCTCATAAATCAGGTAAACCGCCAGACTAAGCCCCGCTAGCGCGACGAGTGGGCTGATCAGGATTTTGAGATAGCGGCGATCACTGATTTTTTTGAAGTGGGCAATGACGGCCAGCGAAATAAAGGCCTGAAGTCCGATCAGCCCTAGAGTCGAAAACGCCAGCGTGACCGGAAACAGGAATACAAAAGCGTCGTAACCCACCGAAGTCGGTGCGGCAATACAGGCGGCGACCAACACCGTGACTAAAAGACTCGCATTGGCCGGGGAATTCCGTTGCGGATGAATGTTCGATAGCACACTCGGCAGGTGCTTATCTTTGGCAAGGACCTGTACGTATCGAGTAGCTGCATTGTGAAGTGACAACAGACAGGCAAAATTGCTGGTGCACAACATGATCGAAACAAGGGTGGCGGTCGTTGTTCCGAGGCGTGTCGAGAATAGATTGATGATTAGCTCACCTTGAGCCGTTGCCGCTTCGCTTTTTATCGCATCGGCTCCGATCCCGCCAACGATCAACCAGATAATCACAAAGTAGGCCACTGCGACCAACACCACGGCGAGACGAGTTGCACCCGGAATGGATTTTTCTGGCCGTTTGGCTTCCATTGCATACAGCGCGGCGGACTCGACGCCGAGGAACGCTGCTAGCGCGACCATCAGTCCCACACCTAGGCCCGGCGATGTTATTGCCTCTATCGATACCGCCTGGACTGGAAAAGCGGCGAAGCCTTTATCCAGGAAAATGGACAGGCCCAGCAAGAACAGCATGAAGAACTCTGAAAGTACCAAGGGCACCAGCACTTTGGCGGCAAAATCAATATTCGCCCGGCCTAAATAAGACGTCAGCGCCATAAACACTATTGTCCATGACATCCAGCCAATATTTATTCCAAAGGTCTGCATGGTCAAATTGGTGTAATAGCCAGACACAATCGCCACGGCAATCGTAATCGCCAGGTAAGAGGCCAATGCGACCCATGCCGCGCCCGCGCCAACTCTTGAGCCAAAGACCACCGACAGATACTTGTAAAACGCGCCTGCGCCGGGAATCGCCCGAATCAGTTCGCCATAACCTACCGAGAAACAAACCATCAAAAATCCCGCAATCAGGAATGTTCCGGCAAGCCCGGCGCCGTTGCCCAGTTGAAAACCAATGGGGGCTGCCGTGAGCACGGCGCCTAAAGGTGCTGCAGCTGCAATGACCAATAGTGCTATCTGAAAAGTACCCAGATTGCCTTTCAGTTTTTCGCCGGCCAGAGGCACGTCTTCATGCAAGGATTCGGTTAGCTCTGTCATCACACACGCTCCACGCTATTGTTTTTATGAATCACGGAATTCATCGATGCAGCAGCGTCCTTGCTGTCAATGAACGCCTGTTACATCCCGATGCTGACTGTTTCGGGAAGTGTGCTGGCACCATCGATCACGATTTGCGCACCGTTGATATAACTGGACTCATCGGAAGCGAGGAATGCCGACAACTCACCGACTTCATCGGGTCTGCCCAGGCGTTTCATTGGAATCGCCGTGGCCAGTTCATCCAGAACCGCCTTCGGATCATCCGGATTGACTTGCCTGGCGACCTGTTCGGCCATTGGCGTCCATATGAAGCCTGGGCAGATCGCATTCACCCGAATGTTATGGGGGGCCATCTCCACCGCCAGCGCCTTGGTGAAGCCAATCAGGGCGGACTTGGAGAGCGCATAGGCCACTTCACCCGGATCAGCGGTCATGTCACCAGTCACGGACGACATGACAACCACTGCACCGCCGCCGGATGCGATCATGTGCGGCAGCACCCCACGCGCGGTATGCCATGCCCCCTTGATGTTGACGTTGATGTGCAGGTCCAGCTCAGCGTCACTGGACTCAAGAAACTTGCCGAGACGGCAGACTCCGGCATTGCAGACCAGTGCATTCAATTTGCCGAACCGCTTCATGCCTTTTTCGGCAATCAGCCGCATGGCCTGCGGATCGGTGACGTCGCCTACTTGCGCAAGCACTTCCACGCCATATTTATTCTGAATTTCTGCTGCAACTTGGTTAACTGACTCATCGAGATCAACCAGAATCAAATTAGCCCCGTATTTGGCATAGATAGTGGCATGAGACTTACCCATGCCTTTCGAGGCGCCTGTAATCAAGGCCACTTTTCCGTTTAACTTATTCATGATTTTCTCCGTTTTTTTGACAAAGCAATCCCGTCATGCCCGGGTACATCTCCCCAGACATGGCGTTCAAAACTTGATAGTTAAATACTTGCCGGCGTACGGAAGTTTTTCAGTGTTTCAGAAGGCCGTTCGCCAAACAGGTTTTTGTAGTAGACGCTGAACATGCCCATGTGCCAGAAGCCCCACCGGGCTGCAACTTCACTGATCAAGGCCGACTTATCGCTCAAAATAAGTTCCGCCCTGACGCCGTTCAAACGGATGTAGCGCAGATAAGTCACGGGGCTGATACCCAAGACTTTGTTGAAGGCGTAATGCAGCGAACGATGGCTGGTTCGCAGTCCTTCACATAAATCGGTCACTGTTAACGCTTCACTTTTTCTTGAAAGAATGTAACTGCGTGCACTGTCTACAACATGACGATGAACGAACTGGTCGGCGTGGGATTTCTTCGACACTGGCAAGTCCGCGGTCATGCCAAGAAGCAGATGCATGATGTCGAAAGCCAGCTGCTTTCTAGCGGGCGCTGATTCAAGAATCAGAGGGTTGGCCTCGACTGCCCGGAAGAAACTGTCAAATCCTCGCCGGAACGCGGCGCACTTGTCCGGCGGAAGCCGACTGACCTCTTTCGTCAGAGCGATAACACTTTTGTCATCAAATTCGTCATCCAGAGAGTATCTTCTGAAGGCCTCAACATCGACCGATGCGCCGTAGATATCGGAGTAGCCGGGGGTCTTGAACTTCAGCTCGGAATCCGGACGCAGAAAGAACACCGAATCTATGCAATCAAGCTCTTTACCACACCAATAACCGTGGCCGCGCAGCGAGATGGGAATGCCCAAGGCGAATTTGCCCGGCAATGTGTGCCCGTGCTGATCGACCGCCTGGTTCATCACCTCGCGGAAGATCTGCACCACACCCACGGAAATTTCAGTGACCGAACCTGCAAACTGCCCCGGACTGATCTGCAAGTACTCTTGCTGCCACTCCGGTAGAGAGTTTGCCAACACATTCGCGTCGCTGACAGAAACGCAGCGCAAACCTTCATTGGCAGCCGAAAGCGGAACACCACCAGGATAGGAGCCTGCTTGATGAGATGTTTGCTGGACCGGTTGCGATCGCATGGCATATCTCCTGGGCGCATCAGCGTTCTTTTTATTATTCGAAATGGCGTTTTTCAACGCCTATCGAGCCTGTGCCTCGCGTCCTATGCTCAATGGCTACAATTTCAATCTACACGATGCTTGCACCGCCTGGGGCGTGCGGCCTGATATTGCGCATTTTTTTGATAGCCCAGCCTGCAAGCGCCAAAGGGAAAGCCATTAGCCACCCAGAGCAAAGTGGAGAAATCAAGGAGGATTGAAACCGACTCTCCCAGTTCATGATGGGCCACATCAATTCGGAGACTTGCGCCTTACAGCGGTTCTGATACCCCTGTTTCCGCCAAGTTGCGCTGTATCGATGAGTGGTTTCGATCAAATAGTTGGGCGATCTGCTGGAGAGAGTCCCCTTTCTGCCAGTGATCCCACATCAGCTTTTTCGGCTGACGGTGTAATAGATCTAAAGTCTCTGCTTCATCTGCAACACGCCCTCTGCTTACACAGAATCTGGTTGTGTTGCGTAGACCGGTTGAATCCACAGTCGATTCCTACCTGTTGCGACAGCCAGAAAACGGCCAGAAGCTGCCAGTGTACGGAGCGATAGCTAATGGGTAGCTATGCTTGGTTTACTGCCGGAACTGATTGAGCAGATTGGGCAGGCCCTAAGAGGAATCCGCCATGACCGTAGTCGATCGCCTCAGGTATTTGCGCATCGTTCTAGTTTTGGCTGGCCTCGCGTGCCTTGCTCTCTACCCACTTATGTTGTTCTGGCCATCCGGCTGGGCCTGGCACGTCGGTCACTCGGACTACCCGATGATGATCGTTGGCATCTACGCCACACTTGGCGTGTTCTTGATCCTGGCCGCACGTGATCCATTAGCCAATCTGAGCCTGATCTGGTTCACCGTGTGGTCTAGCGCCGTACACGGAGGAATCATGGCCGTCCAGGCGGTCACCCAGCCGGGGCAAATGGGGCACTTGGCAGGTGACGTGCCGGCGCTCTTCATCGTGGCGGTTGCCTTGGCCATCTTGACGCCCCGCTCGCAATTGGTCGCTCGGCCCCGGACACACAATGGGGCCTAAGAGCAGGTTTGATCGGGACGAAACTCGCGTTTCTACGCAATTTTTTGGTCGCGGATCAACCAAGCGCCGACAGATTTTACGTATCAACGCAGTCCTTCAAGACTGTGCCCGCGTTTTTTTCACAGCCTGGGGCGTTTTCTGCCTGTCACGACTGACCGGTTTGGGTCGAATAGCGACGATCACTCGCTGCAACTGATCCACCCTAGTCTTCCCGCAACGTGGAGGACGAGCTATGAACACTATTGCTAGGTACAGCCATCAGCCTTGGAACAAGGGAAAGCTTGTCGGGCAGAAAGCCCCGCTCCGAGTAAGGGATATCTGGACCATCCGGGTGAGACTCCAGCTCGCGGAGAAGACACGTGATTTGGCGCTCTTCAACTTGGCCATCGACAGCAAACTACGTGCCTGTGACTTACCCAAGCTGCGAGTCCGAGACATCGCCCATGGGGAGCATGTTTTGTCACGGGCTATCGTGAAACAGCAGAAAACTCAGCACCCAGTGCAATTTGAAATTACTGAGCAAACCCGAACGGCTCTGGAGGCGTGGATGCATCAGGCGCACCTCCGCAGCAAGGACTTCTTGTTTCCGACCCGGTTGCACGCATCAGACCATCTTTCCATCAGGCAATACGCTCGAATAGTCAAAGCGTGGGTGACCGCCATTGGCCTTGACCCAACCATGTAGGGTGCTCACACACTATGGCGAACCAAGGCATTGCTGATCTATCGCAGGACGAAGAACCTGAGAGCTGTTCAACTCCTGCTTGGTCATACGAAGCTTGAAAGCACTGTCAGATACTTGGGTATCGAGGTCGATGATGCCTTGAAAATGGCGGAACAGACGGAAGTTTGACCATCTACAGTGACGGCCGATGCTAGACCGTCGCTGTCCGGCCAAAAGTGGACAATTGAGGAAGGTTACTATCTGCGACCGCTCTTTAGCTCAAACTACCACTGGATGCTGTGCGACCTCATTCACCTGCCGCAGCTGGCAAGTGCCGCCGCCCGCACCTTCCGAAACCACCTCCAATGCTAAAACAATCATACGCCAGCCATCGAACAACTGACTTGAAACTCATCCATTATAATTATCGAATTTTAAAGACTCGCCATCTCGTCGCTTTAAACGTATGAAATTCAACTCACTACACACTACCTCCCAACTGACTAAGCAAATAATTCCTGAATGCGACCCAGTCAACAAACACTAGACAACAAACAACGGTTAAATCTAGACAATTTGCATCGACTCATTAATATCCGAAATAAAATGAACACTTGCTAAAAGCTAAACATCTAATGAAAGTGGCAAGCGTACCTTTCACATAAGCGGTTGATCTATCAATAATAATCAGCCGATACTGAGACAAGTTTGCCCGACCTATAAATATAAACTCCATAATATTCAACACGATGCCTGTTGGATAAACCGGGGCAGTTCATTCGAATCTGCTTCATTGTCTGAGGAGACACTGATGAAAAGTATTCTTGTTCCATTGCTGGCCCTGGGCGCTGCGCTGACTTTGCAGTCAGCTCAAGCCGTTGATGGCGAGGCGCTCTTCAAGAGCAAACCCTGCGTTGGCTGCCATATGGTCGACGCCAGAATGGTCGGGCCCGGCTACAAGGAAGTTGCCGCCAAATACGCCGGCCAGGCCGACGCATCGGCAACTCTGGTCAAGAGCATCAAAGAAGGCAGTACAGGCAAATGGGGGCCCATCGCAATGCCGGCCAACCAAGTGACCGATGAAGAAGCGAAGACCTTGGCCGACTGGATCCTGACGCTGAAGTAAGATTGCCCAAGAAAAAATACCCAAACCGCAGAAGCGAGCCTGCTCTCTTCTGCGAAACGGGCCGCTCGGCTACATCGTCGGGGCTTGTTGCAAAAGACTCAGATCGATTTCCTCAAAGCGCAACACCCTGCCGCCCTGCTCGCTGGCCAGTTTGCGTGCGGTGGCCTCCTCGGAAAATGACGCCAGAACAACACCCATGGAACCTTTAAGTCCAGTACCCACAACGTAGTAGGCTTTGGTTGCATCAATCAGATATTGGTCGTCGGGTTTCTCCCAGGCACTTTTCCCCATGTCGTGCACATACAATTTCGCCTCAGTGTGGTGATTCTCTGGCTGAAGCCACCATCCGAGCATTTCGGCGGTGGAGCAGAACTTCTTGACCGTGCCTTTTTCCACGACCTCGCCCTTGGGGCCGGGAAAGTCGGCGATGACCATCCCGCAGACATGGCACTCGTCACTCTGATGAAAGGCCACGGGCCCAGGGGGTTGCTTTTCCTCTGCGCGATCGTTGCACGCCGCCAATCCCAAACAGGTAATGATGACGACCAGGGCACGGAGCCAGGCCAGGTACAGAGTGTTCATCTCATTGTTCCCGTGTGAAAAAATCAAGACGGCCGACGGCGAAACATCCAGTAAGCCAACAGCAGCGAAACCCCTACCCAGATCAGCAGACAGAGCCATAGCAACGAAGCCGGTACCGGTAAATCGCTGCTCAATGCCATAAGGCCGACGGCATTACCGCTGCCTTCGAAACCCGAGAGATTGATCAGGCGATAAATGTCGGTCGGGTTGAGCAGCAGTAACCACGGCAACAGGTCCGGGTTGAAGCTGCCTTTGCTGAGCACCAGCAACGCCAGCAGCGCCAGATCGAACACCAATACAAAAAGGAACCACACGCCCAACGCCATTCCGGCTGCACTGGATTTTTCACTGGCCTTGCTGCTCAACACGTAAGCCAGCGCCAGGAACACCCAGCCCAATAGCGTGGAAGACACCATGAAACGGCCGAACGCCCAGAGCAACAGCCCCAACTCGACATCATCGACCAGCAAGGCGATAGCCACGGCGGCACAACCGAATCCGATCAGCGTGGCCAAGGCCAGGATCAGGCCGTGACCGACAAACTTGCCAAGCAGTATTTGCCCACGGCCCAGCGGATAGGTCAGCAGCAGCATCAGCGTGCCGCCCTCGTCCTCCCCAACGATGGCATCGTAGGCCAGCAACAGCGCGATCAGCGGCATCAGGAAAGTGGCCAGGCTGGCCAGGCTGGCGATGGTTGCCGGAATCGACGTGAAGCCCACTTGCCCGGATGCCGCTGCACCGAGCCAGGCGATACCCACCGCCAGAATGGCGAACAGCAGACTGATTGCCAGAAGCCAGCGATTGCGCAGCCCGTCGCTGAACTCTTTGCCGGCGATACTCCAAATCTGCTTCATGGATGAGGGCCTTCTGTGTCGGTGGTCGCACGACTCATGTAATAACCGTAGAGGTCCTCGAGAGACGGTTGCAGTATCTCGATGTCCTGGGGTTGATCCTCGTGGAACAACTGGCGTAACAGATCGACTTTATGGCCGTTGACAGCCATGACCTCGACGCCGTTGCTGCCCATGGCCGTGGCGGTATGCCCGGCGGCATTCCAGCGCTGCAACCACTGCTCGCGCCGGGAAAGACCACTGGCACGAATCCGCGCCGGCAAGTCGGCGTCTTCACGCAGACTGGACAGACTCCCGATCGCCTGTAAGCAACCATTGGCCAGGATTGCCGCACGGTTGATATGCGCCTCGACGCCTGCCAGCACATGGGAACAAAGGATGATGCTCGCGCCCTGTTGGCGCAGACGGTCGATCAACAGATAAAGATCCTGGGTGGCAATCGGGTCCAGCCCCACCGTGGGTTCGTCCAACAGCAGCAGACGTGGCTCGCCGAGCACCGCCTGCGCCAGGCCCAGACGCTGGCGCATGCCCTTGGAGTAGGTTTTCACCCGACGGTCCGCGGCCCCCGTCAGCCCGACCTGCTCGAGCAAGTCGTCCACTTGCGTCAGGGCTGCTCCTTTGAGGCGGGCGAAATACCGCAGGGTTTCGCGGCCACTGAGTTGCGGGTAGAACGTCACGTTTTCCGGCAGGTAACCCAGTTGGCGACGCACGTCAGCTTGTGCGGGTCGGCAACCGAGGACGTGCACCTGACCGGCGCTGGCCTTGAGCAGGCCAAGGATCAGTTTCATCACCGTGGTCTTGCCCGCACCATTGTGGCCAAACAAGCCCAGCACCTCGCCCTCCCCCAGACTCAAGGTCAGATCGTGCAACACGGTCATGCTGCCGTAACGCTGGCTTACACCTTCGATCTCGATGGCGTTCATAAGGTCGGCCGCTGTGTTTGAGGCATCGTCGGAAGGTTCATCAACGGGAAACTGTCTTTGACCCCCGGCGATTTCGTCACGGGGAAACTGCGCTGAACCCAACGCAGTAATTGAATGCTCGGGCTATTCATCAACAGACGGACCTGCGGGTACAGCCACAGCAGACGGTCGACGTTGTCGTTGGGCTCGTAGATCACATCGCCCACCGCATCGTTATTGCGATCCCAGCCCAGGTAATCGCTCCAGTAGTTGCCCCGGCCATCAGCCGACCATTCCTGCAAACGGGTGGCGACGTACTTGACCTGCTGCTGATTGTCGACAAAGGCGTTGTCGGCGATCCGGTTGTCTTCGGAGCCCGCGGTGAGGTGAATCCCCACCGCGCTACGTTCGAAATGGTTGTGTTCGATGACATTGAACAGCGAGTTGTAGATGAATAGCGCCTTGCCCTCGGCACCACTGACCATGCCGCCATC
Source organism: Pseudomonas silensiensis (assembly GCF_050434865.1). Lineage (NCBI taxonomy): Bacteria > Pseudomonadati > Pseudomonadota > Gammaproteobacteria > Pseudomonadales > Pseudomonadaceae > Pseudomonas > Pseudomonas silensiensis. Next base: position 42,853 of record NZ_JBNDJH010000036.1, read on the forward strand.
GGCGGAACCGCTGCGCACGTCGCTGACGAAGTTGTCGCGCAATTCGGAATAGGTGATGTAGTTCATCAGGATGCCATAGCTCTCGTCCTGCTCGGAACGGTTGCCAATCACCGTCAGTTTGCGGCTCTGCATCAAGGCATAGCCGGTGCGTGTGCGGCGAGTGATGTTGCCGAGTAACTGGTTATCGTTGGCGTACATGTAGTGCACGCCGTAGCGCAGGTCTTCCAGGGTATTGCCCTGCAGCAAGTTGCCATTCGAGGTGTCGATGTAGATGCCGTCGCGGGTCAGCCGCACGTGATTACCGATCACCTTGGCACCGTGCACGGCATACAGATGAATCCCGTTGCCGCGATCCTGAGAGCGAATGCTCGGGTCGCCTTCGATATCGTTATCGATCAAGCTGACATCGTGAGTGCTGTCCACCCAGATGCCGAAGCCTGGCCCTTTCATGTGGTTGTTGCGGATCACCGCGCCCAAGGCTTTGGGACCGATGAAAACCGCTGCATTCATGGCTGTCATGTCGCGCCCCCAGTCGAGCAACGTGCACCCCTCGATCCGCACGTCGGGGGCGCTGATGAACAGAGCATTGCCCTGCCCTTGGGCATTGATGACCGCACCTTTTTCGCAATCGATCTGCATCGGCTGATCGACACTGAACTGCCCTGGGTACTCTCCGGCAGGCAACCTCCAATGGCGATCGCCATCGGGTTGCAGGGGCAGCTCGGTAATGGGCCGTGGCGACGCCTGGGCGAATACCGATAGAAACACCAACACCAAAAGTGCAATGCCGTGTAGTGAGTCATTTGCCAGGGGTCTGAACACTGCGCTTACCTTTTCCGCGGCCCTGATGCGTCCGGCCGCTCAAGCCTTCTCGACGAGCATTCGGCCGACCATTTCCATGTGCAGCGCATGGCAGAACCAGCTGCAGTAGTACCAGTGCAACCCCGGCTTGTCGGCGACGAAGGTGATCGAGGACGTCTGCTGCGGGCTGATCTCCATGCTCACACCGTGGTTGGTCATGACGAAGCCGTGTGTCACGTCTTCCACCTTATCGATGTTGGTGATAGTCACTGTGACCTCGTCACCCTGCTTGACGGTGAACTCGGTGACACCGTAGACCGGGGCCATCGAGGTCATGTAGACGCGCACCTTCTTGCCGTCATGGATGACCTTGTTGTCGGTCTCCAGTTTGATGCCGTCCTTGGCGGCGATCGCCACGGTTTCGGCAAAGAAAGGGTCGTCGCGGTCCCAGATCTTTTTGGTCCGGATCTGGTCGCGACGGGCCATGACGCAATCGTGGGGTTCGGCGAAAGCCGGGCCGTCGTGCACCAGTTTCATCTCGTCGCCGGAGATGTCGATCAACTGGTCGTTCTCCGGGTGCAGCGGGCCGGTCGACAGAAAACGGTCCTTGGAAAACTTGCTGAGCACCACCAGCCACTGACCGTCGGCCTCACTGGTCTCGGTCAGCGAGGCATGGTTGTGGCCCGGCTGATATTGCACGTCGAGTTTCTGTTTGATGCAGTTGACCTTCTCGCCGCCGTAGGCGCGAACGGCTTCATCGACGTTCCACTTCACCACCTGGCTGTCGATGAACAGCGTGGTGTAGGCATTACCGCGGCCGTCGTAGGTGGTGTGCAGCGGCCCGAGCCCCAGTTCGGGTTCGCCGACCACCACCTCGCGCGGGTCTTTGAATTTATCGTCGAACAGATCATCCAGCTTGGCGGTGGCGATGATCGTGCAGGTGGGCGAGAGTTTGCCGGCGGCAATGAAGTACTTGCCATCGGGCGTCATATTGATCCCGTGGGGGTTCTTCGGCACCGGGATATAGCGCGTGAACTCGCTGTCCTTGCCCTCGCTTTTTCGACCATCGACCACCGGTGACTTGGCGTCACCCAGGGTGATGAACTTGCCGGCCTTGATCGCCGCTTCGATGCGCTGGATGTTGAACACCACCACCCAGTCGCGCTCGTTGCGCATCATGCCGCCCAGGTCGTAGGCCTTCTCCGAGTTGTAACAGGTCGACGCCGCGTACTTGCCGGTGTAATCGGCGTCGGTATTGTCCAGGTTGCCGTCGACGATGACCTGGAAGGCCATCTCCATTTTTTCGGCATCAATGACGTTAAACATGGTGTAGCTGTTCTTGTCCTGCAGGTCGAAGGTGCTGCCGTCATTGGGGTGCGGAATCACGAACTCGGAATTGGCAAACACATATTTTGTGTGGGGCATTTTCTGTAGACGCAACCCGTGAATGGTCTGCACGTTAGGCACGGTGAGCATCTTGTCGCACTTCATGATGTCCAGACGGATACGCGCCACGCGGCTATTGGCCTTGTCGTTGATGAACAGGTATTTGCCGTCGTACTTGCCGTCGGTCATCGACAAATGCGGGTGGTGGCAGTCGCCATTCTTGAAATGCGCGCTGTCGCCCATGATCCGTTTGCTTTCGTTGGTCAGGCCCCAACCGGTGGCGGAATCGACGTTGAACACCGGGATGCGTAACAACTCACGCATCGACGGAACGCCCATGATCCGCACTTCGCCCTGATGGCCGCCGCTCCAGAAACCGTAGTACTGGTCCAGCTCGCCCGGCCCCACATGAATCTTCGACTGTGCGTCCTTGGCCGCTGCCGCCCATGACTCGCGGCTGAACACCGCGCTACCCAACGCCGTACCACCCGCCAGCGCAACGCCGGTCAGGGCTGATACGCCGAGGAAACCGCGTCGGTTAAGGCCTGCGCCATCCACTGCTTCATGATCTTTTTTCGACTTTTTATCGCTCATGGGTTTTGCTCCATCGGGGGCAGATATGAATAAGCTCGGTCAATCGATGCTTGTTCCAGGTCAGGGCTCAAACACTTGCACAACCGGAATCAACTCGGCGTGCTCTGGCAGGGGTGCTGGCTTGTCCCGCGTCTTTCGCTTGTTCTTGAGCACCAGTGGCGGGCACTTGTTTTCGTTGTGGTAGGTCATCTGGCAATCGAGGCAGTAGTGGCACTCGTTGGCGTTGATGTGGCCATCCGGGTGAATCGCCTGGATCTCGCATTCCTTGGCGCACAGTTGGCAAGGCGTGCCACATTCCTTGCGGCGTTTGAGCCAGTCGAACAGACGCAGCTTGCTGGGAATCGCCAGCGCGGCGCCCAAGGGACAGACGTAGCGGCAATAGACTTTGCGCGTAAAGATGTTGATGACCAGCAGCGCCACCGCGTAGGCCACGAACCACCACTGACGATCGAACTTGAGGGTAATGGCGGTCTTGAACGGCTCCACCTCGGCAAATTGCTCGGCGGTGGTCATCGACTCCAGGGAGATGCCGAATAACACCAGCAAAATGATGTACTTCACGGCCCACAAGCGTTCATGCAACGCAAAGGGCAATTCAAATTGCGGAACCTTGAGTTTGCGCGAGGCTTCGTTGATCAGTTCCTGCAAGGCGCCAAAGGGGCACAACCAGCCACAGAACACCCCACGCCCCCAGAGCAGAATGCTGGCGGCGGTAAAGGTCCACAGGATGAAAACAATAGGGTCGGTGAGAAACAGTTCCCAGCGGAAGTTCTCAAACAGGGCGTGGGCGAATGTCAGGACATTGACCACCGAAATCTGCCCCAGGGCATACCAGCCGATGAACACCACGGTGAAGACCAAATAGACGCGACGCAGCCAATGGAGGAAGCGCGGGTATTTGGTGAAGGTGTCCTGCAGGAACAAAATCACCATCAACACAGCAAGGGCCGTGCAAAGGATCCCGATCTGAAACGCTTTCTGGTACCAGATATTGACCCACGTCGGTCTGTTGGCAACCTCGATGGCGGCCAGTTCTTCGGCGCTGGGCGGTGGACGAAAAAGGTAGGGCTCGGGCAGTTGGTAAGACAGCTCGAAGCTGCTGAACACACCGTTCACCGCGCCGGTCTGGCGACGCACCAGCAACTCCAGGGACCAGGGCGATCCCGGATCAAACTTCGCCGGTTCGCGCACAATGAAAATCGACATTTCAGTGAATTCCGGCATGCCCTTGGCAAACACGTCGGAGAGCCGCTGATGGTCCATGTCGCGAAAGCTGATGATGTTACCGAACTGGCGCAATTGCACCCGATCGAAAATCCCGCCGCGCACATACCCCGAGCCTTTATAGGAAAACAGCCCACGACCCAGCACCGCGATGGCCTGCTCGCCGGGTTTGAGGTCTTGCATGAGAAAGCGATATTGATTGTCGCCCAACAGCGCGCGGCCGATAGTCGGCGGGTTCAGGTCGGCGGTGTAGAGCTCGATAAAGGTCTCATCAACCTGCTCGGCGCTGGCGTTGTCGACGCCTTCGGCTTCGGTACCCTTGAAGGCTGCGTCGACTTGCCCACGGGTCAGGTTCAAGCGGCGGATGGCGCCGTTGCCGGTCAGTTGTTCCCAGGTGGCGGGCTCGAAAAAGTCCTGGCGCACGGTGGCAGGCTTCTGAGTCGCACCGCCCTTGTCCTCAATCAGTTTGAGCGAGACGGCCACCTTGTGCGCAGCGCGCATGATGATCTCATTGACCACCATGACGGTTACCGTCGCTCCGGAAATACCATCGACGGTCACCGCCTCTGGATCACTGGAGTGGCCGACAACCACCCTTCGGTCAGCCTTGATCCCTTTGTATTTGGCATCGAAGGCATGAAGCTTTTCCACGGGAATGCCGATCAGCAGAATCGGCTCATGGTGCTCCAGCACGTAGGCATCCTGGATGACGCCGTGGGTATCGAGGATGACCTGCATGTTAATCGGCTTGCCCGAGTAGGCTGGAATATCCACCACGTCCTGACTCTGGAACACATAACCGAGCACCGCTTTGCCGGTGCTGATGGTGCGAACCTTGAACTCGCCGTCAGGCTCGGAAAGGCTATCGCTGCCAGGAAAGGTTTTTTCTATCCGCTGCTGCTCCAGCCCGCCGTATTCCTTCGCGTGTAATCCAAAGCAGCTACAAAACAACATGACCAGCATCAATATTTGCCCATAGTGGAATGGGCGCGGGTAACCGGATTTTGTGCGCGCAGGAATAATCATGGGTTCACTGAGCTTTCGATCCCTACTGAATGACCAGAAGGAAACGTTTAAGCTCGGACGCCTCTTTATTGGATTTATGCTCTCAACAGTCCTCCTTACACACGAACATAGCAAACAGATTCAACCCACAGAACTCGAAAAGTTTCATTCTTGTAAAACGGTAATAGTTCAGTATTAATTTAATTACGTTTTCACACCAATTAAGCATCAACGCAACGCGCCCCCCTAACAAGCCGAGTCAAGCATCAAGGGCATAAGAGAGTCGACCTCTGCATACAAAATGAGCGAGCCAACATTTTCAGTCTATGAATTATCGCTTTTTAGTCTAACGGCGTTGCTCCCGTTCGCCCCAGATTAAATAGTTACAGCTATATTAATTTTGATCGCGACGACTAGAAAATCTACCAGCCACATCAATGATCTATCACCACAACACATGAAATTTAAATACATCCGCAAAAACCACAGTAACTTAAGAAATCATCAAAATAGCAAATTTGAATCAATTAACATCTTCGTAACACTGCTAATTATTTCCGGCACGATAGTGTTGAACTTGGACAGCCATCGGCCTTGGAATAAGGGAAAGCTCGTCGGGCACAAGGCTCCGCTCCGAGTCAGAGACATCTGAGCCATTCGAGTGAGTCTCCAACTGGCGGAGAAGACATGCGATCTGGCTCTCTTCAACCTGGCCATAGACAGCAAGCTGTGTGCCTGTGACTTTATCAAGCTGTGTGTACGAGACGTAGCTCATGGGGTGTAGACGCCGACGCTGAATTGACCCAGTTGCCGAGATGTCACTGACCTAGTCTGTTCTCCGCGAACCATTGCCGTGCTGAATTTGTGCAGATTTAGAGGTGGATCAGTCTTACGTCAGCCCATGGGTCAGTTTTCAATCAGCGCCGACAGCTGCACCTCCTCGCTGGAATGAAGGACAACCAATGCGCACGAGTAATTGGCTACTTGCTCTGACTCCATGATGCGGGCTTCATCCGCCCCACATGTCGGTCCCGCCACCTACGCCGTCCAGCATAAAAGGCCTGTCCCGGGATCATCGGATCTCGGGGGGCAGGCAGGCTCCCAAAGCTTGGGAAGAAGGTTTCTGAATCCGCAGGAATAGAGAAGAAAACCCGCTGGCAGGGAAAAACGCGTTCACTGGTTCCTTATCCGGCACCAGTGTAATCCGGCTGGTTCGCCCAAGCAGTTCTTCCATCACGATCCGTAGCTCCAGTCTGGAAAGCGGTGCACCGGGGCAGACATGAATGCCGGCACCATAGAGCAGGTTCAGCGCGGGATCGCGATCGAGGCGCAATTCATCGGGATCCCCAAAGACCGCTTCGTCCCGATTGGCGGACGCCCAGTTGAGGGCGATACGCGAGCCCTTCGCCAACGTGCGCCCGCCCAGCGTGACCTGTTTCGTAGTCACCCGACGGTTCATTATCAGTGGTGAATGAATACGCAATATTTCATCGATGGCGGCAGGTAACAGCGCGGGTTGTTCGCGCAATTGCTGCTGCCACCCGGAGTTGATAGCCAGATAATGCGCGAGAATGCCGACTGAGGCGGAAAGGGTTCCGAGTTCGCCGACCGTCCAGTTACGTAAAATGCTGACGATCTCGTCGTCTGTCAGAAGCCTTCCCAAGGACTGATCGCGTAGCAAGATGGTCGTGATATCGTTCGGCGCAGCAGCGCCGGCTGTACGGCGCACGTCCAGCAGATCCTTGATGTAACCGTCAAACTCGAGGGCCACGGCACTCAGGGCAGCGTCGTCTCTGGCCAGAGTGGCCGAGTGATTCTTCAGCGTCCACAGGCGCAGCGGTTCGTGAAGATCGGCCGGCCAGCCCAGCCAGGCACACTGGATCTGCAACGCAAAGAGTTGGGCAAATTCCCCTATCAGTTCTGAAGGGCCTTCATCCGGTAACGCCTGCACCAGACGCACAGCTATATCACGGCACGCCGGGGCAAAGGCCTCCATATGCTCGGGGCTGAAATAAGGTTCGATGAGGCTCCGGTACACCGTATGCTCGGGCGGATCCATGCCATTGGGAACCGAGGGGAAACGCGAGACGGCATTACTGAAGGTTTCATGATCCTCAAGTACGCGCAGCACATCCTCGTGCTTGAATAAGGACGTATAGCCATATTGACTGTATGCGACCGGGCAACGGTGGCGCATGTCGTCGTAGGCTGTCGTCTGATCCTTTAACACAGCTTCAGACCTCGGATCCCAATCAGGTAGTGATTTCTTGTCCATCGTTTACTCCATAAACCCGTCCCGCTGAATCTGGAAACAAGGTCACAAGGTTTTGTCGACCTACCCGTACTCGGTCGGGACATGTCGGAAAAGCCCGCTAGACTGAAACCGTGCACGACGTCCACTACGTCGGCATCACCCGGGTGAAGTCTGTACGGGCTTGCAGGGAAATCGGGCCACTAGCTGGCCAGGGAGACGTGATGAGTAAGCTTCAGCAGTGGTTAAATTCGCAGGGCAGCACTGCGCTGTGGGTGGTGTTCTGGCTCTACGGCGTAGTGCTCAGCAATGTACTATTTGGTCTGATCCTGGTCGCCTTCAACAAAGTTGCCCCCTCCCTGTTTGGTCTGATGCTGCTGGGCTTTGTCGCCTACTCCGCTTGCATGCTCAATGCTGTATGGCGTAATGCGGATAATGTCCGTGACCCCATCTACGGTCAGATCGCTCGTTTCCTCACGGTAGCCTGGTCGATCAATGCGGTATTGGTTTCGGGGTTTCTTTTCCTGAGCCATCTGAATCCAATGGCCTTCCCCCTGCCGCTCCCTTTTTAACTCCAAATAACCGGGGCCCTCAATGTGGGCCTTGAAGGTTAAAGCCTTGATTATTTCCCTTCTCGATCTGGTCAGGCCTCAGCAGCCCCCTCAGCCTGACTGGACGATCTGGTTGAGCTCTACCTGTTTGATTTACAACGCGAGTTGACGCAGCAATGCAAAGGCCTGCTTCATTTGGTCTTCACTGACGACGAACGCCCGCAGTTGCCCTGCCATGTCTAGCCCTCTGGCCACCAGCCCCTGTGACTCAAGGCTGATCTGCCATTGCAAGTCCTTCCGGTTGGTTTCTCCGGCCAGGTGCAGAGGCATTTCCGGGGTCTTGATCTTCACCAGCATCGCCGGGAACTTCACTTGCTCATCGCCACCCAGCACATTACGCGCCAGGGTCATGGCGCTTAACTGAATGGGTTGTAGAAACGGCAGCAGCTTGCCCTGGATTTGCGCGCAATCGCCAACGGCAAATATGTGTGGGTCAGAGGTGCACATGCGTTCATCAACTTCAATGCCACGATCAACCCGTAGGCCAGCCTGCGCCGCTAACGTCGTATCAGGGTTCAATCCGATTGAGGCAATGATCACATCGGTGGAGATTTGCCGGCCATTGGACAAAGTCGCCAACAGGCTATCGTCTCTCCTTTCAATGGAGTCCAAAGCCTGGTTGAACACCATTTCGACACCCATCTGGCATAACCGGTGCTGCAGGCGGCTGCTCACCTCAACAGGCAGCAACGATGCCAGCAGGCTGCAGGACTTATCCATCAGTACCACCTGCTTTCCGGCACGATTGACGTCCATGGCCAGTTCACTACCAATCAAGCCGGCCCCCAGGATCAGTACGCGCTTTGCCGCTCTAAGAGCATGTTGTGCATGACGGTATTCTTGCTGACTGTTCAAAGTCACCATCCACTCCCGTCCGGGAATCGGCGGAACGATGGCTTGCGCACCCGTGGCGAGAATCAGTTTGTCGTAACTGAATGACTCATTACCGGCGCTGACAAGCTTGTTCTCGCGATCAATTGCAATCAGCTGGCAACCAGCATTCAGGGTCAACCGATACATCTCGGCAAACTCCGCAGCAGACTGACGAGTCATGTCGTCCGCTGTCTGATTGAGGCTGATGACGTGACTCAGGTCGGGCTTGTTGTACTCATCGCAACTGTCTGCTGCGATCAACCGAATGGGCACCGCTGCATCGAGCCGGCGCAAGTTCTTGACCACCTGACGAGCCGCGAAGCCGGAGCCCACAATGACGATTTCCTTGTTCATTTCGCCTCCGAAGCAAGCTCATCGAATACCGACTTACCCAGTGAACAATCAGGACACAGGAAGTAATCAGGCACATCACACCAGGCCGTACCGGCTTGCACGTCCTGCATCGGCTCGCCGATCGCCGGGTCGTAAATCCATTGGCAGACACTGCACTGCATGCGCGGGCCGTTGTCCGCGATGGGTTCTGCCTGGGCAGTTACAGTGGTTGCAGGTCGTGCGACTGGTGCGTCCGTCGATGGATGCAGTGCCCATTGACGAGCGATTTCGCGGCCATGAGCCCGGCAAACCTCAAGCGAGTCACCATCCGGCCGCCACTTGGCTTTGAGCGCCAACGCGGTTTCAAAACCAGCGTCCATCAAGCGCGTCTGGATACGGTCTACCGCCCCACCATTCCAGCCATAACTGCCAAACGCCGAAGCCTTTTTGTTACGAAAACGCAGACCGGTTATTTCCTCCAGCAGCGCGGCGACTTTCGGCATCATGACGTTGTTCATGGTGGACGAGCCCACCAGAACACCTTTTGAGCGGAACACGTTGGTCAGGATCTCATTCTTGTCGTGGCGCGCGACGTTGAAAATCTTCACCGCCACACCCGGATCGCCTTCGTGAATGCCTTGTGCGATGGCATCGGCCATCATGCGGGTGTTGTTCGACATGGTGTCGTAGAACAGTGTGATGCGGTCCTCTTGATAATCCGCCGCCCATTCCAGATAGCGGTGCACAATCTGCGTCGGATTATCACGCCACACCACGCCATGAGCAGTGGCAATCATATCGACCGGCAGATTGAAACCGAGGATCTCGGTAATCTTCGAAATGACCAGGCGACTGAATGGCGTGAGGATGTTGGCGTAATAACGTTGGCACTGATCGAACAGTTCGTTTTGATCCACTTCATCATTAAACAGGTGTTCGTCACAGTAGTGTTGGCCAAAGGCGTCGTTACTGAACAGGACGGCATCACCGGTCATGTACGTCATCATGCTGTCCGGCCAATGCAGCATCGGAGTTTCCACGAAAACCAGCTGTTTGCCATTGCCGACATCCAAGGTGTCGCCGGTATGTACGACGTGGAAATTCCACTCTGGATGATGGTGATGACCATTGATCGAGTCCACGCCATTGGCGGTGCAATAGATCGGCGTATTCGGGATCAGCGACATCAACTCTGTCAGCGCCCCTGCATGGTCCTCTTCCGCATGATTGATGACGATATAGTCCAGCGTGTTCAGGTCGATTTCCATCGCCAGGTTCTGTATGAACTCCCGGCTGAACCTGTGATCAACCGTATCAATCAGTACGGTCTTTTCTTCACGGATCAGGTAGCTGTTGTAACTGCTACCCTTGTGGCATTTGTATTCTGTGCCATGAAAGTCCCGCACTTCCCAATCGCGCTGACCGACCCAATGAATGTTGTTCTTGACGTGAATTGACATGACCTACCTCGGTATAGAAATGATCTTCTACACCGAAGACGGCAATCTTCGTGCCAGACAGCAAGCTGTTGAATTTGAAGAACAAATAAAACAACGATTGTCAATATGACATTGCCCGATTACTGTCTTTATGACTAATTCATTGTCAAAGTGACAAAACATGAGTCTCTCCGTTGAATCCCTGGCACGCATCGCTATTCAGTTGCAAAGCGGCATTTCCCATCAGGACCGCTTTCAACGTCTGATCAATACCTTGCGCCAATTGCTGGGTTGCGACGCCTCTGCCTTGTTGCGTTATGAACAGCGACAGTTCCGTCCGCTGGCGATTGACGGCCTGGCACCGGATGTTCTGGGGCGCCGCTTCAGGCTTGATGCACATCCGCGACTGGAAGCCATCGCTCGCGCCGGTGATGTGGTGCGCTTTCCGGCAGAGAGTCATTTGCCTGATCCCTATGACGGACTGATACCGAACCGGCAGGACCTCAAAGTGCATGCCTGCATCGGGTTACCGTTGTTCGCGGACCAGACACTGATTGGTGCGCTGACGATCGATGGCATGGACCCGGCACAGTTTGATCACTTCAGCGACGAAGAGCTGCGACTGGTGGGAGCCCTCGCTTCTGCTGCCTTGACCAATGCATTGCTGGTGGAGCAACTGGAAAGTCAGACCATTACTCCTCTCTCCATCAGTAATATCCCGGCGGGCAAACCCGGCACCGAAATGGTCGGACTCAGTGAAGTCATGCAACAGTTGAAAAGAGAGATCGAAATGGTGGCAGGTTCCGACCTGAACGTCTTGATCACTGGAGAAACCGGAGTCGGCAAGGAACTGGTCGCCAAGGCCATACATGAAGGTTCATCACGCGCCGGTCAGTCTGTGGTCTATCTGAACTGCGCTGCGCTGCCGGAATCAGTGGCTGAGAGTGAGTTGTTCGGCCATGTCAAAGGGGCGTTTACAGGCGCTATCCATCATCGCACCGGCAAGTTCGAAATGGCTGATAACGGCACACTGTTTCTCGACGAAATCGGTGAACTGTCACTGAATCTGCAGGCGAAACTGTTGCGGGTACTGCAATACGGCGACCTGCAACGGGTCGGTGACGATAACGTCTTGCGGGTCAACGTACGGGTGCTTGCCGCGACCAATCGTGATCTGAAGCAGGAGGTGATGAACAATCGGTTCCGTGCAGACCTGTTCCACCGTTTAAGCGTGTTTCCTGTGCATGTACCACCACTGCGTGAACGTAAGCAGGACATCACGTTGCTAGCAGGTTTTTTCTGCGAGCAGAGCCGGGAACGCATGGGATTGAAACGGGTGGCTCTGGCTGCCAACTGTCTGTCCTTGCTCAAGCAGTACACGTGGCCAGGCAACGTTCGCGAACTGGAGCATGCTGTTTATCGAGCGACAATCATTGCTCGCGCGACCCAGCAAAGTGACGAGCTGCTGCTTGAAGCACAGCATTTCAATCAAGTACCCGAGCAGATGGATACGCCACCTGTTGCTCTGGATGTTCCTTCCCTCGGCGTTGACCAGGGTCTGCGGGATGCGACGGATGACTTCCAGCGTCAGCTGATTGAAAACACACTGAATAATTGCGCAAGGAAATGGTCTGCCTGTGCTCGAATGCTGGATATGGACGTGGCCAACCTGCACCGACTGGCAAAGCGGCTTGGTTTGAAATAACACTCACGGCCGATCGGGCTCAATTCAGCCAGAACCAAGCATTGATCGACTGGCCGATTGCAGGTCAGTCAAGGCCGCTACCGACACCGGCGTTGCGAAGCTGCATTACCCGACGCACTACCCGCTCTAAGCTGACGTCAATCATGCTGACCCACGTGTAGGTATCGCCGCCAAGCCGTCCAGCATGAAATGCCTGTCCCGGGATCATCGGATCTCGGGGGTCAGACAGGCTCCCAAAGCTTGGGAAGAAGGTTTCTGAATCCGCAGGAGAGAAGAAAACCCTCTGGCAGGGAAAAACGCGTTCACTGGTACCTTATCCGGCGCCAGTGTAATCCGGCTGGTGCGCCAAGCAGTTCTTCCATCACGATCCGTAGTTCCAGTCTGGCAAGCGGTGCACCGGTGCAGACAGGAATGCCGGCACCATAGAGCAGGTTCAGCGCGGGATCGCGATCGAGGCGAAATTCATCGGGATCTCCAAAGACCGCTTCGTCCCGATTGGCGGACGCCCAGTTGAGGGCGATACGCGAACCCTTCGCCAGCGTGCGCCCGCCCAACGTGCGAAATCGCATCGCACGGGTGACGCTATCGATTATCTGCGAAGCCGCGCTTAGTGGCAGAAAGGACTCAATCCCTAAAACCCACACAGCCTGCCCGACTGGCATCGGAACTGTGGCCTTTACCGGCATCGCAGCTTACAAATGTTAGTTGAGCACTTGAGGCGTCGGAATATCCCTAGCATTGGTACTGCGCCCCCATGTCAAAGTCACTCATCAAGTACCAATCGTCCAGCCATGCGCGCACAAGCTATCAGTCGAGATAGTCATATTGACTATTTATTTGTCATTATGACCTTTGTCGCATTAGGTCATATGGACTATGCGCTTACTTAAGTATTTGATATTAATCAATAAAATTAATGGCCCGTTTTGTGTATTGAATAACGAACTTAACGCCAACCCCAAAGGGACAATTTCATGACTCGTTCAATCGCGCTCAGTTTTACCCTGTGTACACTGCTGTCTCCGCTATGCCAGGCAGACCAGATAATCCGTGAAGTCCCCGACACAACCGCTGGCAAAGGTTTCGGCGCCTTGACCGGAATGATGGTTGGCGCGGCAGGCGGCCCGATTGGTGCAATAGTCGGCGCAACTGGCGGTTTTTTCGCCGGCAGTGCGGTGCAAGCAGGCATTGGCAAGTCTGAAACCGCTTATGAAGTGAAAAACGCGCAAGGCGAGATTAGTACGGTGCGCTCACCCAATGCGAGTTTTGAAGTCGGGCAGCAGGTCACGCGTAAAGGTGCGCGACTGGTGGCATCTGAAGAGTAAGAAGCTGAAACAGTTTCATGTGACTAATAGAACTGCTTTTTAGGCCCGCTTGCGGGTCTTTTTTTCCGGACTTCAAAAACATCGCCGACTTTCGCAAGGACAACGGCAAAGCCATTCGCAGCGTCTGCCGACGGCTGGACTGAATCCGATTGAGGTAGCCGTAGATATAGATCTTCAGCAACACCGCTGGGTGGTAGGCCGGACGACCAGTTGCGGCAGGATCGACGCCCTCAAAACCAAGCGCCCCCAGGTCGAGTTCATCGACAAAAACGTCAACCACGCGCACTGGATTTTCTTCGGCTACGTAATCGTCCAGATACTCCGGCAGCAACGTCACTTGCGTCCGTGCCTCACCTTCGATGAATCGCTTCATGATCGCCCCCGATACGATCTCGACGATCAGAAGATTAGACAATTGCAGGTGTTTTCACACAGCCTGGGTCGGAAGCCGACCTCAGCCAGAGCTGGCAGAATCCACTGGTGCTGGTGGCGCTGCTGGATAACCAGCCACCGCAGTTGAACCTGCTGACGGATCTGTTCCAGCTCACCCCGGCTGCTGGCCCAGCAGCTCAACCCGGAAGCCTGCGCCACTGAGCCACAGGCCTTGCCCCCTCTCCCGTTTACAGGAGAGGGTTAGGGAGCGGAGCGACCACCTCTGCCCCACTCCCCGTATGCCTAGGTGAAAAGCTGCACATCGCCCGCCGCCAGGCTCGCCACTCCGGCCAGGGTCACTACCGCCACAGCATTGCCATTGGCCGTGCCGTCGGCGTCGTAGTAGAGCGTCTGGTTGCTCTGGTTGAACACCAGGTGATTACCGGCTTGCTCGGTCAGGGCGCCGCTGACGTTGGTCAGCACCGCGTCGATGGGTTGGCCGTTGAGGTGAAACGCTGAGCTGTCCAGTGCCAGGATGTCAGAGCCCTGAGCGAAACCGATGACCGTGTTGCTGGTACTGGAGTCGGGAGCTATGGAGAATCGGAAGATGTCGTTGCCGTTACCGCCGAACAGCTGGTTATAGCCGCTGCCGCCGTCGAGGCTGTCGTTGCCGTCCTCGCCAAAGAGGGTGTCGTTACCGTCACCGCCCGCCAGCAGATCATCGCCCAAGCCGCCGAATAGCTGGTCATCGCCCGC
>NZ_JBNDJH010000037.1:0-55406 GCF_050434865.1 Pseudomonas silensiensis
GCCCCCGGCCATGGATGGCCGATGGCGGCGGGCCCCCGGAGCAATGCCGGAGTGAGGGCATGCCGAGCCTAGGCGAGGCACCGAATGGCGGGGCAGGAGCCCTTGGTTACTTGGGGCTTTTCCAAGTGACTCGCTGTAAGAGCGAAACCGCCAGCCGCCATCACCGCAGAAACGGATATGTCCCCCACCAATCCCAATCCCAATCCCCGATCCCCAAAACTTTTTCAGGCGAACAGCATTCCCTCAGTCGTCCGCTTGTAAGAACCGCTTTACAGCGGCACTCTCTAACTCAAGAGCATGGACACCAAGTCACCCGGATTTTCGCTGGAGAACTGCTGATGACCGATATTGATGCACGCTTGCGCGAAGATGTTCACCTGTTGGGTGAGCTGTTGGGCAACACCATTCGTGAACAGTACGGGGACGGATTTCTCGACAAGATCGAGCAGATCCGCAAGGGCGCCAAGGCCGACCGTCGCGGTTCGATGGACGCTGAACTGAGCGCCAGCCTCAACCAATTGAGCGAAGAAGAGTTGCTGCCGGTGGCGCGGGCGTTCAACCAGTTTCTCAACCTGGCCAATATCGCCGAGCAATATCAGCTGATTCACCGTCGCGAAGAGTCGCAGCCTGCACCGTTCGAAGCGCGAGTACTGCCGGAACTGCTCGCTCGGCTCAGCGCTGAGGGCCACAGCGCCGAATCCCTGGCCCGGCAACTGGGACGGCTGGAGATCGAACTGGTCCTCACCGCGCACCCGACCGAAGTGGCGCGCCGCACACTGATCCAGAAGTACGACGCGATTGCCGCACAACTGGCCGCCCAGGACCATCGCGACCTGACCACTGCCGAACGCGAGCAGATCCACACGAAGTTGCAGCGCCTGATCGCCGAAGCCTGGCACACCGAAGAAATCCGCCGCACCCGCCCAACTCCAGTAGATGAGGCCAAATGGGGCTTCGCGGTGATCGAACATTCGCTGTGGCAGGCGATCCCCAACTATTTGCGCAAGGCTGATAAAGCCCTGCATGACGCAACTGGCCTGCACCTCCCACTGGAGGCAGCGCCGATTCGCTTTGCCTCGTGGATGGGCGGCGACCGGGACGGCAACCCCAACGTGACCGCTGCCGTAACCCGTGAAGTCTTGCTGCTGGCACGCTGGATGGCCGCGGACTTGTACCTGCGCGATGTCGATCACCTGGCGGCCGAGTTGTCGATGCAGCAGGCCAGCGACGACTTGAAGGCCAAGGCCGGGGACAGCGCCGAACCTTACCGCGCGGTGCTGAAACAGCTGCGTGAACGCCTGCGCGCGACGCGTAACTGGGCTCACGCCTCCTTGACGAAGACCACGACGGCACCCGCCGATGTGTTGCAAGACAACCGCGAACTGCTCGATCCGCTGGAGCTGTGCTACCACTCGCTGCATGAGTGCGGCATGGGCGTGATCGCTGATGGACCGCTGCTCGATTGCCTGCGGCGGGCGGTGACGTTCGGGCTGTTCCTGGTGCGGCTCGATGTGCGTCAGGACTCGACGCGACATACCGCGGCCATGACCGAGATCACCGATTACCTGGGCCTGGGGCGCTACGAGGACTGGAGTGAGGAAGAGCGCATCGCCTTCCTGATGCGCGAATTGAACAACCGCCGACCGTTACTGCCGGCGTACTTCAAACCATCGGCGGATACCGCCGAAGTGCTGGCGACCTGCCGGGAAGTCGCTGCGGCGC
Organism: Pseudomonas silensiensis; assembly: GCF_050434865.1. Lineage (NCBI taxonomy): Bacteria > Pseudomonadati > Pseudomonadota > Gammaproteobacteria > Pseudomonadales > Pseudomonadaceae > Pseudomonas > Pseudomonas silensiensis. The sequence goes on from NZ_JBNDJH010000037.1 coordinate 1,723, forward strand.
CGGGCGCATCGCTCGGTTCGTATGTGATCTCCATGGCCGGCGCCGCTTCCGACGTGCTGGCCGTGCAATTGCTGCTCAAAGAGTCTGGTGTGTTGCGGCCGATGCGCGTGGTGCCGCTGTTCGAGACCCTTGCCGACCTCGACAACGCCGGCCCGGTAATCGAAAAGCTGTTGCTGCTGCCCGGTTATCGCTCGCGCCTGCAAGGGCCGCAGGAAGTGATGATCGGCTACTCCGACTCGGCCAAGGACGCCGGCACGACGGCGGCGGCCTGGGCGCAGTATCGGGCGCAGGAGCGCTTGGTCGACATCTGTCGCGAGCAACAAGTAGAACTGCTGTTGTTCCACGGTCGCGGTGGCACCGTGGGGCGCGGCGGCGGTCCGGCACACGCAGCGATTCTGTCGCAGCCACCGGGTTCGGTGGCGGGGCGTTTCCGTACCACCGAGCAGGGGGAAATGATTCGTTTCAAATTCGGCCTGCCGGACATCGCCGAGCAGAACCTCAACCTGTACCTGGCAGCGGTATTGGAAGCGACCTTGTTGCCACCGCCGCCACCAGAGCCGGCCTGGCGCAATCTGATGGACGAATTGGCGGCTGACGGTGTCAGTGCTTATCGCGCCGTGGTGCGGGAAAACCCGCAGTTCGTTGAGTATTTCCGTCAGTCCACCCCTGAACAGGAACTGGGACGCTTGCCGTTGGGCAGTCGCCCGGCCAAGCGTCGCGCTGGCGGGATTGAAAGCCTGCGGGCGATCCCGTGGATCTTCGGCTGGACCCAGACGCGTCTGATGTTGCCGGCGTGGCTCGGCTGGGAAGCTGCGTTGAGCAAGGCGCTGGAGCGCGGCGAAGGCGAGCTGCTGGGGCAGATGCGCGAGCAGTGGCCGTTCTTCCGCACGCGCATCGATATGCTGGAAATGGTGTTGGCCAAGGCCGATGCCGATATCGCCCGGTCCTACGATGAGCGTTTGGTCGAGCCGGATCTGCTCCCTTTGGGTGCGCATTTACGCGACCTATTGTCGCAGGCCTGCTCGGTGGTCCTGGGGCTGACCGGTCAGTCTCAGCTACTGGCACATAGCCCAGCCACGCTTGAATTCATCCGCTTGCGCAACACTTACCTCGACCCTCTTCATCTATTGCAGGCTGAGTTGTTGGCGCGTTCGCGACAACAGGAAGTGGCGCAGGGCAGCCCGGTAGAACAGGCGCTGCTGGTGTCTGTGGCGGGGATTGCCGCCGGTTTGCGTAATACCGGCTAAGGTTTTCGTCGTGGGGCAAGGCACTCGGCGTGAGCGTCGAGTTGCCTGTGGGCGAGGGGTTGAAAAGTGCTGCCAGGCGACAGTTAGTGATGGGGTTGCGACTAGGGTTACCCCGACGAAAGGCCACATCAGGCGCGGGTTTCTCCGACTTTCGGCGGCTTGTGTGCTCCGGGCCTGCTGTGTATCTTGATCAGCCTTTGACCGTTTGGGCGGTCACGACCCTTTTTTTGAGATTGGCCCCACGAGGCGAATCTGACGTTATTTATATAAAAAATTGAGGAGCACATCGATGCGCGTCATTCTGCTGGGAGCTCCCGGGGCCGGTAAAGGTACTCAGGCTAAGTTCATCACCGAAAAATTCGGTATCCCGCAAATCTCCACCGGCGACATGCTGCGTGCCGCGGTCAAGGCCGGCACCGAGCTGGGCCTGATCGCCAAGAGCGTCATGGACAGCGGTGGTCTGGTTTCCGATGACCTGATCATCAACCTGGTCAAGGAGCGCATCAGCCAAGCCGATTGCGCCAACGGTTTCCTGTTCGACGGTTTTCCGCGCACCATTCCTCAGGCTGAAGCCCTGGTGAAAGCCGGCGTGGAGCTGGATCACGTGCTGGAAATCGACGTTAAAGACGAAGACATCGTTCAGCGTATCGCTGGCCGTCGTGTTCACGAGGCCAGCGGCCGCGTGTACCACATCGTCTACAACCCGCCAAAAATTGCCGGTAAAGACGACATCACCGGCGACGAACTGGTGCAGCGCAAAGACGACACTGAAGAAACCGTGCGTCATCGCCTGTCGGTCTACCACGCCCAGACCGAGCCTCTGGTGAAGTTTTACCAGGAGCTGTCCGCCGCTCAAGGCAAACCGAAGTACAGCCACGTCGAAGGTGTTGGCTCGGTTGAAGTGATCACCGGCAAGGTGCTTGAAGCACTGAGCTGAAAAGTCTGAATCGCTTCATCTTCTACGGCCCGCTTGCGGGCCGTAGTTGTTTATACTGGCGCACTTTTTCTGACCTCTCTTACGGAAACATCGATGAGCACCTTGCTGGCCCTGGACACCGCGACTGAAGCTTGCTCCGTTGCCTTGCTGCATGACGGCAAAGTCACGAGTCATTACGAGGTGATCCCGCGCCTGCATGCGCAGAAGTTGCTGCCGATGATTCAGCAACTGCTGGCGGATGCCGGGACCACGTTGCAAGCGGTCGATGCCATCGCGTTCGGACGTGGTCCGGGTGCCTTCACCGGCGTGCGGATCGCCATCGGCGTGGTGCAGGGGCTGGCGTTTGCGCTGGATCGCCCGGTGTTGCCGGTGTCGAACCTGGCCGTGCTGGCGCAGCGGGCCTATCGCGAACATGGCGTGAGCCAGGTCGCGGCCGCCATCGATGCGCGCATGGACGAAGTGTATTGGGGTTGCTACCGCGAAACGGCGGGGGAGATGCGGCTGGTCGGCAATGAAGCAGTGCTTGCGCCGGAAGTGGCCGCGTTGCCGGCTGACGCCAGCGGTGAGTGGTTTGGCGCCGGCACTGGCTGGGGTTATGCCGAGCGAATCGCCGTCAGCCTCACCGGGCAGGATGCGGGCATGCTGCCTCACGCCGAGGACCTGCTGACCCTGGCGCGTTTTGCCTGGGCGCGTGGTGAGGCGATCGTGGCAGATGAGGCTCAACCGGTGTACTTGCGCGATAAAGTCGCCACCCCGAAAGCACGTTGATCCGCATTGCTTTTGTGGCGAGGGAGCTTGCTCCCGCTGGGCTGCGAAGCGGCCCCAATTGTAGGCAGGTACATCGCGCAGCCTGATTTTACGACTGCTTCGCAGCCGGACGGGAGCAAGCTCCCTCGCCACAATGTGTACCAACGCAGCCAATCGTCGTTTTATATCCCCGGCTTTTAAACCTTTTCCATTTTCTGTGTTCTAGTTATCACTCGGCGGTTTGCGAAGCGGACTATGCGCCACTAAACTGCCATCATTGATCCCGGACATGTACTCATGCGTATAGACGGCGTTCCCTCCCAGTCCTACCCCATCAAACGCAAGCCTCGCAAAGGTCCTGTGGCAGAGGATGACTACGTCGATATCGATATCGATATCGATGGCGAGCTGGAAATTCCATCCGAAGAGCAACTGGCCGCCCGCGCTGCCAAAGCCTCTGCGCAACGCTTGAGCAATCTCCCCGCCCGTCAACAAGACATGCTTTATCACCGTGCCATGAGCAGCAGTGTCGCGAAGGCCCTGGCCAGCTACCTGAGCACCGCCGGTTTTGTCGATTGGGATTCGGATGTGCTGGGCCTCGACCTGTACATCTGATGCGGCTGCCTTACTACCTGGGCTGTCCGTCCTGGAGTGAAAACGCCTGGCGCGATTATCTTTATCCGCTGGACGCCAAACCCGCCGAATTTCTGAGTCTCTATTCCCAAGTATTCAACGCCGTGGAAGGCAATACGACCTTCTACGCGAGCCCGGCTGCGACCACTGTGCAGCGTTGGGCCGAAACCATGCCCGAACACTTTCGCTTCACTGCCAAGTTCCCCGGTGACATCAGCCACGGCGGTGACCTGCGCGAACAATTGACCGCGGCCGAAACCTTCCTGCAATTGCTCAGCCCCCTCGGCGAACGGGTTTCACCGCTGTGGCTGCAACTGTCGAAAAGCTTTACGCCGCAGCGGCTGTCGGAGCTTGCCGGATTTATTGATGCCGTTGACCGGCCTCTGGCGGTTGAAGTGCGGCATGACGAGTTCTTCGCCAAGGGCGATGCCGAGCGAATGCTCAATCGTCTGCTGCTGGATCGCGGTGTCGAGCGGATCTGCCTCGATCCCCGCGCGCTGTTCAGCTGCACATCGACCGATCCTTCTGTACTTCACGCCCAATCGAAAAAGCCCAGGGTGCCGCCCCGTCCGGCCGCCTTCACGCAATGTCCGCAGGTGCGCTTCATCGGCCATCCGCAACTTGAGGCCAACGACCCGTTCCTGGTGCCGTGGGTCGAGAAAATCGCCGTGTGGATCGAAGAGGGGCGTACGCCCTATATCTTCCTGCACACCGCCGACAATTTACTGGCCGCCAAACTGGCGCAACGTTTTCACGCAAAACTGATGCTGCGTTTACCTGGCCTGCCGCCGCTGCCTGAGCTATACAGAGAGCCCGCTGCCGAGCAACTTGGCCTGCTCTGAAGCGGATTTCTTGCCCTTTTCAGGAGCCTGCCAATGGATGCGCAAACCCTTAGAGCCCAAGCGTTTAAAGCACTGCACGAACGCGCGGGGGCTTTTGTCATTCCCAACCCTTGGGACGCCGGCTCGGCGAAAATGCTCGCCAGCCTTGGTTTCGAAGCGCTGGCGACCACCAGTGCCGGATACGCCTTTTCCAACGCCCGCCCCGATGGCGCACTGACGCTGGACGACACCCTGGCAAACGTTCGGGCGATTGTCGCGGCAACGGATCTGCCCGTCGCCGTCGACCTGGAAAACGGTTTCGCTGACGATCCAGCCGAATGCGCACAGAGTATTTTGCGTGCGGCAGAGGCCGGCGCGGTCGGCGGTTCAATCGAAGATGCCACGGGCCGTGAAGAAGCGCCGATCTACTGCTTCGAGCATGCCGTCGCGCGGATCAAGGCTGCGGTGGCAGCCGCTCGCAGCTTGCCGTTTCCCTTCATGTTGACCGCTCGCGCGGAGAACTTTCTACACGGCAATCCTGATCTCGCCGATACCATTCGCCGCTTGCAGGCGTTTGCCGAGGCGGGTGCCGACGTACTTTATGCGCCGGGTCTGCGCAGTGCTGAAGACGTATTGGCGGTGGTCCGCGCCGTGGCGCCGAAACCGGTCAATGTGTTGATGTCTGGCGGACTGAAATTGACGGTCGAGCAGTTGAGCGAAATGGGCGTCAAACGTATCAGCGTCGGTTCGGCGCTGGCCTTGGCAGCGTACGGTGAGTTCTTCCGCGCTGCTGAAGAGATCAAGACGTTGGGCACGTTCGGATTCACATCGCGATCCATGCCGTACGCCCAGGCCAATCAATTGTTCAAAGGCTGACGATCGCTGAGGTTCAAGCGGCGATGCGCAGGTTCTGCAGGACGATCGGGCGAGCCCAGCCGTTATCGAAATCGAGTTGTTTCTGTTGCTCCACCAGCGCTTCGGGCGAGAACGGCGGGAATGGCTTGTCCAGCAGATCGAGTTCGAATTCGGCGATCGGCAGGTGCAGCGGACGCGGTTGCGGTGCGGCGCCAGGCACTGGCAGCGGTTGACCGGCCGTGAGCACGATCGGGCGGACCCAGCGGCTTTCGAAGTCTTGTTGTTTCTGTTGAGCGACGATTTCTTGTGCCGGGAACGGTGGGAAAGGTTTGTCGGCCAGGTCCATTTCGAACTCGGCAATCGGCAGGAACAGCGGCTCGGGCGGGCGGACCTCGGTTTCTTTCACATCGCATTCGCGCTGGGAAATGATGTGCGCCAGCAGTTCGCTGCCAACGGTGGGTTCGACTGGGCTATCAAGATCGACCGGTGGAAAGTTGAGAGAAGCCGGTACGACATCGCCCGACTGATCGGCCAGGGCCTGGGCAAAGAAATCCTGCCACAGGTGACTGACGCTGCTCAGTGCTTGGGAGTTTCGTAGGCCAAAATCGCCGTGGGGCGAGATGTAGTCTATCGATGTGCGTTGAATGTCTGACATTTCTCTCGGTCGACGCTCAGCTCTGGCAAAATGCTCGATAGTTTTGTTATCGGCCGTTTTTGCCGATCATTAATTTTTTGAGCGTGTTTTCCCATGATTGAGCAACCTGCGGCCTGCCGCATCCATGTCGAGGCCCTGGCCGCGACTTTTCAGCCACAGGCCGAACAATGGGCCGAGCGCCTGGGTTTGCCGATGCAGGTGGATGACGGTGAGTTTGCCTTGCAGGTCGGCGACCAGGGTTTGCAGCTGCAGCAACTGGGCCCGGACGCACCGGGGCCGGTGCGGGTGGACTTTGTCGAGGGCGGTGCGGCCCATCGTCGCTTGTACGGCGGTGGTAGCGGTCAGATGATCGCCAAGGCTGTCGGGGTTGCCCAAGGCGTGCGTCCGCGCGTGCTGGATGCCACGGCGGGGCTGGGCAAAGATGCGTTCGTGCTGGCGAGCCTGGGCTGCGAGATGAGCCTGATTGAGCGTCAGCCGCTGATTGGCGCGTTGCTTGAAGATGGCCTGGCACGCGGTGCGGAAGACTTTGACGTGGCGCCGATCGTGGCGCGGATGCGCTTGCTCAAGGGCAATTCGATCGAGGTGATGCGCAACTGGGAGGGCGAGCCGCCGCAGGTGATCTACCTCGACCCGATGTTTCCCCATCGTGAGAAGACGGCCTTGGTGAAGAAGGAAATGCGCCTGTTCCGGCCGCTGGTAGGCGATGACCCGGATGCGCCTGCACTGCTCGAAGCGGCGTTGGCGTTGGCCAGCCACCGGGTGGTGGTCAAGCGCCCGCGCAAGGCGCCATGCATCGAAGGGCCGAAACCGAGTCATGCGCTGGACGGTAAATCCAGCCGGTATGACATTTACCCGAAGAAAGCACTCAAGCCCTGATACCGAGGCGCGCCCTTCGCGAGCAAGCCCGCTCCCACAGGGGATCTATGGTGGTGCATAGATCCAATGTGGGAGCGGGCTTGCTCGCAAAGGGGGCAGACCAGGCAACCAAACCTTATCAGGCTGTCTCAGGCCTGTAGGCCCGCATAAACAACCCCACCACTTCCTGCACATGGCTCTCGGCCGCATCCCCGGTCAGCGGCTCGCCACAGCCATAAAGCAGCCTGAAATTCCCCGCCCCCTTGAGCAGGCAGAAAAAATGCTCGGCCGCATTGCGCGGTTTGTCGATGCTCAACGCGCCGCTCTGATCAACCTTGCTCAGCAACCGCTCCATGCCCTGCAGCATGCGCTCAGGCCCGGCCTCGAAGAAGATCAGCGAGAGTTTCGGGTCCTGGCTGCCCAGCGTCATCATCAGCCGATGCAAGTTGACCGATTCGTCGCTATTGATCAGCTGATGAAAGCCGCGCGCGATGTTCAACAGCACCGTTTCTACGGCAGTGCCGTCCGGCAATTCGAAAAACAGCGTCGGCAACTGCTCTTCGCACTTGGCCATCACGGCGGCGGAGAACAGCGTCTCTTTGTCGTTGAAGTGGCTGTAGACCGTCAGCTTCGACACGCCGGCCTCGGCCGCGACGGCGTCCATGCTGGTATTCGCATAACCCTTGCTCAGAAACAGAATTTTCGCCGCATCGAGGATCGCCTGGCGCTTGGCCAGATCCTTGGGACGGCCTGGGCCGTTAGGTACTGAAAGATTGTTAGGCATATGCGCTTTTAATACTGGACTGGTGAGTTTGCTATTAATAACATACTGCTCAGTATAATTATTCCAAGCACCATTAGCGAAAGGTCCTTCACCATGTTCCGCTATGCCTTGCCCCTCGCGTTGCCAGTCAGTCTGGCGTTTTTATTGTCTGCGTGTGGTCACGAAGAGGCGCCCCAAGTCACCGTTCGCCCGGCCATGGTCGTGCAGCCAGAGCCCTCGGCCCAGGCGATGGAGAGCTTTCCCGGTGAAGTCCGCGCTCGCTATGAGCCGGACCTGGCGTTTCGCATTGGCGGTAAAGTCAGTCGACGACTGGTCGAAGAAGGGCAGCGGGTCAAGGCTGACCAACCTCTGGCGGAGCTCGATCCTCAGGACGTGCGCCTGCAACTGGAAGCCACCCGTGCCCAGGTCGCCGCTGCCGAGGCCAACCTGAACCTGGTGCGCGCCGAGCGTGATCGCTACAAGACCCTGATGGACCGTCAGATGGTCAGCCGTTCGCAGTACGACAACTCCGAAAACCTTTACCGATCCGGTGAAGCACGCCTCAAGCAAATCAAAGCCGAATTCAACGTTTCGACCAATCAGGCCAGTTACGCCGTACTGCGTGCACCTCAGGATGGTGTTGTGGCTAAACGCGCGGTTGAAGTCGGGCAAGTGGTAGCGGCGGGGCAAACCGTATTTACCCTCGCCACCGATGGCGAGCGCGAAGTGTTGATCAGCTTGCCGGAGCAGAGCTTTGGCCGCTTCAAGGTCGGTCAGCCAGTGTCGGTGGAACTCTGGACCCAACCCGACCAACGTTTCGCCGGGCGCATCCGTGAGCTGTCGCCCGCTGCCGATCCAAAATCGCGCACCTTTGCCGCCCGCATCGCGTTCACTGGCGGCAAGGTCCCCGCTGAACTCGGTCAGAGCGCCCGGGTGTTCGTCCAGACCTCCGATGTGGTGCCGCTGTCGGTGCCGCTTTCCGCGCTGACCGCAGAAAACGGCGCGACCTACGTCTGGGTCGTCAACGCCAACAACACCCTGAAGAAAACCCCGGTCCGGGTCGGAGCCTTCGGCGAGAAAACCGTACCCGTGCTCGAAGGCCTGAATGCCAGCGATTGGGTGGTGGCCGCTGGCGTCCATGTGCTGCTTGAAGGGCAGCAAGTGCGCCCGGTGGATCGCTCCAACCGCGTGGTCAATCTGGCGGACAAGGAGTAATCCCCGATGGGTTTCAATCTTTCCGAATGGGCGCTGCGTAATCGCCAGATCGTACTGTTCCTGATGCTCTTGCTGGCCATTGTCGGCGCGCTGTCCTACACCAAACTCGGCCAAAGTGAAGACCCGCCGTTCACCTTCAAGGCCATGGTGATTCGGACCAACTGGCCGGGGGCCACGGCTCAGGAAGTGTCGCGTCAGGTCACTGAGCGTATTGAAAAGAAACTGATGGAAACCGGCGAGTACGAACGCATCGTTTCGTTCTCCCGTCCGGGCGAATCCCAAGTGACGTTCGTCGCCCGTGATTCCATGCACTCGGTGGAAATCCCGGACCTCTGGTATCAGGTTCGCAAGAAGATCGGTGACATTCGTCAGACCCTGCCACCGGGCATCCAGGGGCCATTCTTCAATGATGAGTTCGGCACAACGTTTGGCAATATCTACGCGCTGACGGGCGAAGGCTTTGATTACGCGGTGCTCAAGGACTACGCCGATCGCGTGCAGATTCAGCTGCAACGGGTCAAGGATGTGGGCAAGGTCGATCTGCTCGGGTTACAGGACGAGAAGATCTGGATCGAACTCTCCAACGTCAAACTCGCCACCCTCGGCCTACCGTTGGCGGCGGTGCAGCAAGCCCTTGAAGAGCAGAACGCGGTGTCCACCGCCGGGTTCTTCGAGACCACCAGTGAGCGATTGCAGCTACGCGTCTCGGGGAATTTTCAGACGGTCGAAGAGATCAAGAACTTCCCGATCCGCGTTGGTGATCGCACCTTCCGCATCGCCGATGTGGCGGATGTGCGCCGGGGGTTCAACGATCCGCCTGCGCCGAGCATGCGCTTCATGGCGGAAAACGCCATTGGACTGGCCGTGGCCATGAAGGAGGGCGGCGACATTCTGGTGCTGGGCAAGGCCTTGGAAATCGAGTTCGACCGGATCCAGAAAAACCTGCCTGCCGGTATGCAGCTGCGCAAGGTCTCCGACCAGCCCGCCGCCGTGAAAAGCAGTGTCGGTGAGTTTGTTCAGGTGCTGGTGGAAGCACTCGCCATCGTCCTGCTGGTGAGCTTCTTCTCTCTCGGCGTGCGCACCGGCATGGTGGTCGCACTGGCGATTCCATTGGTATTGGCGATGACCTTCGCCTGCATGTATTACCTGGGCATCGGCCTGCACAAGATTTCCCTCGGGGCATTGGTGCTGGCGCTGGGTTTGTTGGTGGACGACGCGATCATCGCCGTGGAAATGATGGCGATCAAAATGGAGCAGGGCTTCGACCGGATCAAGGCGGCCAGTTACGCCTGGACCAGCACCGCATTCCCGATGCTCACCGGTACGCTGATCACCGCCGCCGGCTTCCTGCCGATTGCCACGGCGCAATCGGGTACGGGTGAATACACCCGTTCGATCTTCCAGGTGGTGACCATCGCGTTGCTGGCCTCGTGGGTGGCCGCCGTTGTGTTTGTGCCTTATCTGGGGGAAAAACTCCTGCCGGATCTGGCGAAGATTCATGCAGCCAAACATGGCACAGGTCAGCCCGACCCATACGGCACTCCGTTCTATCAGCGTGTCAGACGCTTGGTGGAATGGTGCGTGCGCTGGCGTAAAACCGTCATCGTGCTGACCGTGGTGCTGTTCATCGGCTCCATCGTGCTGTTTCGCTTTGTACCGCAACAGTTCTTCCCGGCATCGGGTCGTCTGGAGTTGATGGTTGATCTGAAACTGGCGGAAGGGGCCTCATTGAGCCACACCCGCGATGAGGTCAAACGCCTCGAAGCACTGCTCAAGGATCACGCTGGTATCGATAACTATGTCGCTTATGTGGGCACCGGTTCACCACGTTTTTACCTGCCGCTGGATCAACAACTTCCTGCAGCAAGCTTCGCCCAGTTTGTCGTCCTGGCCAAAACCATTGAGGAGCGCGAAGTCCTGCGCACTTGGCTGATCGAAGCCCTCAAGGAACAATTCCCGGCCCTGCGCGCGCGGGTGACACGTCTGGAGAACGGGCCACCGGTTGGCTATCCGATGCAGTTCCGGGTCACCGGTGAGCACATCGAGGAAGTCCGCGCGCTGGCCCGAAAAGTGGCGGCCAAGGTTCGCGAGAATCCGCATGTGGTCAACGTCCATCTGGATTGGGAAGAACCGAGCAAAGTCGTTTATCTGAACGTCGATCAGGACCGCGCCCGGGCGCTTGGCGTGAGCACCGCGAACCTGTCGAAGTTCCTGCAAAGCTCTCTGACCGGTTCCAGCGTCAGCCAGTACCGTGAAGACAACGAATTGATCGAGATTCTGTTGCGCGGCACGTTGCACGAACGCACTGAGCTGTCATTGCTGCCAAGCCTGGCGGTGCCGACTGATAACGGTCGCAGCGTGGCGCTGTCGCAAATCGCGACCCTGGAATACGGCTTCGAAGAAGGCATTATCTGGCACCGCAACCGCTTGCCGAACGTGACAGTGCGCGCCGACATCTACGGCAAGGAACAACCGGCGACGCTGGTGAAGCAGATCATGCCGACCCTCGATCCGATTCGCGCCGAACTGCCGGACGGGTATTTGCTGGAGGTCGGTGGCACGGTGGAAGACTCGGCTCGCGGGCAGAATTCGGTGAAGGCCGGTGTGCCGCTTTTTATCGTGGTGGTGCTGACATTGCTGATGCTGCAACTGCGCAGTTTCTCACGCACGGTAATGGTGTTTCTGACGGCGCCTTTGGGTTTGATCGGTGTGACCTTGTTCCTGATGGTGTTCCGTCAGCCGTTCGGTTTCGTCGCCATGCTCGGGACGATCGCGCTGTCCGGGATGATCATGCGTAACTCGGTGATTCTGGTGGACCAGATCGAGCAGGACATTGCTTCCGGGCTCAAGCCTTGGCAGGCGATTATTGAAGCCACGGTGCGGCGTTTCCGGCCGATTGTGTTGACTGCACTCGCGGCGGTGCTGGCGATGATTCCGCTGTCGCGGAGCGTGTTTTTCGGGCCGATGGCGGTGGCGATCATGGGCGGGTTGATTGTGGCGACGGCGTTGACGTTGCTGTTTTTGCCGGCGCTGTATGCGGCGTGGTTCAGGATAAAAAAGGACCCGGCCTGACGTCCTACATGTATTTCAGATCCCTCTGATATTGAGTCATAGGGGTCTGAATGCTGTACTCAAGACTCAGTTTTACGAGTTTTTGAGACAGTAATAATGAAAAAGCCACCGATTTTGAGGGGACGGACCGACCCGGTATTCGACCTGTTGGGGAAGTCGCCCCACAAGGAACGCCTCTCGGATTACCTCGCCTTGCTCAAGCCGCTGGACGATCAGGGACGTTATCTGCCTTTCGATGAGTTGCGCTACCGCTGGGGGTCGGGGCTGGATTCGAATCTGTGCTGGGTGCTGGTGAAGAAAGCCCGGACTGCGCAGTACTCAAGCCTTTTGCCGCTAGGCGAGCCGCTTCAATGGGGCAACTTCGTGCTCACGCCGTTGGCGCAGAAAGCTGTTTCCGCCGTCGATCGACGAGCTACAACGGCCGCGCTGGAGTACATGACCAGTCAGATTGGTGAGCATGCGCACTTCAGCTATCTGCTCAACGATTTGATCGAAGACGAAGCCATCAGCAGCAGCCAGCTCGAAGGCGCGGCGACCACCACGCGCGTGGCCAAGGACATGCTCAAACGCAATCGCCTGCCGCGCACGCCGGATGAGCGAATGGTGATCGGCAACTACAAGATGATGAATTTCGCCTGGGAAAAGCGTTATGACGCCCTGAGTGTCGAACTGATTTCAGCCATGCACCGGGTGGGTGTCGAGGGGATTGATGACGCGCAGTATTCGCCGGGGGAGTTCAGGGGCAACGATGATGTGGTGGTGCAGGACGGCGAGGGTAACACCGTGCATACACCACCGCCCGCAGCAGGGCTGGTGTCACGATTGCGGGTGCTGTCGACGTGGATCAATCAGCCCCACAACGATCCCGATCAAGCGGATTACCTTCATCCACTGATCAAAGGTATCGCACTGCATTTTGCTCTGGGCTATGAGCATCCGTTCCGCGATGGCAACGGCCGGGTCGCGCGGGCACTGTTTTATTGGTTCATGTTCAAGAATGACTTCTCAGCCTTTCGCTACATTGCGATCAGCATTTTGCTGCGCAGTGCGCCGGTGAAATACGGGCGGTCGTATCTGAACACTGAGGCTGATGACCTCGACCTGACTTATTTCATCGATTTCCAGTGTTCGGTCATCCTGCGGGCTGTCAGCGGTTTCACCGAGGCATATCGGAAAAGTCTGGCGTATGCCGAAAGCTTTGATCGCTGGTTGTTGGCGTCCGGTTTTTTTGACCGATTGACCGAGAAGCAGCGAGCCGTATTCCAAGCGGCCAAGAGCGGTATGGCCAAGGAGTTTACGGCGGTCAATGTGAAGGAGAATCTGGACTGTTCTTACAATACCGCTTCGGCCACGTTGAATGGGCTGGTCGAATTGGAGGTGTTTGAGAAAAGGAAGATGGGACGCGAGTGGGTGTTCTTTCTGCGGGCTCAAAACACAACTCCGTTCTGACCATTCCCCCGCAGAGCGTGGGAACGGTCAGCGGGAGAGAGTATTAGAGGGTACCAAACACCTTCTTCGCCAAACTCGTCGCTGCTGCTGCAGGATTCTGGCGAATGGCTTCTTCCTGTTTACCAATCATCTCGAACAGACCGTTCAACGCCTGCTCGGTCACGTAGCTTTCGATGTTGGCGCTCTTCGCATCCACCACACCCATCGTCGCGGCTTGCCCTGCGAACGAGTTGTATTGTTTGGCCAGGCCCACCTGGTCGGTGGCTTGCTTGACGATTGGCAGGAACTTGACGCGGATCTGTTCGCGGCTGGTTTTGCTCAGGTACTGAGTGGCCGAGTCCTTGCCGCCGCTGAGAATGCCCTTGGCATCCTCCACGCTCATCTTCTTCACCGCGTCCACCAGGATTGGCTGGGCTTGCGTCACGGCGGTTTCGGCCGCTTTGTTCATGCTGGTTTCCAACTGATCAACCTGGTCGCCCATGCCGAACTGTTTCATCTTGCTGGCGACTTTGCCCAGTTTGCCCGGCAGTTCGATTTTCACGTCCGGGTTGTTGCTGAAGCCACCCGGCGTGCCGAGTTGTTTCACGGCCAGTTGCGCACCTTGAGTCAGGGCATCCTTGAGGCCGCCGGTGGCGTCGTTTTGTGACAGGTCGTTGAGCGACAACGCCAGGGCGCTGGCGGAGATCATCAAGCCTGCGCACAGGCCGGCGAAGCGAAGGGTAGGGCGGAACATGGCAGCTTCCTTTGTTCAAAAAATGAGAGTTAGCGAGCGGCGTCGACGCGGATTTTCAGAGGCTGCGGGTCGCTGCCATCCAGCTGCACGGCATGATGTTCGGTGCTGATGAACATCAGTTCGCCATTCACTTCGATACGGGCGCTGACGGAATATCGATGACCCGGTTTGACCTGCGCTGGATCGTAACTCAGATGAAATGGCAGCGGCACCTGGCCTTTGATCGGGCCTTTGTGTTCGTCGAGGACCACGGCGGGTGCGTCGGCCAGGGAAACGTCCTGCAAGCTGACGCTTAACATGGCGCTCGGCGGCAGGGCGATGCGTTGCAGGTAGAAGACTTCGCCATCGAGGGAGGTTTTAGCGTCGGGTTGCATTGATTGACAGGCGCCCAGCAGGGTGGTCATGGCCAATAAAGAGAGTTTTTTCATCGGAGATCTCCGTATCGAAGGCGCCAGAAGAGGCCTGGCGCCCGTAGGAATTTAGTCGGATAGCGTGGGAGCCGAGACCTGATCCGCCGCATCTTCACTGCGATGCAACGCGACCTGACGGATCGACAAGCGAATCTCTGCCGGCAACACGCGCTTGGCCGCGCCTTCGGCCAGTTCGCCGAGCAGTATGTGATAGCTCAGCTTGCCGGCCTCGTCGCGCTTGAGCACGTCGAGGTCGAGCATTGTCTGGATGAAGTGGCGGAACAGGCTCTTGTCGAAGAACTCCGGGGCGTTGAGGCCATGGAGGATCGACAGGCGCTGGGCCATGACCGTGCACAGGTCTTCCAGCTCTTCGGCGCTGATGCTGTTCTGACCGCTGTTGAGCAGCAGCGAAACCGTCATGTAGAAGCGCTGCAAGGTCTGGGCAATGCTTTTCGACAGCAGGGTCAGCAGCACGAAATGCCGCGAGCTCGGCGCCGGCCGCAGGTAGACATCATTCTCAAAACGCAGCAGACCTTGCTCGACGAAGGCTTCGAGCCATTGGTCGATCACCGCATCCAGCTCGTCCATCGACCAGCGAATGAACAGCTCCGATTGCAGGTACGGATACAGCGCACGGGTGTAGCGCAGGACCTGATCGCGGCTCATGCGCGAGGCGCTCTGGAAGAAGCTCGCCAGCAACGCCGGCAAGGCGAAGATGTGCAAAACGTTATTGCGGTAGTAGGTCATCAGGACGGCGTTTTGCTCGTCCAGGTACAGAATCTTGCCCAGGGCATCGCTCTGCTCGGACAGCAGATCCATGTCCTTCACATGCTCGATCAACGCGCGGCCGTCACCTTCCGGCAGGGTGGTGTGCGGCGAATACGGGACCTTGCGCAACAGCGCCAGGTACAGATCGAGCACGCGCGCCATAGCGCGATCATCCAGCGCGAGACGGCTGGTGGAGAGCAGCGCCAGGGCCACCAGGTTGACCGGGTTGATCGCCGCCGCTTCGTTCAAATGCTGCGCGACTTTCTCGCCGAGGCGGTTGGTGGTTTCGTTGAGCCAGGCCGGTTTGAACTGCGGACCGAGCTCCTGTTTACGCCAGTCCGGCTGTTCGCTGTCGAGGAATTCCGCCAGTTTGATCGGCTCGCCGAAGTTCACCGCCACCTGACCGAAACGCTGCTTGAGCGCGCCGATGACTTTGAAGATGTCGAAGATCGATTCTTTCTTCTTGGTCGCGCCACGCAGTTCGCCGAGGTAGGTCCGGCCTTCCAGCACGCGTTCATAACCGATGTAGACCGGGATGAAGACGATCGGCATCCGAGACGAACGCAGGAAGCTGCGCAGGGTAATCGCCAGCATCCCGGTTTTCGGCTGCAGCATGCGCCCGGTGCGCGAACGGCCGCCCTCGACGAAGTACTCGACCGGGAAGCCTTTGGTAAACAGGGTATGCAGGTATTCGTTGAACACCGAGGTGTAGAGCGGGTTGCCCTTGAAGGTGCGGCGCATGAAGAACGCACCGCCGCGTCGCAGCAGGCCGCCGATCCCCGGCATGTTGAGGTTGATCCCGGCGGCGATGTGCGGCGGGGTCAGGCCATTGCGGAACAGCAGATAGGACAGCAGCAGGTAGTCGATGTGGCTGCGGTGGCAGGGTACGTAGATCACTTCGTAACCCGGGGCGACGTTTTGCACGCCTTCGATGTTGTTGACCTTGATGCCGTCGTAGATCTTGTTCCAGAACCAGCTCAGCACCACTTCCATGAAGCGGATCGCGGTGTAGGTGTAGTCCGAGGCGATCTCGTTTCCATAGCGCAAGGCCTGGGCCTTGGCTTTCTCCGGGGAGATGTTCTCGCGCTCGGCTTCGTCGAGGATCGCTTGCTTGACCAGCGGCTGATTGAGCAGGCCTTTGACCAGGTTGCGGCGGTGGGAAATGTCCGGACCGATCACCGCCGCTTTCAGGTTGCGGAAGTGCACCCGCAGAATTCGTTGGGCCATGCGCACGGTGCGCTCGTGGCCCTTGTTGTGGTCGATCAGTTCGCGCAAATGGATCGGCGCCGAGAACTGCACCCGGGTTTTACGCCCCAGCACGATGATGCTCAGCAACCGACGCAGGCGCCCGGTGACTGCCCAGCTGTCGGCGAAGAGCAGTTTCCACGGGCTCGATTCGCTGTCCGGCGATTGGCCCCAGAACACGCTGACCGGAATGATCTGCGCGTCTTCGGCGGCGTTCTGGCTCAGGGCGCTGACCAGGCGGGTCAAGGTCGGCGGTGCACCACGCTTATCCTGACGACCCAGCCAATCAGGCTCCGGCGTGAGGTAAAAGAACGCGGCGGGCTCCATCAGCGTACCTACCGATACTGGCAACACCGGGCGGGGCAAACCCGCCTTGCTGCACTCGGTATCGACCACGGCCAGGTCGGTCAGCGAAGGGTTTTGCAGGACGTAGAACACCGGACGGCTGCGGTCGAGGTTGAGGGTGAACGACGACTGATTGATCGTCTCCGAGCGAACCCAGAGATAGAGCAGTCGGCGCAAGGTGCCAAACACAAGACGGCGGAACGGGGAACGGGTCATACGGCTTCTGCGTGAGTGAATAAAACCAAGCAATTGCTCGGGCGGGCGATAGTGTGCCGTATTCGCCGAAAATCGGCAAAAAAGCGCCTAAGTAAAGTTGAGTTGAGAGTTTTGGCGGCTGTCATATACTCGGCCGTTCAAAATAAAAACAAGGGGGTACTGACATGGCTACGCGCGAAACCGGCAATGTGAAGTGGTTCAACGATGCCAAGGGTTACGGATTCATTCAGCGCGAGGACGGGGTGGACGTGTTCGTGCATTACCGCGCGATTCGCGGCGAAGGGCATCGCTCCCTGGCTGAAGGTCAGCAGGTGGAGTACGGCGTGGTGACTGGCGAGAAGGGCTTGCAGGCTGAGGATGTGGTGGGGCTGTAAACCCACTCTTCAGATCACCAAAAAACACTGTGGGAGCGAGCTTGCTCCCACAGGTTTTGTGTTCAGCTTTTAGGCAGTTTTCCAGATGATCTCTTCTTCACCGTCAGCGCTGATGCGCATCCAGCGATCAGCTGTCTCTTCACCTTCTTCTTCAACCCAGCTGCCCGGTGCGCAACGTACTTCGACGTTCAGCGCGGCAAACGCTGCGCGGGCGCAGGCGATGTCGTCTTCCCATGGGGTCTGGTCGCTGTCCAGGAACAGGCTGTTCCATTTGCCCACGGCTTTCGGCAGCCAGGTGACCGACACGTTGCCGGCCTTGCATTTGTAGGTCTGGCCTTTCTGGACCCAGTCGGTGCATGGGCCCAAAGCAGTGCCGAGCCAGGCCGCGACGGCCTTGTAGTCGACGTCGGCGTCTTTCAGGTAAATCTCGATATCGGGTTGGCGCATGGATGTCCTCACTGCGGGTCTGAAAAATCCATTCGCGGATTTAGCCGGTCTACGGCAACTGCCGAAGACCAAAAAATTAAAAATTATTGAAGTACGAAGTAATCGTAGCGCATTGAAACAGTGACCTCGAACGGCTCGACCTGTTCGATGACCGCCGCCCGGCGTTCAGCACTGGCGCGCCAGCCGTGGGGCGTCATGGCCAACAGGTTCGCCCGGTCCTGACCCTTTTCCAGCGTCAGCTTGAACTCCAGGGTTTCACTGTGTTGCAGCGCCATGCCGTCCGGCACCAAAGCCAGATGCTTGTCGTCGGTGTACTCACGGACTTCATCGTAAAGCCGCTCGCGCAATTCCATCAGATGGCCGCTGGTCGGCCCGACTTTCATCAAGCCGCCACCGGGGCTGAGCAGGCGCTTGGCTTCCTCCCAATCCAGCGGGCTGAAGACGCTGGCGAGAAACTGGCAGCTGCCAGAGGCCAACGGCACTCGCGCCATGCTGGCGATCAACCAGGTCAGCTGCGGGTTGCGTTTGCAGGCGCGTTTGACCGCCTCCCGGGAGATGTCCAACGCGTAACCGTCGGCGTTCGGCAAGGCCTCGGCGATTTGCGCGGTGTAGTAACCCTCGCCACAACCGATGTCCAGCCAGCGCTGAGGCGCGTATTGCGCCGCCAGTTCGGCCAGACGCTTGGCCACGGGTGCGTAATGACCAGCGTTCAAAAAGTCGCGTCGGGCCTCGACCATCGCCAGGTTATCCCCAGGGTCGCGGCTATTCTTGTGCTGCACCGGCAACAGGTTCAGGTAACCCTGACGCGCACGGTCGAAACGATGCCCGGCGGGGCAGGCCACGCCGTTGTCCACCGCGTTCAGCGGTTCGCTGCAGATCGGGCAGGCGAGCATCAGGCGAGCAACTTGATCAGGGTCTGGTAATAAATTTCAGTCAGCACGTCGAGGTCGGCAGCCAGTACTCGTTCGTTGACCTGGTGGATCGTCGCGTTGACCGGGCCCAGTTCAACCACCTGCGTACCCATGGTCGCAATGAAGCGCCCGTCGGAGGTGCCACCGCTGGTGGACGCCTTGGTTTCACGACCGGTGATGTCCTTGATGCTCGACGCAACGGCATCCAGCAACGCACCCGGTTCGGTCAGGAACGGCAGGCCGGACAGCGCCCAGTCGATGTGCCAGTCCAGGCCATGTTTGTCGAGGATGTCAGCAACGCGCTTTTGCAGGCCTTCCACGGTGGATTCGGTGGAGAAGCGGAAGTTGAACACCGCCACCAGATCACCCGGGATCACGTTGGTCGCGCCGGTGCCGGAATTCACGTTGGAGATCTGGAAACTGGTCGGCGGGAAGAAATCGTTGCCGTGGTCCCAATGCTCGGCGGCCAGTTCGGCCAGCGCCGGGGCGGCGAGGTGGATCGGGTTTTTCGCCAGGTGCGGATAAGCCACATGACCCTGCACGCCGCGCACAGTCAGCTTGGCGCCCAGGGAGCCGCGACGGCCGTTCTTGACCACGTCGCCCACCAAGGTGGTGCTCGACGGTTCGCCGACGATGCACCAGTCCAGACGCTCCTTACGGGCGGCAAGGCGTTCGATCACCGCTTTGGTGCCGTGGTGCGCCGGGCCTTCTTCGTCGCTGGTGATCAGGAAAGCGACCTTGCCCTTGTGATCCGGGTAGTCGGTGACGAAACGCTCGGCCGCCACGGTCATGGAGGCGAGGCTGCCTTTCATGTCCGCCGCGCCACGGCCGCAGAGCATGCCGTGTTCGTCGATGACTGCGTTGAACGGATCGATTTGCCAGGCGGTTACCGGGCCGGTCGGCACTACGTCGGTGTGACCGGCGAAGCACAGTACCGGACCGTCGTGTTTACCGTGGGTGGCCCAGAAGTTATCCACATCTTCGATGCGCATTGGCTCAAGCGCAAAACCGGCATCGCCCAGGCGCTGCATCATCTGCTTCTGGCAATCGGCGTCGACCGGCGTCACGGACGGACGGCGGATCAGGTCGATGGCGAGTTGAAGGGTCGGCGAAAGGTCGGCGTGGGCCGTCATGTAAGACTCCGGAAGCTCTATTTGTAGGAGCGAGGCTTGCCCGCGAAGAACGATGATGAGGTTTTTCTGTTACACCGAGTCGCTTCATTCGCGGGCAAGCCTCGCTCCTACGGGATATGGGGGGCAAGGCGCGCAAAATGGCGGTTATCTTAAAGCAAAACGGCGGCCATTGGCCGCCGTTTAGTGCATCTGGAACGATTTAGACCGCCGGTGCCGTCTCGCCCTCGACCGCCGGTTTCGGCAGCGACGACAAGAACGCCATGATCAGCGCCGCCAGGTACGGCAATGATTGCACGAGCAACATCGTCACCCAGAAGCGCATGTCGTTGCTCGGCATGCCGTTCACCAGGAAAATCCCCAGCGCCGCGCTCCACAACAGCAACATGATGAACATTTCTTCGCGAGCTTCCGAAATCGCCACCCAGAAGCCGTGGTTATCGGCGTTTTTCGGGGTGCGGAAGAACGGAATGCTGCTGGTGAAGAAGCCGTACAACACCGCTTTGGCGATGGTGTGCGACAACGCCAACCCGGCCAGTGCCGCGCAGAACGCATCCTTCAGGTTGACCCCGACCGCACGGCGGTAGAGGAAGATGATCTTGCCAACCTTGAACACGAACAGTGCCAATGGCGGGATCGCGAAAATCAGCAACGGTGGATCGACCCGCTGCGGCACGATGATCATCGCCGACGACCACAACAGGGCGCCCACGGTGAAGAAGATGTTCATGCCGTCCGCCACCCACGGCAACCAGCCCGCGAGGAAGTGGTAACGCTGGCCACGAGTCAGCTCGGTGTCCTTGCCGCGCAGCAAACTGGCGGTGTGACGCTTGATGATCTGAATCGCACCGTAAGCCCAGCGGAAACGCTGTTTCTTGAAGTCGATAAAGGTATCGGGCATCAGGCCTTTGCCGTAGCTGGTGTGGTAATACGCCGCTGACAGGCCTTTCTCGAACACGCGCAGACCCAACTCGGCGTCTTCACAGATGCACCAGTCAGCCCAGCCCAGTTCCTCGAGCACCGAGCGCCGGGTCATGGTCATGGTGCCGTGCTGGATGATCGCGTCACGGTCGTTACGGGTAACCATGCCGATGTGGAAGAAACCTTTGTATTCCGCGTAGCAGAGCTTCTTGAAGGTGCTTTCGTTCTGGTCGCGATAATCCTGCGGCGACTGCACCACGGCGATTTTCGGATCGGCGAAGTGCGGCACCATGTGTTTGAGCCAGTTCGGGTCGACGCAGTAGTCCGAGTCGATCACCGCAATCACTTCGGCATCCTTGGCGGTGTGCGGAATCAGGTAATTCAGCGCACCACCTTTGAAGCCTGCCAATGGCGCGACGTGGAAGAACTTGAAGCGCGGGCCGAGGGTTTCGCAATAATCGCGTACCGGTTCCCAGACCGCCGGGTCCTTGGTGTTGTTGTCGATGATCAGGACTTCGAAATCCGGATAGTCGAGGTTGGCCAGGGCGTTGAGGGTCTGTTTG
Organism: Pseudomonas silensiensis; assembly: GCF_050434865.1. Lineage (NCBI taxonomy): Bacteria > Pseudomonadati > Pseudomonadota > Gammaproteobacteria > Pseudomonadales > Pseudomonadaceae > Pseudomonas > Pseudomonas silensiensis. Next base: position 23,035 of record NZ_JBNDJH010000037.1, read on the forward strand.
ACCATCTCCGGCGGCTCGTTGTAGCAAGGTACGTGAATCGAGACTTTCGGTCGGTAGTCCGAATCGCCCACCACCGGCAGGAATTCACGCCGACGTTTGTGGGTCCAGACCGCTTCGGCCAGTTCATGCGCCTCGGTCAGCAACACGATAAACACCCCGAGTGCGCCGAGCGCGAGCAAGAAGCCCACCGTCAGGCTGAACCAGGTGCTGTATTGCTGGCTGTAGTCGTAACCGATCCACACCAGCACCGAACCACAGAGGAACGCGATGAAGGTCAGGAAGGTGCGACCGCGCTGACGCAAGGCCGAGCCGTCGATCATCAGCAGGGTCAGGGACAGCAGAGCCAATACCACCGAACCGATGGCCAGCACGCGCCATTGCGGGATCGCGACGACGGGGCCTTCAAAGTTGAATTTCTGCTGACGCGCGGCGTTGAACACGCCCCAGTAAGCGCCCACGGAACCTTCGTCGCTGGCTTTCCACGGTTGGTCAAAAGCTTCGATCACGAAGTAGTTGAAGCCTTGGCGATTGAGCTTGTTGACCAAGGTCCGCAGATAAATCGCCTGGTCTGCCGGCGACGCGTCGGCGCCACCGCGCATACGGCCGTTGCTCGGCCAGCCGACTTCCGACAGCAGCAGCGGTTTTTTCGGGAACATCTTTTTCAGGTCACGGGCGCGGTCGAGTACGAACTGCCCGGACTGCTCCATCGGAACATGTTCCCAGTACGGCAGGACGTGGGCGGCGATCAGGTCGACGTGCTTGGCCAGGCTCGGGTTTTCTTCCCAAACGTGCCATTGCTCGGAGGTCGTCACCGGCACTTTCACGGCTGCGCGGACGCGATCAAGGATCACGCTCAGTTCGGCGGCAGTAATTTCCTTACGGAAGATCGCCTCGTTACCGACCACCACGCGAACCACGCTGCGGGAGGTATTGGCCAGGTCAATCGCGCGCAGGATTTCACGCTCGTTGCGCTCCTGGTCCGGGCTGATCCAGATACCCAGCGTCACGCGCAAACCGAATTCTTCGGCGAGCTTGGGAATATCACCCAGGCTGCCATCGACCGAGTAAGTACGGATGTTGTCCGTCAGCTTGCTCATGATCTCCAGATCGCGACGCATTTCATCGTCGGTCGGGTATTGCTCTTTTTGTGGGTACTGCCCTTGCTGGAACGGCGAGTACGAAAAGCCGGAGATCTGTTCAGGCCAGTTGGGGGCGGTGACCGGGCGATTAATCAGCGCCCAGAAGCCGGTAAACAAGGCTGCGATGGCGAGCACCACGACCAGGTTGAGTCCAAATTTACGCGATGACATAGCTATTTCGGGTTCCAAAGGCTGTGGAACGAAGGAACGGGTGGCTACCGCCAAGGGGCGCGCATCCTACACCGGGCGTTCACTGACCGTACAGCGGACAGGGAAATGCCGGACGTTGGGCAATCCAACTCGGCTTAAGTTCTTTCGTTGGACCTTGTAGGTTAAATCTTGGTTCTGTGTAGGCTGAATAATGAGATCAAGACGCCCGTTCATAGCCCAAAGATGCTCTTGGCCGCTGACGGCCCTATAATGCGCGCCGGTTTTTGGGGTAATGGTCATGAGTACAGAAGATCCGCGGTTTGCAGGCATCGCCCGTTTGTATGGCATCGAAGGGCTTGAGCGCTTGCGCGCGGCCCACGTGGCGATCGTCGGCGTGGGTGGCGTCGGTTCCTGGGCGGCGGAAGCTGTCGCCCGTTGCGGCGTTGGCGAGATTTCGCTGTTTGACCTCGACGACGTCTGCGTCAGCAACGCCAACCGTCAGTTGCACGCGCTGGACAGCACCGTCGGCAAACCCAAGGTCGAGGTGATGGCCGAGCGCCTGCGCGGGATCAACCCGGACTGCACCGTGCACGCCGTGGCGGATTTCGTCACCCGCGAGACCATGGCCGAATACATCACGCCGAATATCGACTGCGTCGTTGATTGCATCGACAGCGTGAATGCCAAGGCGGCGCTGATTGCCTGGTGCAAGCGTCGCAAGATTCAGATCATCACCACCGGCGGTGCAGGCGGGCAAATTGATCCGACGCTGATCCAGGTCTGCGACTTGAACCGGACCTTCAATGATCCGTTGGCCTCGAAAGTGCGCTCGACCTTGCGCCGCGATTACAACTTCTCACGCACCGTGACCCGCCATTACAGCGTGCCGTGCGTGTTTTCCACCGAACAACTGCGCTACCCGAAACCGGATGGCAGCATTTGCTTGCAGAAGAGTTTTGTCGGCGATGGTGTGAAGCTCGACTGCGCCGGAGGGTTTGGTGCGGTGATGATGGTGACGGCGACGTTTGGCATGGTCGCGGCGACCAAGGCTGTGGATAAGATTGTTGCCGGGGTGCGGCGCCCCGCGGATCGCATCAAGCCTGAGGCTTGAAACACCCTCCCTGTAGGAGCGAGGCTTGCCCGCGAAGGCGTTTTATCCGACACACCGCTTTCGCGGGCAAGCCTCGCTCCTACAGGTGTAGGTTTAGTTGGCCAACTCACGCATCCGCTGTAACACCGCATTCAAGCCATTGCTACGGGACTGGGACAACTGGCGACCCAGGCCCAACTGATTAAACCAATCCGGCAAATCCACTTGCTGCAACTCAACCGCCGACAACCCGTTAACCCGCGCCAGCAGCAACGCCACCAACCCGCGAATCAATCGTGCATCGCTGCTGGCACTGAATTGCCAGTGCCCGTCCTGCAACGTGCCGACCAACCACACCTGGCTTTCACAGCCATGCACGCGGTTGGCGTCACTCTTATCCACATCACTCAACGCGGGCAGACGGTCGCCCCATTGCATCAACAGCCGCGCGCGTTGTTCCCAGCCGGCAGCATTCTGAAAAGTCTCCAGCGCCGTAGCCGCATCGGCAGGCAAGCTCATCGCAACAACTCCAGCGCCTGATCCAGCGCTTCAAAGAACCGCTCCAGGTCTTCGGAATCGTTGTACAGCGCCATTGACACCCGGATCGCCCCAGCCAGCTCAAAACGCTTGAGCAACGGCATGGCGCAGTGATGGCCGGCGCGCACCGCGATCCCCTGTTCAGTGAGCAAATGCGCCAAATCAGAGTTATGCACACCCTCGACGACAAAACTGGCCAGCGCCAGTTGCGGCTTGCCCAGCAACCGAATGCCGTTGCGCGCTTCAAGTCCTTTGAGCAAATAGTCATGCAGCGCCGCTTCATGGGCGCAAACCGCGTCCTGATCAAGCCCGGCCAGATAATCCAGCGTCGCGCCCAAACCAATCACACCGGCAATCGGCGGCGTACCCGCCTCGAAACCCAGCGGCGCCGGGCGGAACCGTGCGCTGTGGTAATCCGCATCCAGCACCATTTCGCCGCCGAATTGCCAATGGCGCAGTTGCTCAAGCGCTTCGTTGCGACCGAACAGCACGCCCAGACCCTCGGGGCCGTAAAGCTTGTGGCTGGAAAACACATAAAAGTCGCAACCCAGCGCCTGCACGTCGTGCCGACCGTGGACCACCCCTTGGGCGCCATCGATTACGGTCAGCGCGTTATGCACCTTGGCCATCGTCAAGAGGGCGGGTAATGGCTGCCAGGCGCCGAGTACGTTGGACAACTGGCTGACTGCCAGCAAACGGGTTCGCGGACCGATCATCTGCGCGGCAGCATCAAGGTCAATCAAACCGTCGGCGTCCAGTGGCAGGATCACCAGCTTCAGGTCGCGGCGGTGGGCCAGTTGCTGCCACGGCAACAGATTGGCGTGATGCTCCAGGGCGCTGATGACAATTTCATCGCCCGGATTGAAAAGATGTTCCAGGCCGTAAGCCAGGAGGTTCAACGCAGACGTTGCGCCATGGGTAAAGATGATCTGCCCGCACTCGCCGGCATTGAGCCAGTGGGCGACTTTGCTGCGGCTGGACTCGAACGCCTGGGTGGCGTGGGCGCCGGGCAGGTGTTGCGCCCGATGCACGTTGGCCGCGCCGTTGGCGTAGTAATGCGCCAGGGCATCCAGCAGGGCTTGAGGTTTTTGCGTGGTGGCGGCGTTGTCCAGATAGGTCTGGTCTTGCCGTTGCAATGCGGCGATGGCCGGAAAATCGGCGCGCCAGGGAGAAGGAATCATCATGCTGTCGGGCCCTGGTGGGTTTACGCCGGACCTTGTAGGAGCGAGCCTGCTCGCGAAGGCGTCCGCGAGGTCGCCAAAAGCTTCGCGAGCAGGCTCGCTCCTACAGGTGATCATGCACTGCTTAGTTGTGAGCGTGCAGCGCTTCGTTCAGTTCGATCGCCGATTTGTGGGTTTTGCATTCCACGGCACCGGTCTCCGAATTGCGGCGGAACAGCAGGTCAGGTTGACCGGCCAGTTCACGCGCCTTCACGACTTTGACCAGTTTGTTGTTTTCGTCCAGCAGCGCCACTTTGGTACCCGCGGTTACGTACAGGCCCGACTCAACGGTGTTGCGATCGCCCAACGGAATGCCGATACCGGCGTTCGCGCCGATCAGGCAGCCTTCGCCGACCTTGATCACGATGTTGCCGCCGCCCGACAGGGTGCCCATGGTCGAGCAACCGCCGCCCAGGTCCGAACCCTTGCCGACGAATACGCCAGCGGAAACGCGGCCTTCGATCATGCCAGGGCCTTCGGTGCCGGCGTTGAAGTTGACGAAACCTTCGTGCATCACGGTGGTGCCTTCGCCGACGTAAGCGCCCAGACGAATACGTGCCGCGTCAGCGATGCGCACGCCGGCCGGAACCACGTAGTCGGTCATTTTCGGGAATTTGTCCACCGAGAACACTTCCAGCAGCTCGCCACGCAGACGGGCTTCCAGTTGATGCTCGGCCAGTTCGGCGAGGTCGATCGCGCCCTGGCTGGTCCATGCCACGTTTGGCAGCAACGGGAACACACCCGCCAGGTTCAGGCCGTGCGGCTTGACCAGACGATGGGACAGAAGGTGCAGCTTGAGGTAGGCCTCAGGGGTGGAGGTCAACTGAGCGTCTTCGGCCAGAATGGTCGCGACCAGCGGCTTGTGACTCTCGGCCAGACGGGTCAGCAAGGCAGCCTGGGCAGCGTCGACGCTTTTCAGGGTTTCAGCCAGTTGGGAGGCCTGAGCGGTAGTGAACGCGATGGCCTGGTTGCCTTCGGTGTAGCCCAGAATTGGCGCGATTGCAGCGACCAGTTCGGCCGAAGGGTTGAGCAGTGGCTGTGCGTAAAACACTTCCAGCCATGCACCTTGACGGTTTTGAGTGCCGACACCAAAGGCCAGGCTGAACGGGGTAGTGGACATGTTGATACCTCTAACAAAATGGAACGGGCTGCCTTACTTGAGCGCTGCCGCGTAGATATCTGGCTTGAAGCCAATCAGGGTTCGGTCACCGAGATCAAGCACCGGGCGCTTGATCATCGAGGGTTGTGCGAGCATCAGTTCGATGGCTTTCGGCTGGTCGAGATCGGCTTTGCGTTCGTCGTCGAGCTTGCGAAAGGTCGTGCCAGCACGGTTCAACACCACTTGCCAGCCGTGCTCGTCGCACCATTGGTTCAGGTGTTCACGGTCGATGCCGACCGTCTTGTAATCATGAAAGTCATAGCTGACAGCGTGTTCATCGAGCCAGGTGCGCGCCTTTTTCATGGTGTCGCAGGCTTTGATGCCGAAAAGGTGCAACGTTTTGCTTGAAACGGTCAAGGAATTGCCCCCTTTAGCAGGTGCTGAAAATAAAAGGTGACGGATTATGCCATGACCGGACGGTTTCGCGTCGGTCGTGCTCGGGTTTGTCCGTGGGTCGTGGCGATCAGCCATTGTATGCGACATGGGTGAAACGGCTTGCCCGCAGTCTAAACGACTAATATGGCACTTCAATGCTGTCGATTGTCTTGGCAACCGCGCTTTATGTGGGGCGTTGCGGGCGCAGCGCCTGGAGTTGTATAGCCTCCTCAGCCGTCATCACCAGAGGGGTGATGACGTATTGCGAGAAGTGCCGGATGAGCTAGCCTGTGCGTTCGCTGGACTCAGTCAGCTTCGTCCGGTCGAAATTTTGGGTAGGCTTTACGCATGACTCGCCTGTCCAGCATGCTGATTTTGGTGTTGATACCCACTTCCCAATCCCCTGTTGTCAGTTCGTTCGGGACTGCGTAGTGCATGATCGAATCCTTGTCATAGCGACCCCATAGATGGTCGCTGCCTCCAAGGGGCATCAGGACGTTAAAATCTGTGTCTGCCTCGGTCCACCCATAGTGGGTTCTATAAAACTCGTAAACCTTTGGTTTGTCCCAGGGAATGTTCGCTTTTGGATGCTGCTGCTCGTGCTGCAGACCCAACGCGTGACCGAACTCATGCAGTACGGTTATTTCGAATTCTGGATGGTCGAATTCAATATTCAAATTCAGCGTCGGTACATGTTGTTCGTACAACAACGCATCAGTGCCTACTGCGGAGTTGTTTGCCGCGCTGGATGTTGAAATCCTGATCTCGCTTTCGCCTTGGTCAATAAATTCGAACTGCAAGTTCACAGAGGGTTGCCATTGCTTGATCATCGCTTCGATGGCAAGCCTTTTCGGTTGAGTTGGAGTATCCACGAACGCGATTCTTAACGTCCGGCCATTAGCCCAGAATTTACTCCAGGTACCAATGGCACGCTTGGAACGTCGGCCCGTGGAAGAGCGTTGTGCGTTGTCGGGGTTTTCCAGGATAGCGGCGTCGTAAGAGGCGAGTTCATCAATTGGGCGGATCGTTTTACAGGGAGTACTCATGTTCATGATGGATGTGCTTATAGTGTACTTATAGTCGTTTGGATGGCGGCAGTGCTCGTCCGTTAACTTAAAGACGATGCCCCTGTTATTGATCATTGCAAAGAATAAAGTTTTAGCGCTTGGGATAGAGCAGTTTCATCAAGCGCTTGTCTTTTTTGCTGATCTTGCGGTTGATTGGAATTTCCCAGTCACCCAATGTCAGGGTATTCGCCACTGGATGGTGCATGATCGACTTTCTGTCGTACGGCGTATAAATCGCTTCGATTGTATCGAAGGGCTGAAACAGGTTCCTGTCGACTTGTTCTTTGGTCAGTGGATTCATTTCTCGGTTCTGGTAGAACGCATACACTTTTGGTTTATCCCAGGGGATATTGGCCTCAGGGTGTTGGTGTTCATGCATGGCGCCTAAGGCATGCCCAAACTCATGAGTCACGATCACATCGAAGTCTTCATGTTCGGGCTTGACCCCCAGGTTCATGGTTGGCCAGTCTGGATGAATCAATAGCGCGTCAGTGCCCAGCATTGAGCTGTTGTCATTGTTTTTGGTTGCGATTCGGATATCACCTTCAAGCCCCTCGACGAAATCGAAGGTCAGATTGATATGGGGCAACCATTGTTTGGCTGCATTGATGATCTTCTGTTTGCGTGCATTATCGGGGCCGTCGATAAACGCGATCTTGAGTGTGCGCCCGTTTGCCCACAGTTTTGAATAATTGATCAGAGAGCGTTTGCGACGAGTGCCGCCGCCCTTACTGGCATTCTCAGGGTTCTCGTTGATGGCGGCTTCGTAGGATTGTTGATCGTCGGGCCATTGGATAAGGGTGCAGTCTTCAATGCTGTTCATTGGCTACTTCTTCCATGAAGTAAGGTTATGTGAATGCGCACACTAATGTGCTGCATGAGAGTAAGGGGAACTCTGCAGTGTGGTGAGCTTTAATTGTGGACGAAATGTAACTGGCTATATAAGAGTGCCCGCACTGCGTTGCACAGTGCGGGCAGGAGTGCTTATTTGTTGCGGATAATAAATTCGCGAATTCTCTTGGCCGCTTCTACACATTCGGCCAGCGGCGCGACCAGTGCCATGCGCACGCGTCCGGCGCCCGGATTGGAGCCATCAACTTCACGAGACAGATAAGAACCCGGCACCACGGTCACGTGTTCTTCCACAAACAGATCACGGCAGAACGCCTCATCGTCGCCTTCAACGTTTGGCCACAGGTAGAAACCGCCATCTGGACGCTGCACGTCCATCACCGGACCAAGGATCTCCAGCACCGCATCGTATTTCTCGCGATACAGCGCACGGTTGGCACGTACATGCACTTCGTCATTCCACGCGGCAACACTGGCTAGTTGGGTCTGAACCGGCATCGCGCAGCCGTGGTAGGTGCGATACAGCAGGAAGCCCTTGAGGATGTCCGCATCACCGGCCACGAAGCCTGAACGCAGGCCAGGCAGGTTGGAACGCTTGGACAGACTGTGGAACACCACGCAGCGCTTGAAGTCCTTGCGGCCCAGTTCCACACAGGCGCTGAGCAGGCCGGCCGGCGGGGTTTGTTCGTCGAAGTACAGTTCGCTGTAGCACTCGTCGGCGGCGATCACGAAGTCGTATTCGTCGGCCAGGGCGATCAGCTTCTTCAGGGTTTCGACCGGGATCAGTGCGCCGGTCGGGTTGCCCGGCGAGCACAGGAACAGGATCTGGCAGCGTTTCCAGATGTCTGGGGAAACGGCGTCGAAGTCCGGGTTGAAGCCGTTTTCGTCCAGGCATGGCAGGTAATGCGGCTTGGCCCCGGCGAGGAACGCTGCGCCTTCATAGATCTGATAGAACGGATTCGGGCTGACTACCAGTGCATCGTCGCCACGGTTGACTACGGTCTGGGTGAAGGCGAACAGCGCTTCACGAGTGCCGTTGACCGGCAGCACATTGCGCGCCGGGTCGAGCCAGCCGTTCGGAACGCTGAAACGACGTTCGCACCACGCCGCGATGGCTTCACGCAGGGCCGGAATGCCGAGGGTGGTCGGGTACACGGCCATCTTATCCAGATTGCTTGCCAGGGCTTCGGCGACAAAGCTCGGCGAACGGTGTTTCGGCTCGCCGATGGACAGCGCAATGGCGCGCTTTTCCGGGTTTGGCGTGACGCTGCCGAGCAGAGCGCGGAGCTTCTCGAACGGGTAGGGCTGCAACTGGTTCAGAGCGTTGTTCATCGGTACGGGGTCTCGTTCAAAGCGGCTGAATCCTGACGCGCAATCAGATACTGATGCGCGACAGTTTGATATCGGGTTCGTTACTGACAGTCAGCTGTTCGACGATTGCATCCTGCAAGCGGCTGCACAGCAAGGGGTCGGACAACGGCTGGTTGTTCGCGTCGGTGATGAAGAACACGTCTTCCACGCGCTCGCCGAGGGTGGCGATCTTGGCGTTCTGTAGCGACAAGTCGAACTCCAGGAAGATCGTGCCGATGCGTGCCAGCAGGCCCGGGCGGTCGGGCGCGCTGAGTTCCAGCACGGTCACCGGACGCTGGGCGTCGTTGTGGATCGTTACCTGTGGCGCAAACGCGAAATGCTTGAGCTGGCGCGGTACCCGCCGCTGAATGATGGTCGGGTAGTCGTCCGGGTTGCGCAGGGCCTCGGTCAGGCCTTCGCGAATCTGTTTGACCCGCGCCGGGTTATCGCCGATCGAGTCGCCGTCGGTGTCGAGCACGATGTAGGTGTCGAGCGTGAACTGGCTGCTGGAGGTGATGACCCGGGCGTCGTGAATGTTCAGGTTGAGCTGGTCCATTGCCGCCACGGTCACAGCGAAAAAGTCGTGCTGATCCGGCGCATAGATAAAGATCTGCGTGCCGCCTTCGAACTCTCGCTGGGTGGTTTCCTTGATCAGCACCAGCGGCCCGCCGTCGGCCGGTTGCTGAAGGATCGCGTCGCTGTGCCAGGCCACGTCACCGGCGGTGTGGCGCAGGAAATAGTCATCGCCCAATTGCGACCACAATTGCTCGACGTCGTCCGGGTCGGTACCGCCGCGTACCAGAATGTCCAGTGCTGCGCTCTGGGTCTGGCGGATCTGCTCTTCGCGATCGACCGGGTTTTCCAGGCCGCGACGCAAGGCACGCTTGGTCTCGGTGTAGAGCTGGCGCAACAGGCTGGCGCGCCAGGAATTCCACAGCGTCGGGTTGGTGGCGTTGATGTCGGCGACGGTCAACACGTACAGATAATCGAGGTGGGTTTCGTCGCCGACGATCTGCGCGAAATCGTGGATAACCTGCGGGTCGGACAAGTCCTTGCGCTGGGCGGTGGTCGACATCACCAAATGGTTCTGCACCAGCCAGACGATCAGGCGGCTGTCCCACACCGGCAACTGATGGCGCTGGCAAAAGGCTTCGGCATCCACGGCGCCGATTTCCGAGTGATCGCCATGCCGGCCCTTGCCGATATCGTGGTACAGGCCGGCCAGGTAGATCAGCTCGGGTTTGGGCAATTTACCCATGAGCTTGCTGGCCAGCGGGAATTTTTCCGACACCTGGGTGTACTGCAACTTACGCAGATGTTTGATCAGGTTCAGGGTGTGAGCATCGACCGTATAGATGTGAAACAGATCGTGCTGCATCTGCCCGACGATGAAGCCGAACTCCGGCAAGTAGCGCCCGAGGATGCCGTAACGGTTCATCCGTCGCAGGTTGCGGTGGATGCCGATTTTGCACTTGAACAGTTCGATGAACAGGCTGGTGTTGCGAATGTCGTTGCGGAAATCATCGTCGATCAAGTGACGGTGCTCGCGCAGCAGACGAATGGTGTCGGCGCGCACGCCCTTGATTTCAGGCTGCTGCGCCATCAGCACGAAGATCTCGAGCATGGCGAACGGTGTGCGGCGGAACACGTTGTCGTTGCGCGCTTCGATGTAGCCGTCGTGCAACTGGAATCGCGAGTTGATCGGCTGCGGCGTCGCTTGGTCTTCCGGCGCGAGGATGACTTCCTCGAAGTGCTGGATGATCAGGTCGCTGAGCTGGGCAATGCTCATGACCACGCGGTAATACTGCTGCATGAAGTTTTCGATGGCTTGCTTGGCGTCATCGCCTTTGAAGCCCAGCAGCCCGGCAATGGTGCGCTGGTGATCAAACAGCAAGCGGTCTTCGGAACGGCCGGCGAGCATGTGCAGGGCGTAACGAACTTTCCACAGGAATTCCTGGGAGGAGGCCAGCAGGGCGTTTTCGCTTTCGACCAGGAAACCTTCACCGGCCAGGGCCCGCAGGTTCAGGGTGCCGTATTCACGACGGGCCACCCACAGAATCGTCTGAATATCCCTTAGGCCGCCGGGCGAGCCTTTGACGTTGGGTTCCAGGTTGTATTCGGTGTCGTTGTACTTGTGGTGACGGGCTTTCTGCTCGGCGCGTTTGGCCAGGAAGAAGTCCTTGCTCGGCCACATGTGCGCGGTGCTGGTGACGTCCAGCATGCGCTGGCGCAAGCGCTCGGGGCCGCAGATGGTGCGGCTTTCCATCAGGTTGGTGACGACCGTCAAGTCGGCGCGGGCCTCAACGGCGCATTCGTCCACCGAACGCACGCTCTGGCCGACTTCCAGGCCGATGTCCCACAGCAGCGTCAGAAAACGCTCGATGGAGTCGCGGAAAACTTCGTGATCGGCGCTGTCCAGCAGGATCAGCAAATCGATGTCGGAATAAGGGTGCAACTCGCCGCGACCGTAGCCGCCGACCGCGACCAGCGCGATGTCGGCTTCTTCGCTCCAGTTGAATTGCTCCCAGGCCTTTTGCAGGATGTTATCGACGAACCAGGCGCGATCCTCGATCAACCGGCGAATGTCGCGGCCGCTGCGAAAGCGCTCGTCGAGCACCTCGCGGGCCTGGCGAATTGCCTTCTTGAAGGCCGCGATCGGGCTTGCCTTCAGGGCCAGTTCAGCCTGGAACTGGCCACGGTCGAAGAGTTCGGGATCCACCTGCGGCATCGATTGGCTTTCCTGTCTATAAGGCTGAGGAGCTGCGCGCCCGGATCAGGCCGAAACGCGCGGGATGGTGTCGTCGGCGCGCAGGGTGAAGATCTCGTAACCGGTTTCGGTTACCAGCAAGGTGTGTTCCCACTGTGCCGACAGCTTGCGGTCCTTGGTGATCGCGGTCCAGCCGTCGCCCAATACCTTGGTGTCGGCCTTGCCCTGGTTGATCATCGGCTCGATGGTGAACGTCATGCCGGCTTTCAGTTCCATGCCGGTGCCGGCGCGGCCGTAGTGCAGGATCTGCGGCTCTTCATGGAACACCTTGCCGATGCCGTGACCGCAGAATTCGCGAACCACGGAAAAACCGTTCTTTTCAGCGTGCTTCTGGATGACTTCACCGATGTCGCCGAGACGGCAGCCGGGTTTGACGATCTCGATCGCCTTGTACATGCATTCCTGAGTCACTTGCGACAGGCGCTCGGCCCAGACAGGCACGGTGCCGACGTGGAACATGCGGCTGGTGTCGCCGTGGTAGCCGTCCTTGATGACGGTGACGTCGATGTTCAGCGTGTCGCCATCCTTCAATGGCTTCTCGTTCGGAATGCCGTGGCAGACCACGTGGTTGATCGAGGTGCAGATCGACTTCGGGAAGCCCTTGTAGTTGAGCGGGGCAGGGATGGCTTTCTGCTCGTTGACGATGTAGTCGTGGCAGATGCGGTCCAGTTCTTCAGTGGTAATGCCCGGCTTGACATGTTCGGCAATCATTTCCAGCACATCGGCGGCCAGTTTGCCGGCGATGCGCATTTTTGCGATGTCCTCTGGGGTTTTGAGGGTGACGGTCATACAGGCTCTCTCTGCGCTCGATGGCGCCTTCTAAAACGGAATGGGCGTTGCGCGGTCGATCTTCGCGGCCCTGAAAAACGCGATTCTAACAGACGATCCGCGCAAATCTGAGCCTCTGTGCATCGCTTCTCCTTATAGAATGGCGCATTCTTGGAGGATTCCAAGGGCTGGAACCAAAGCGCGCCCCGGGATTTAACAATCCGGGTTCCGTTTTTTTCAGCCTTGTGATATAAAATGCGCCGCTTTCCGGGGATCCCCTGAAAAGCCTAAATCCACACACGTGTCGACACGATGACCTGGGTGCCTTCAGCTGATGCTGCTGGTTGGTCATTGGGATACGTGGAGGCCAAACCCGACTTATTAAGGAACTATCATGTCCCAAGTCAACATGCGCGATATGCTGAAGGCCGGTGTGCACTTCGGTCACCAGACCCGTTACTGGAACCCGAAAATGGGTAAGTACATTTTCGGCGCGCGTAACAAGATCCACATCATCAACCTTGAAAAAACCCTGCCAATGTTCAACGAAGCTCTGACTTTCGTAGAGCGTCTGGCCCAGGGCAAAAACAAGATTCTGTTCGTCGGCACCAAGCGTTCCGCTGGCAAGATCGTTGCTGAAGAAGCAGCACGTTGCGGTTCGCCGTACGTCGATCACCGCTGGTTGGGCGGCATGCTGACCAACTTCAAAACCATCCGTGCTTCCATCAAGCGTCTGCGTGACCTTGAAGTGCAAGCCGAAGACGGTACTTTCGCCAAGCTGACCAAGAAAGAAGCGCTGATGCGCACTCGCGATCTTGAGAAGCTCGATCGTTCCCTGGGTGGTATCAAGGACATGGGCGGTCTGCCAGACGCACTGTTCGTTATCGACGTTGATCACGAGCGCATCGCGATCACCGAAGCCAACAAGCTGGGCATCCCGGTTATCGGCGTAGTCGATACCAACAGCAGCCCGGAAGGCGTTGACTACATCATCCCAGGCAACGATGACGCAATCCGCGCTATCCAGCTGTACATGGGTTCGATGGCTGACGCTGTAATCCGCGGTCGCAACCACGTTGCTGGCGGCACCGAGCAGTTCGTTGAAGAAGCTCCGGTAGCAGCAGCTGAGTAATTGACGCCTTGGCGTTGACTCAGTAAGCAAAAAGGGGGCTTGGCCCCCTTTTTGCCACCTCGAAAACCGTTTGTCGGCAGCGCAGTTACAGCCTTTGTAACCTGCAGCAGCCAGCATGGGTGATTCGGGAAGAATTGATCGCCCGTTCGGTCGGGTGGAATGGTTGAAAACCTATCCAAGAGGAATTTTGAAATGGCAGAGATTACTGCAGCGTTGGTCAAAGAACTGCGCGAGCGTACTGGCGAAGGCATGATGGACTGCAAAAAGGCCTTGACCAAGGCTGGCGGCGACATCGAAAAAGCCATTGATGACATGCGTGCTTCGGGCGCCATCAAGGCTGCCAAGAAAGCTGGCAACGTTGCCGCTGAAGGCGCTATCGCTCTTAAAGAAGACGGTAAATCCGCCGTTCTGCTGGAAGTGAACTCGCAGACCGACTTCCTGGCTCTGCAGGACGACTTCAAGGCATTTGTCGCTTCCAGCGTTGAAAAAGCGTTCGCTGACAAACTGACTGACGTTGCTCCGCTGATCGCAGCTCAAGAAGCCGATCGCCTGGTTCTGGTCGGCAAGGTTGGCGAAAACGTCAACATCCGTCGCCTGGCTCGCGTTGAAGGTGATGTTGTTGGTGGTTACCTGCACGGCAACAAGATCGGTGTTGTGGTTGCCCTTAAAGGCGGCAGCGTTGAGCTGGCCAAAGACATCGCCATGCACGTAGCGGCGACCAACCCTGAATTCCTGCTGCCATCGGAAGTTTCCGCTGAAGCGGTAGAGCGTGAGAAAGGCGTGTTCCTGACCCTCAACGCTGACAAGATCGCTGGCAAGCCAGAAAACATTGTTGAAAACATGGTCAAAGGCCGTATCAGCAAGTTCCTGGCTGAAGCAAGCCTGGTTGAGCAGGCGTTCGTCAAGAACCCTGAAATCAAGGTTGGCGAACTGGCCAAGAAAGCCGGTGCAGAAATCGTTTCCTTCACCTACTTCAAAGTAGGCGATGGTATCGAGAAGCCGGTCGACAACTTCGCTGAAGAAGTTGCTGCCCAGCTGGCTGCCGCCAAGCAATAAGACGGTTTTTAACTGTCGCCCTGAAGAGGCTGCCCGCTCACGCGCGCAGCCTCTTTTCAGATGGGGCACCAATTTTTAATTGGTTTCCCTTTGGAACTGGCTTACAAAGCCATGTTCCGATGGCGCTGAAGCAGCGCCAAGTTAGAGTGAACGCCAGCTGTAAACAGCTCGCAAAGAATTTTTAAAATACGCCGCAGGAGAGATTCGCAATGGCTCAGCAGGGCAGTGGTTATCAGGCTCGCTATAAACGCATTCTACTCAAGCTTAGCGGCGAGGCCCTGATGGGCTCGGAAGAGTTCGGGATCGATCCGAAAGTTCTGGATCGCATGGCGCTGGAAGTCGGCCAACTGGTCGGCATCGGTGTTCAGGTCGGTCTGGTGATCGGCGGCGGCAACCTGTTCCGCGGTGCAGCGCTGAGCGCGGCCGGCATGGATCGGGTCACCGGCGACCACATGGGCATGCTGGCCACTGTGATGAACGCCTTGGCCATGCGCGATGCGCTGGAACGTGCCAATATCTCGGCCATCGTGATGTCGGCCATTTCCATGGTTGGCGTAACCGATCACTATGATCGCCGCAAAGCCATGCGCCACCTGAACGCCAAGGAAGTCGTGATTTTCGCGGCCGGTACCGGCAATCCGTTCTTCACCACGGATTCGGCAGCGTGCTTGCGTGCAATCGAAATCGATGCCGATGTCGTGCTCAAGGCGACCAAGGTCGATGGCGTCTACACCGCTGACCCATTCAAAGACCCGCATGCCGAGAAGTTCGATCATCTGACTTACGATGAAGTGCTGGATCGCAAGCTGGGCGTGATGGATCTGACTGCTATTTGCCTGTGCCGCGACCACAAGATGCCGTTGCGCGTATTTAACATGAACAAGCCCGGCGCCCTGCTGAATATCGTACATGGCGGCGCTGAAGGAACCCTGATCGAGGAAGGCCAACAATGATCAATGAAATCAAGAAAGACGCTAAAGAGCGTATGCAGAAATCCGTCGAATCGCTGATGCATAACTTCGGCCGTATTCGTACTGGCCAGGCGCACCCAAGCATTCTGGAAGGCGTGATGGTGCCGTATTACGGTTCTGACACCCCGATCAAACAGGTGGCGAACATCACCGTCAAAGACGCCCGTACCCTGCAAGTCGTTGCCTTTGAGCGCAACATGCTGGGTGCCGTCGACAAAGCCATCGGTAGCGCGGGTCTGAACCTCAACCCGACCAACCTGGGTGAATTGCTGCTGATCTCCATGCCGGCCCTGACCGAAGAAACCCGTAAGGGCTTCACCAAGCAGGCTCGCGATGTCGCAGAAGATGCCCGTGTTGCGGTGCGCAACATCCGTCGTGATGCGAACAGCCAGCTCAAGGATCTGGTCAAGGAAAAAGAAATCAGCGAAGACGAAGAGCGCCGCGCCACTGGCGAGATCGATGACCTGACCAAAAAGTTCGTGGCT
This sequence comes from Pseudomonas silensiensis, assembly GCF_050434865.1. Lineage (NCBI taxonomy): Bacteria > Pseudomonadati > Pseudomonadota > Gammaproteobacteria > Pseudomonadales > Pseudomonadaceae > Pseudomonas > Pseudomonas silensiensis. The sequence continues at coordinate 39,153 of NZ_JBNDJH010000037.1, forward strand.
GAAATCGACGCGAATCTGGCGCAGAAAGAAAAAGACCTGATGGCCGTATAAGGGTCACGTTTTCATGGAAAAGACCAAGCAGACTGCGCCGTCCGCGGTGCCGCGCCATGTCGCGATCATCATGGATGGTAATAATCGCTGGGCGAAAAAGCGCTTTATGCCGGGTGTCGCCGGTCATAAAGCGGGCGTGGATGCGGTTCGTGCGGTAATCGAAGTGTGTGCTGAGGCCGGGGTCGAAGTATTGACCCTGTTCGCCTTCTCCAGCGAGAACTGGCAGCGCCCGGCTGACGAAGTCAGCGCCTTGATGGATCTGTTCTTCAAGGCATTGCGTCGCGAGGCCAAGCGCCTGAACGAAAACAACATCAGTTTGCGCATCATTGGCGACCGTTCACGTTTTCATCCAGAGCTTCAGGCTGCCATGCGTGAAGCTGAGGCAATGACGGCGGGCACCAATCGCTTCGTTCTGCAGATCGCTGCCAACTATGGCGGACAGTGGGATATCGCGCAGGCCGCGCAGCGTCTGGCTCGGGAAGTTCAGGCCGGGCACCTGCGTCCGGAAGACATTACCCCGGAACTGTTGCAAACCTGTCTGGCTACCGGCGATTTGCCGTTGCCGGACTTGTGCATCCGTACCGGTGGCGAGCACCGCATCAGTAACTTCCTGCTGTGGCAACTGGCTTACGCCGAGTTGTACTTCTCCGACCTGTTCTGGCCGGACTTCAAACACGATGCCATGCGTACCGCGCTGGCCGATTTTGCTTCTCGGCAGCGCCGCTTCGGTAAAACGAGCGAGCAGGTCGAGGCTGGAGCCCGGGTTTAATGCTTAAACAACGAATCATCACTGCGCTGATCCTGCTGCCGATCGCCTTGTGCGGGTTTTTCCTGCTCGAAGGCACCGGTTTTGCGCTGTTCATCGGGCTGGTCGTGACCCTCGGTGCATGGGAGTGGGCTCGCCTGGCGGGCTTCACTGAGCAGCCGATTCGCGTTGGCTTTGCGGCTGTGGTCGCGTTGATGCTGTTTGTCATGCATATCGTGCCTGGGCTCGCGCCTTGGGTGTTGGGTGCTTCGGTGCTTTGGTGGGGTGTTGCAACCTATCTGGTGCTGACTTATCCGCGTTCCAGCGAACTCTGGTCCAGCGCTGCCTGCAAACTGGTGATCGGTCTGCTGATCCTGCTGCCCGCGTGGCAAGGCCTGGTTCAGATCAAGCAGGAGCTTTTGGGCAACTGGCTGATCATGGCGGTTATGGTGCTGGTCTGGGGTGCTGATATCGGTGCTTACTTCTCTGGCCGGGCCTTTGGCAAGCGCAAGCTGGCGCCACAGGTCAGTCCCGGCAAAAGCTGGGAGGGCGTCTACGGCGGCCTCGCGGTGAGTCTGGTCATTACTGTCATTGTCAGTCTGGTTCGAGACTGGACGGTGGCGCAGTTGTTCAAAGGTCTGATGGGTGCAGCCATCATCGTGTTCATCTCGGTGGTAGGTGATCTCACCGAAAGCATGTTCAAGCGTCAGTCCGGGATCAAGGACAGCAGTAACCTGCTGCCGGGGCACGGCGGCGTGCTGGACCGTATCGACAGCCTGACTGCAGCGATTCCAGTGTTTGCTGTACTGCTGTGGATGGCGGCACCGTGAGCCGCCCGCAGCAGATTACTGTCCTGGGAGCGACCGGTTCGATTGGTCTGAGCACGCTTGATGTCATCGCTCGCCATCCCGAGCGTTATCAGGTTTTCGCCTTGAGCGGTTTCACCCGTCTGAGCGAGCTGTTGGCGCTGTGTGTTCGCCATACGCCACGGTTCGCCGTGGTGCCTGAGGCGGGCGCTGCCCGAGGCTTGCAGGACGACTTGCGCGCCGCAGGCCTGACGACCCGCGTGCTGGTGGGGGAGGAGGGCCTGTGTCAGGTTGCTTCCGATCCTGAGGTCGATGCGGTCATGGCGGCCATCGTTGGTGCTGCGGGCTTGCGACCGACTCTGGCGGCGGTCGAAGCCAGCAAGAAAATCCTCCTGGCCAACAAAGAAGCACTGGTGATGTCCGGTGCGCTGTTCATGCAGGCGGTGCGCAAGAGTGGTTCGGTGCTGCTGCCGATCGACAGCGAGCACAACGCGATTTTCCAGTGCATGCCACAGGATTTCGCTCGTGGGCTGAGTGCCGTCGGGGTGCGTCGGATTTTACTCACGGCCTCTGGCGGTCCGTTCCGACAGACACCTATGGCTGAACTGGTGCATGTTTCTCCTGAGCAAGCGTGTGCCCATCCGAACTGGTCCATGGGGCGCAAGATTTCGGTGGATTCGGCCAGCATGATGAACAAGGGGCTGGAGTTAATCGAAGCCTGCTGGCTGTTTGATGCCAAGCCGTCCCAGGTCGAAGTGGTGATTCATCCTCAAAGCGTGATTCATTCGCTGGTCGATTACATCGACGGTTCGGTATTGGCCCAGTTAGGTAACCCAGACATGCGCACACCGATCGCCAACGCGCTGGCCTGGCCGGAGCGGATCGATTCGGGTGTTGCGCCGCTGGACCTGTTTGCAATTGCGCGGCTGGACTTCCAGGCGCCTGATGAAGAACGATTCCCGTGCCTGCGCCTTGCGCGTCAGGCAGCCGAATCCGGTAATAGTGCGCCGGCCATGCTTAATGCGGCGAATGAAGTGGCGGTCGCGGCCTTTCTCGACGGGCGGGTTCGCTACCCGGAAATCGCGAGTATCATCGAAGAAGTGTTGAATCTCGAGCCCGTGGTTGCGGTTGACGATCTCGAGGCAGTGTTCACGGCCGACGCGAAAGCGCGAGCACTGGCCGAACAATGGTTGAGTCGTCACGGGCGGTAAGTGCTGCAATACGTTGACCCATGCGGCACTGGACAGGATTGCGGAGAAAGTAGATGAGCGCGCTCTATATGATTGTCGGCACCCTGGTGGCTTTGGGTGTGCTGGTCACCTTCCACGAATTCGGCCATTTTTGGGTCGCACGTCGCTGTGGGGTCAAAGTGCTGCGTTTCTCCGTGGGCTTCGGTATGCCGTTGCTGCGCTGGCACGACAAGAAAGGCACTGAGTTCGTCGTCGCCGCGATCCCGCTGGGCGGTTACGTGAAAATGCTCGACGAGCGCGAAGGTGAAGTGCCCGCCGACCAGATTGATCAATCCTTCAATCGCAAATCCGTCCGCCAGCGCATCGCTATCGTATCGGCGGGTCCGATTGCCAACTTTTTACTGGCGATGATTTTTTTCTGGGTGCTCGCCATGCTCGGCAGCGAGCAAGTGCGCCCGGTCATTGGCGCAGTCGAATCCGGCAGTATCGCCGCCAAGGCTGGTTTGAGCGCGGGCCAGGAAATCATTGCCATCGATGGCGAGCCAACTACCGGCTGGGCCGCGGTGAACCTGCAGTTGGTCCGTCGTCTTGGGGAGAGCGGTTCCCTGCAGTTGCTGGTCCGTGACCAGGGTTCCACAGTGGATTCGCCCCGTGAGCTGATGCTGGATAAATGGCTCAAGGGTGCCGATGAGCCGGATCCGATTCGTTCGCTGGGTTTGCGCCCTTGGCGTCCGGCGCTGCCGCCGGTCCTGGCCGAACTTGATCCGAAAGGCCCGGCACAGGCTGCTGGCTTGAAGACCGGTGACCGACTGTTGGCGCTGGACGGCAAGTCGCTTGATGACTGGCAACAGGTGGTGGACACGGTCCGTATGCACCCTGATACCAAAATCATGCTGCGCGTCGAGCGCGATGGTGCTCAAATCGACGTCCCTGTGACGCTGGCCGCTCGCGGCGAGAAGAAGGCACCCAGTGGTTATCTGGGGGCTGGGGTGAAGGCCGTTGATTGGCCGCCAGAGATGATTCGCGAAGTGAGTTATGGTCCTGTGGCAGCGATTGGGGAGGGTGCTCGACGCACCTGGACCATGAGCGTACTGACCCTCGATTCGCTCAAGAAAATGTTGTTCGGTGAGCTCTCGGTAAAAAACTTGAGTGGACCGATAACCATTGCTAAAGTGGCGGGCGCTTCTGCCCAGTCGGGTGTCGCTGATTTCCTGAATTTCCTTGCTTATCTGAGTATTAGCTTGGGGGTTCTGAATTTGTTGCCCATTCCTGTACTGGATGGGGGGCATTTGTTGTTTTATCTGATCGAGTGGGCGCGTGGTCGCCCCTTGTCGGATCGGGTGCAGGGTTGGGGGATACAGATCGGTATCAGTTTGGTGATCGGGGTGATGTTGCTTGCTCTTGTCAATGATCTGGGTCGACTGTAACGCTTCGCTGAATTGCGAATCTGCCGCATTTTGCGGCAGTTTGTTTATTGCCAGTTGGAATAAGAAAGGACTTCATGAAACGTCTGCTGCTAACTGCGGTTCTCACCGTATTGATGATCGCCGAAGTTCACGCCGAGTCCTTCACTATCTCTGATATTCGCGTCAATGGCCTCCAGCGGGTCTCCGCGGGTAGCGTCTTTGGTGCTTTGCCGTTGAACGTCGGTGAACAGGCGGATGATCGTCGCCTGGTGGAATCCACTCGTGCGTTGTTCAAAACCGGTTTCTTTCAAGATATCCAGCTGGGCCGCGATGGCAACGTCCTGGTCATTACTGTAGTCGAGCGTCCGTCGGTCGCCAGTATCGAGATCGAGGGTAACAAAGCGATCTCCACTGAAGACCTGATGAAAGGCCTCAAACAATCCGGTCTGGCCGAAGGCGAGATTTTCCAGCGCGCCACCCTCGAAGGTGTGCGTAACGAGCTGCAGCGCCAATACGTCGCTCAGGGTCGCTACTCGGCTACCGTCGACACTGAAGTGGTGCCGCAGCCGCGTAACCGCGTTGCGTTGAAGGTCAATATCAACGAAGGCACCGTTGCTGCTATCCAGCACATCAACGTGGTGGGTAACACCGTCTTCCCTGAAGAAGACCTGACCGACCTGTTTGAACTCAAGACCACCAACTGGTTGTCGTTCTTCAAGAACGATGACAAGTATGCTCGTGAAAAACTTTCCGGTGACCTGGAGCGTCTGCGCTCCTACTACCTGGACCGTGGCTATATCAACATGGATATCGCTTCGACCCAGGTGTCCATCACCCCGGACAAGAAGCACGTCTATATCACCGTCAACGTCAATGAAGGCGAGAAGTACACCGTCCGTGACGTCAAGCTGAGCGGCGACCTGAAAGTCCCTGAAGACCAGGTCAAATCTCTGTTGCTGGTCCAGAAAGGCCAGGTGTTCTCGCGCAAGTTGATGACCACCACGTCCGAACTGATCACACGCCGTCTGGGTAACGAGGGTTACACCTTCGCCAACGTCAATGGCGTGCCTCAGCCTCACGATGAAGACCACACCGTCGACATCACGTTTGCCGTCGATCCGGGCAAGCGTGCTTACGTGAACCGCATCAACTTCCGTGGCAACACCAAGTCCGAAGACGAAGTGCTGCGTCGTGAAATGCGCCAGATGGAAGGCGGCTGGGCTTCGACTTACCTGATTGACCAATCCAAGACTCGTCTTGAGCGTCTGGGCTTCTTCAAGGAAGTCAACGTCGAAACACCGGCCGTGCCGGGCGTCGACGACCAGGTAGACGTTAACTACAGCGTTGAAGAACAGGCTTCCGGTTCGATTACCGCCAGCGTTGGTTTTGCCCAGAGCGCCGGTCTGATCCTCGGTGGTTCGATCACTCAGAACAACTTCCTGGGTACGGGTAACAAAGTCAGCATCGGTTTGACCCGCAGTCAATACCAGAGTCGCTATAACTTCGGTTACGTCGACCCGTACTGGACAGCTGATGGCGTGAGCCTGGGTTACAACGCGTTCTATCGCACCACTGACTACAAAGACCTCGACGTCGACGTAGCCAGCTATGCCGTGGACAGCCTGGGTGCGGGCGTGAGCGTCGGTTACCCGATCAGCGAGACTTCGCGTCTGACCTTCGGCTTGACCGCGCAACAAGACAAGATCAAGACCGGTCAATACACCGTTGACGAGATCTTCGACTTCGTTAACAAGGAAGGCGACAGCTATCTGAACTTCAAGGCTTCGGCCGGCTGGTCCGAATCCACACTGAACAAAGGTGTATTGGCGACCCGTGGTCATTCCCAAAGCCTGACACTGGAAACCACCACGCCTGGCAGCGACCTGTCGTTCTTCAAACTTGATTACCGTGGCCAGTTGTTCCAGCCATTGTCTGAAAACTACACCATGCGCCTGCACACTGAACTGGGCTATGGCGATGGTTATGGTTCTACCGATGGCTTGCCGTTCTATGAAAACTACTATGCTGGTGGTTTCAACTCGGTTCGTGGCTTCAAGGACAGCACCCTCGGTCCTCGCAGTACTCCAAGTCGTGGCGCTGCGGTGACGGGTAACACCGGCACGCTCGCCGACCCGGACCAGGATCCGCTGCCGTTCGGTGGTAACGTTTTGATCCAGGGTGGTGTCGAGGTTCTGTTCCCGCTGCCATTCGTCAAGGATCAGCGTTCCCTGCGTACTTCGGTATTCTGGGATGTGGGTAACGTATTCGACTCCAAGTGCGATAAAACGACGAACGCAAATGTCGGTTCAACCGCTCAAACAGAATGTAACGACATCAGCCTGAGCAACATGGCCAGCTCCGTCGGCGTCGGCGTGACCTGGGTTACCGCACTGGGTCCTCTGAGCTTCGCGTTGGCCATGCCGGTCAAGAAACCGGATAACGCTGAGACTCAAGTGTTCCAATTCTCCCTCGGCCAGACGTTCTAAGCGTCTGACCCAAGATAACGACAATGGATTTTGTAGGAGTGCATCGTGCGTAAGTTGACTCAATTGGTTCTCCTGGCGACCGTACTGGTTGCAGGTCCGGCTTTTGCCGACATGAAAATCGCCGTTCTGAACTATCAGATGGCGCTGCTGGAATCCGATGCGGCCAAGAAGTACGCCGTGGATGCCGAGAAGAAGTTCGGCCCACAGCTGAGCAAGCTCAAGACTCTGGAAAGCAGTGCCAAAGGTATCCAGGACCGTCTGATGGCTGGCGGCGACAAGATGCAGCAAGGCGAGCGTGAACGCCTGGAACTCGAGTTCAAGCAAAAGGCCCGTGACTTCCAGTTCCAGTCCAAGGAATTGAACGAAGCCAAAGCCGTTGCTGATCGTGAAATGCTGAAGCAGCTCAAGCCGAAACTGGACAGCGCTGTGGAAGAAGTCATCAAGAAAGGTGCTTTTGACCTGGTCTTCGAGCGTGGCGCAGTGATTGATGTCAAGCCTCAGTACGACATCACTCGCCAGGTTATCGAGCGCATGAATCAGCTGAAGTAACCATGACAGCGACTATAAAGCTCGGCCGATTGGCCGAGTTCCTCGGCGCCACACTGCGTGGCGACCCGGAGAAAGAAATTACTGGGCTAGCCACTTTGCAAGAGGCTGGCCCAGCTCAGTTGAGCTTTCTCGCAAACCCTCAATACCGTAAATACCTGGCGGACAGCCGGGCCGCAGCCCTGTTGCTGAAGGCCGCTGACGCTGAAGGTTTTGCCGGTAATGCGCTGGTCGTGCCTGATCCGTATCTGGCCTACGCGCGGATTTCCCATCTGTTCGATCCCAAGCCAAAGGCTGCTGTCGGTGTTCATCCGACAGCCGTTGTAGCAGCGGACGCGGTGGTCGATCCAGCGGCGAGCATTGGTGCTTTTGCGGTGATCGAAAGCTGCGCGCGTATTGCTGCGGGCGTGACCGTTGGCGCGCACTGCTTCATCGGTGCCCGCTGCGAGATTGGCGAGGGCGGCTGGCTGGCCCCGCGAGTCACGCTGTACCACGATGTTCGCATCGGTAAACGGGTGGTGATTCAATCGGGTGCCGTGCTCGGTGGCGAAGGTTTCGGTTTTGCCAACGAGAAAGGTGTCTGGCAGAAGATCGCTCAGATCGGTGGTGTCCTGGTCGGTGACGACGTGGAAATTGGCGTGAATACCGCTATCGATCGCGGTGCACTGGCCGATACCGTGCTGGGTAACGGGGTGAAACTCGACAACCAGATTCAGATCGCCCACAACGTCCAGATCGGTGATCACACCGCCATGGCCGCGTGCGTGGGGATCTCCGGCAGCACCAAAATCGGCAAGCATTGCATGCTCGCCGGTGGCGTAGGGCTGGTGGGGCATATCGAAATTTGCGACAACGTTTTTATCACCGGGATGACCATGGTGACCCATTCGATTACCGAAAAGGGTTCCTATTCTTCCGGTACAGCCATGCAACCGGCAGCCGAATGGCGCAAAAGCGCGGCCCGTATCCGTCAGCTCGATGACATCGCGCGGCGGTTGCGACAGCTGGAAAAGCGTGTAGGGGAAGTGACCCCTGACGGTAATGCTTCATCAGATGGCTGATACCATTTCCATATCAAGTGTGCACAGCCGCTAGACTGCCTCCTTGATTTGCTAGAGGGGTGCGCGTCAGTCGCGCCTCCCAATCTTTACATAGGCTTCCCCCCGAAATGATGGACATCAACGAGATTCGCGAATACCTGCCTCACCGTTACCCGTTCCTGCTGGTGGATCGGGTCGTGGATCTGGATGTGGAAGGCAAGCGCATTCGCGCCTACAAGAATGTCAGCATCAACGAACCCTTCTTCAATGGTCACTTCCCTGCGCATCCAATCATGCCAGGTGTATTGATCATCGAAGCGATGGCTCAGGCTGCCGGTATCCTTGGCTTCAAAATGCTCGACGTGAAGCCTGCCGACGGCACGCTCTACTACTTCGTCGGCTCCGACAAGCTGCGTTTTCGCCAGCCCGTCACTCCAGGCGATCAGTTGATCCTCGAAGCCCGCTTCATCAGCTGCAAGCGTCAGATCTGGAAGTTCGAGTGCCAGGCTTCGGTCGATGGCAAGCCAGTCTGCTCTGCTGAAATCATCTGCGCGGAACGCAAACTATGAGTTTGATTGACCCTCGCGCAATCATCGATCCGACGGCTATCCTGGCCGACGGCGTCGAGGTCGGCCCTTGGTCGATCATCGGTGCAGGTGTGGAAATCGGCGAGGGAACAGTGATCGGGCCGCATGTGATACTCAAAGGCCCGACCCGAATCGGAAAGCACAACCGCATCTACCAGTTTTCTTCGGTAGGCGAGGACACGCCCGATCTGAAATACAAGGGTGAAGAAACCCGTCTGGTCATTGGTGACCACAATGTTATCCGTGAAGGCGTGACGATTCACCGAGGGACCGTTCAGGACCGTTCTGAAACAACCCTGGGCGATCACAATCTGATCATGGCTTATGCCCACATCGGCCACGACAGCGTCATCGGCAACCACTGCATCCTGGTCAACAACACCGCGTTGGCGGGCCATGTGCACGTTGAAGACTGGGCAATCCTGTCCGGTTTTACCCTGGTTCACCAGTATTGCCATATCGGCGCCCACAGCTTTTCCGGTATGGGCACCGCCATCGGCAAGGACGTCCCGGCGTACGTCACGGTGTTCGGCAACCCGGCCGAAGCTCGCAGCATGAACTTCGAAGGCATGCGTCGTCGCGGTTTCAGCGAAGATGCGATCCACGCGCTGCGTCGTGCCTACAAGGTGGTTTATCGCCAGGGCCTTACGGTCGAACAAGCGCTCGCCGAACTGGCCGAGCCTTCGGATCAGTTCCCGGAAGTCGCGGTATTCCGTGACTCCATCCAGTCTTCGACCCGCGGCATCACTCGTTAATCATGGCTAATCTGCGTATTGCGCTGGTAGCGGGTGAGGCTTCCGGCGACATTCTTGGCGCGGGTCTCATGCGCGCACTCAAGGCTCAGCACCCGGCAGTCGAGTTCATCGGTGTCGGCGGTCCGCTGATGCAGGCCGAAGGCCTGACCTCGTATTTCCCGATGGAGCGTCTTTCGGTCATGGGCCTGGTGGAAGTGCTGGGCCGCTTGCGCGAGTTGCTGGCACGCCGCAAGAAGCTGGTTGCCGACCTGATCGCCGAGAAGCCGGACGTGTTCATCGGTATCGATGCCCCGGACTTCAACCTCAATATCGAACTCAAGCTGCGTCAGGCCGGGATCAAGACCGTGCATTACGTTAGCCCGTCGGTTTGGGCGTGGCGGCAGAAACGGGTGCTGAAGATTCGCGAAGGCTGCGATCTGATGCTGACGCTGTTCCCGTTCGAAGCGAAATTCTATGAAGAGAAGGGCGTGCCGGTGCGGTTTGTCGGGCATTCCCTGGCTGACGCCATCCCGCTGGAGGCCGATCGCGCCGCCGCGCGGGCTGAACTCGGCTTGCCCGACGGGCCGCTGGTTGCTCTGATGCCCGGCAGTCGCGGTGGCGAAGTTGGCCGTCTCGGTGCGTTGTTCCTCGATACGGCCCAGCGTCTGCGAGCCCTGCGCCCTGGTGTGCGGTTCGTCATGCCTTGCGCCGGCCCCGAGCGCCGCAAGCAACTTGAAGAGCTGCTGGCGGGCCGGGATCTGCCGCTGACATTGCTCAACGGTAAATCCCATCTGGCGCTGGCAGCCTGTGACGCTGTACTGATTGCCTCCGGAACGGCGACGCTTGAAGCGTTGTTGTACAAACGGCCGATGGTGGTCGCGTACCGCTTGGCGCCGCTGACGTTCTGGATTCTCAAGCGCATGGTGAAAAGCCCCTACATCTCGTTGCCGAACCTGCTGGCCCAGCGCCTGTTGGTGCCCGAGTTGTTACAGGACGATGCGACCGTTGAAGCCTTGGCCCAGACGCTGTCGCCACTGATCGAAGGCGGTGAAGAACAGACCCGCGGCTTCGATGAAATCCACCGGACCCTTCGTCTGGATGCCTCCAACCAGGCTGCAGATGCAGTGCTGAACCTGATCGGCCAAGTACAATGAGTAAAACAAGCATGCAAATGGGGCTGGATTTCACCTTGGTCGCTGAAGTCGAAGATTTGGTTGCCGGTGTTGACGAAGTCGGTCGCGGCCCGCTTTGTGGCGCAGTGGTAACGGCTGCCGTGATCCTTGATCCGAGCCGTCCGATCCTGGGCCTGAACGACTCGAAGAAGCTCACCGAAGCCCGCCGCGAAAAGCTCTACGACGAGATCTGCGAAAAAGCCCTGAGCTGGTGCATCGCTCGGGCCGAAGTCGAAGAAATCGACGAGCTGAACATTCTCCACGCCACCATGCTGGCCATGCAGCGCGCCGTCGAAGGCCTGCACATTACGCCGAAACTGGCGATGATCGATGGCAATCGTTGCCCGAAGCTGTCGATGCGTGCCGAAGCGGTGGTGCAGGGCGACGGCAAGGTACCGGCCATCGCCGCAGCCTCGATTCTGGCCAAGGTCAGCCGCGACCGCGAGATGGCAGCGTTCGAATTGATTTACCCGGGTTACGGCATCGGTGGCCACAAAGGTTACCCGACGCCCGTTCATCTGGAGGCGCTGGCCCGCTTGGGGCCAACGCCGATTCACCGCCGCTCGTTCGCCCCGGTACGCCTGGCGTACGAGGCGCGGGAAAACCTGATCGAGAGTTAGTCGCAAGGCTGATGTTTTTGCCAAGGCCCGGTACAATCCGGGCCTTGTTGTCTTCACGTTTCTAGTTTCTAGACAGGATCACTATGCCGGCTTCATTCGTTCATCTACGCCTGCACACTGAGTATTCCCTGGTCGACGGTCTGGTGCGGATCAAACCGCTGGTCAAGACCCTGGTCGGCATGAACATGCCTGCCGTAGCGGTCACCGACCAGAACAACATGTGTTCCCTGGTCAAATTCTATAAAGCCGCCATGGCCGCCGGGATCAAGCCGATCTGTGGCGCCGACCTGTGGCTGTCGAACAAGGATCCGGATAACGCTCTGAGCCGGATCAGCCTGCTGGCGATGAACGCCGTGGGTTATCGCAACCTCACCGAGCTGATCTCCCGCGGCTTCATCGACGGCCAGCGCAATGGCTCGGTCATCATCGAGCGCGAGTGGGTGGCCGAAGCCAGCGAAGGCTTGATCATGCTGTCGGCGGCGAAAGAAGGCGAGATCGGTCTGGCGATGCTCAGTGGCAACCCGGCCGAAGCGGAAAACCTGGCACGCGAATGGATGGCCGTGTTCCCGGATCGGTTCTACCTGGAAATCCAGCGCACCAACCGCCCCAACGACGAAGAACAGTTGCACGGTGCCGTGGCCCTCGCTGAAAAAATCGGTGCGCCGCTGGTCGCGACCAACGACGTGCGCTTCATCAAGCAGGAAGACTTCGCCGCCCACGAAACCCGCGTTTGCATCGGTGAGGGCCGAGCCCTCGACGATCCGCGGCGTTCGAAGAATTACAGCGATCAGCAATACCTCAAAAGCGCCGAGGAAATGGCCGAGTTGTTCAGCGACATTCCCGAAGCGCTGGAAAACACCGTCGAGATTGCCAAGCGCTGCAACATTGAAGTGAGGCTGGGCACTCACTTCCTGCCCAACTTCCCGATCCCCGATGGCATGACCATCGACGAGTATTTCCGCAAGGTTTCCTTCGATGGCCTGGAAGATCGCCTCAGCGTTCTGCTGCCCAAGGACACCACCGAAGACTACGAAGCCAAGCGTCAGGTCTACGTCGACCGGCTGAATTTCGAGCTGGATATCATCATCCAGATGGGGTTCCCCGGTTACTTCCTGATCGTTATGGACTTTATCCAGTGGGCCAAGAGCAACGGCGTGCCGGTAGGTCCAGGCCGGGGGTCGGGTGCCGGGTCGCTGGTGGCCTACGTGCAGAAGATCACCGACCTTGACCCGCTGGAATATGACCTGCTGTTCGAACGGTTCCTTAACCCGGAACGGGTTTCCATGCCCGACTTCGACGTCGACTTCTGCATGGACGGTCGTGACCGTGTAATCGATTACGTGGCCGAGAAATACGGCCGCAACGCGGTAAGCCAGATCATCACCTTCGGTTCCATGGCAGCCAAGGCTGTGGTCCGTGACGTGGCGCGGGTGCAGGGCAAGTCCTACGGTTTGGCGGATCGTCTGTCGAAGATGATTCCGTTCGAAGTCGGCATGACCCTGGAAAAGGCCTACGAGCAGGAAGAAATCCTCCGTGACTTCATCAAGGTCGATGAAGAGGCCGCCGAAATCTGGGAAATGGCCCGCAAGCTGGAAGGCGTTGTGCGTAACGTCGGTAAGCACGCCGGTGGTGTTGTTATTGCCCCGACCAAGCTGACTGACTTCTCGCCGATTTATTGCGATGAGGCCGGTGATGGTCTGGTTACCCAATTCGACAAGGATGACGTTGAAGCCGCGGGCCTGGTGAAGTTCGACTTCCTCGGTCTGCGGACCCTGACGGTCATCGACTGGGCGCTGAAAACCATCAACCGTGATCGCGCCAAGGTTGATGAGCCGCCGCTGGATATCGCGTTCATCCCGCTGGATGACAAGCCGACTTACCAGTTGCTGCAAAAAGCTGAAACGACTGCGGTGTTCCAGCTTGAGTCGCGCGGCATGAAAGAGCTGATCAAAAAGCTCAAGCCCGACTGCCTGGAAGACTTGATCGCATTGGTGGCCCTGTTCCGTCCGGGCCCGTTGCAATCGGGCATGGTGGACGACTTTATCAACCGTAAGCACGGTCGCGCCGAGCTCGCGTACCCGCACTCGGACTACCAGTACGAAGGCCTCAAGCCGGTTCTGGCTCCGACTTACGGCATCATCCTGTATCAGGAACAGGTGATGCAGATTGCCCAGGTCATGGCCGGTTACACCCTCGGCGGTGCGGACATGCTGCGTCGAGCCATGGGTAAGAAAAAACCCGAAGAAATGGCCAAGCAGCGCGGCGGCTTCATTGACGGTTGCAAGACCAACAATATCGACGCTGACCTGGCCGGTAACATTTTCGACCTGGTAGAGAAATTCGCCGGTTACGGCTTCAACAAATCCCACTCCGCCGCTTACGGCCTGGTGTCATACCAGACCGCGTGGCTGAAAACGCACTACCCGGCGCCATTCATGGCCGCGGTACTGTCGGCGGATATGCACAACACCGACAAGGTCGTGACCTTGATCGAAGAAATTCGCACCATGAAGCTGCGTCTCGACGCGCCGGATGTGAATACTTCGGAGTTCAAGTTCACGGTGAATGACGAAGGCCGGATTATTTACGGCCTCGGCGCGATCAAGGGTGTGGGCGAAGGTCCGGTGGAAGCCATCACCGAGGCGCGTCAGGAAGGTCCGTTCAAGGATCTGTTCGATTTCTGCGCCCGTGTCGATCTCAAACGTATCAACAAGCGCACCCTGGACGGATTGATCCGCAGCGGTGCGCTGGATCGTCTGGGGCCTTACTTCCATGACGAGCAGAAAGCCTATCAGGCCAATATCGACCGCAACCGAGCGGTCTTGCTGAACGCCATGGAAGGGGCGATCAAGGCCGCCGAACAAACCGCGCGTACCCACGATAGCGGTCATGTCGACCTGTTTGGCGGTCTGTTCGTCGAAGAAGATGCCGACGTCTACGCCAATCACCGCAAGGCCAAGGAGTTGACCCTCAAGGAACGCCTGAAAGGGGAGAAAGACACCCTGGGCCTGTACCTGACCGGTCACCCGATCGACGAATACGAAGGTGAGATCCGCCGTTTCGCCCGTCAACGCATCATCGACCTGAAACCGGCCCGTGATACCCAGACCGTCGCGGGCATGATCATCGCCTTGCGCGTGATGAAGAACAAAAAGGGCGACAAGATGGGTTTCATCACCCTCGACGACCGCTCGGGTCGGATCGAAGCGTCGCTGTTCGCCGAAGCATTCCATTCGGCGCAGTCGCTGTTGCAGACCGACGCGATGGTGGTGGTCGAAGGCGAAGTCAGTAACGACGATTTCTCCGGCGGGCTGCGGTTGCGGGTCAAGCGGGTGATGAGCATGGAAGATGCGCGCACCAACCTGGCCGAAAGCCTGCGCTTGAAGTTGCAAACCCAGGATTTGAAAGGCGATCAGCTACGCTGGCTCGGTGAGTTGTTCAAGCGTCACCGTGGCGCGTGCCCGATCACTATGGAATACACCAGTCCCGATGCGAAGGCCTTGCTGCAGTTCGGCGAGACCTGGCGAATTGACCCGGCGGATGCCTTGATTCAAGCCCTGCGTGACCAGTTCGGGCGAGACAACGTCTTCCTCCAATACCGTTGACGGTCGGGGGCTATCTGTAGGTCCCGATCTCGACCAGAATTTTTAATCTCGACCTGAACGCGCCTGTCCCTTAAGGTAGGGCGCGAATAGACAACCGGCCGGCCCAAGCTCTCTTGGATGTCGACCCAAGACGGACGCCTATGAACCCGAATTTTCTTGATTTCGAACAGCCGATCGCCGACCTGCAAGCCAAGATCGAAGAGTTGCGCTTGGTCGGTAATGACAATTCGCTGAATATCGGCGATGAGATCTCCCGCCTGCAGGACAAAAGCAGCACGTTGACCGAAGACATCTTCGGCAAGCTGACCAGCTGGCAGATCGCGCGTCTGGCGCGTCACCCGAAACGTCCATATACCCTGGACTACATCGAACACATCTTCACCGAGTTCGATGAACTGCACGGCGACCGTCACTTCTCCGACGACGCTGCGATCGTCGGCGGCATTGCGCGTCTGGACGATCAGCCGGTGATGATCATCGGTCACCAGAAAGGCCGCGAAGTACGCGAGAAAGTTCGTCGCAACTTTGGCATGCCGCGTCCGGAGGGCTACCGCAAGGCTTGCCGCCTGATGGAAATGGCCGAGCGTTTCAAAATGCCGATCCTGACCTTCATCGACACCCCGGGCGCTTACCCTGGTATCGACGCTGAAGAGCGCAACCAGAGCGAAGCGATTGCCTGGAACCTGCGCGTCATGGCACGCCTGAAAACCCCAATCATCGCCACCGTGATCGGTGAAGGTGGTTCCGGCGGTGCTCTGGCGATCGGCGTATGCGATCAACTGAACATGTTGCAGTACTCGACCTACGCGGTGATTTCGCCGGAAGGTTGCGCCTCGATTCTGTGGAAGACCGCCGAGAAAGCGCCGGACGCTGCCGAAGCCATGGGCATCACTGCCGAGCGCCTGAAAGGCCTGGGTATTGTGGATAAAGTGATCAGCGAGCCGTTGGGCGGCGCGCACCGTAATCCGGCTGCTGCGGCTGCATCGATCCGTGCCGAGCTGAGCTCGCAGCTGGCGATGTTGAAGAAGTTCGATAACGAAGCGCTGTTGGCTCGCCGTTACGAGCGTCTGATGAGCTACGGTCTCTGATCTGACCTCGCTTTACCCATGTGGGAGCGAGCCTGCTCGCGATGGCGGTATAACAGTCAGCAGATTTGTTGAATGTTAAGCCCTCATCGCGAGCAGGCTCGCTTGTATGTTTAGACTTGAAGGGGTGGGTGGGACTACAGACTCGATTCTGACTCTGACCAGTACAGACCGTGGGAGA